>CAMAVF010000051.1 GCA_945861445.1 Planctomicrobium piriforme | reverse complement strand
GGGGTCGGTCCCCAAATTGAAAAACATCCGGCCTTCCCGCGGCGCGTGAATGCCGAATTCATCCAGATCCTGTCGCCTCGCGAATTCAACATGCGCGTCTGGGAACGAGGCTCCGGGGAGACCCAGGCGTGTGGGACAGGTGCGTGTGCGGCGTGTGTGGCGGGGGTCCTGGCCGGATTGACCGAACGCCAGGTGCTGGCCCATCTGCCGGGTGGCGATCTGGAATTGGAATGGGCCGCGACCGGCGAAGTCTATTTGACCGGCCCGGCCGTCGAAGTCTTCAGCGGCGAGTGGTAGCGTCGTAGCGAACGCCGTGAAGGAGATTCAGCCCGCGATCACTGTGTCGCCGCATTCGCCAGAATGCGGGAGCGAAACTCACAAACACCCGCATTCTGGCGAATGCGGCTACGGGAGATCCAGCATGGTGTTCAAACAGCTTGTGAGTGCCGCGGTTGTCTTCGCCGTGATGGCCACTGCGGAGGCGAAAGTCAAATCGGGGCCCGAGGTCGGCACGGAAGCCAAAGGCTTCAAGGTCCGCGCGGTGACTGGTGAGTTCGCCGACAAGGACGTCGACTATCTGCAGAGTCGAGCGGATAAGACCACCATCTTTCTGTTGATTGCCGCCGACAAATGGGATCGCCCGATTGCGCGGTATTTCAAGACACTCGACAAGGCAATTACGGACGGCGCTGAGGGGACGGCAGGTGTCGAAGTCGTTGCCGTCTGGTTGACGGAAGATGCGGCGAAATCCAAGGAATATCTGCCGAAAGCTCAGCAATCCCTGAAGTTCGAACATACGGCACTGGCCGTCTTTCCCGGCGCGATTCAAGGCCCTGAGGGCTGGGGCGTGAATACCGACGCGCATCTGACGACGGTGATCGTGAAGGGCAAGAAAGTCGTCGCCACGTTCGCCTATCGGTCGACGAATGAAACAGACGTGAGAGGCGTCGTGAGTGCGCTGAAGCCGAAGTGATTGATGAGTAGTTGTCGGTTCTCAGTTGGCAGTTGAAGCGGGTAAGAACTTTGCCGCGGGAACGATTTGGGGTCGGTTGGAGCTCACGGGTCCATCTATGGCTTCCACGGACCTGTTGATTGATGGCTACAACTTGCTGCATGCGGCGGGGCTGGGCCGTGCGCGCTATGGACCGGGCGACCTGCAGCGCGCACGACAGGCGTTGCTCCGCACATTATTCGAACTGCTGACCCCGGACGAGATCGCGCGGACGGCTGTCGTGTTTGATGCGCGGCAACCTCCCCCACATCTGCCCACTCATTGGTATATCCACGGACTGCGAGTCGTCTACGCCCGGCCGCACGGCGACGCCGATCTGCTGCTCGAGCAACTGATCGACGAACATTCTCATCCGCGACAACTGACGATTGTCTCCAGCGATCATCGGCTGCATCGCGCGGCCAAAAGCCGGCGGGCCGCCGCGACCGATAGTGGCGAATTCCTCGAATTTCTGAAACAACGCCGACGACCAACGACCGATGTCCACCTGCCGGTTCCGGTGAAAACCGCACCGACAAAAGATGTCGCGGCAGCCGAACTGGCCTATTGGATGGGGGTGTTTGGTGACGTCAAGGTTTCCGAATTGATCGAAGCAGGTCGCCCGTCCCGGCCAGTGAAGCGAACCTCGCCGACTGTGTCCCCCGAGGTTGAAGATCGCTCACTAGCGCCACCCTCGCGGAAAACGCGCGCGTCAGCGAAAACACCAGCCTCTCAGTCTGTGACCGAGCAAACTTCACCCACGGCCAAATCCACCCCCGAGCTGTTTTCCATCGACTGGATCAACGAGCTGCAGCGTTGGGTGGACGAGCAGCAACGGTGACCTGCCGTGGGATAGGCTTCCAGCCTGTCATCTGAGTTTTGAGGATGACAGGCTGGAAGCCTATCCCACGATATCATTCTGAGTCATTTTCATCGAATCAGAGACACCAATCTGATTTAATGCGCCCTGTTATCGCGACACACACGGACTCGCAACCGCACGCCGACTGCAAAAATAAAATTTTAACCATTTATCATTACGTGCTTTATGACAATAGGATACTCGTTGCAAAATTGCTGGCACGCCTCTTGCGATATTACTTTTTTCGTTCAGGGCCAAGTGCTGACCCAAACCACCACGACGATGAAACGTGCAATCGATCGCGATGCTGAAACGGAAGCGCGTGAAAACTTAAAGGTTCATGTCATGAAAAAGTTACTGATGATCGCGGTCGTGGCCAGTGCAATGTTCGTCGTGGGTTCGGCCTCAAATGCCCAAGCAGGATGTTACGGGGGTGGATATGGTGGAGGTTATCGCGGCGGATACAGCGGTGGGTACGGCGGTGGGTACGGCGGAGGCTACGGAGGCGGGTACGGTGGGGGATACCGAGGTGGGTACGGTAGCGGCTACGGTGGAGGTTATGGTGGTGGCTATCGCGGTGGCTTCGGCTGCGGGACCGGGTATGGCAGTGGTTACGGCGGCGGGTATGGTGGAGGATATGGTTATGGGGGCGGGTACGGTGGCGGTTTCTACCGTCCTGGAATCTCCATCCGCTGGTAGTTGGTCAAAACAGTCTGGAAAATTAGCGAGGAGTCTGCTCGACAGGACGGGCGGCCCTCGCCAATTCCAGTTTCTAGTATGAAGTACAAGCTCGAAGCGCCAGCGAGTGCATTCCTCAAGTCAACGGGGAACGCACTCACTGGCGCTTCTGTCATGCGCGATCCATTGTGAGCAAAGGTCGCCGCTGGCTCCCGGTTAAACGAGGAGGGTTGCCCTCCGAATCGTTTAACCCGGAGCCAACGGCGACGGCGATCTTTGCGCGACGACTTACGCCAGCAACTTTTTGTTAATCTGGGCCTTGGTCACTTCGGCATCGGTCAAACTGGCTTCGCGGCCGTCGTGGGGATGAGTCAGCCGGTGATGATCCAGGCCGAGTCGATGCAGCATCGTCGCGTGCAGATCGTGGACGTTGACGATGTCGGTTACCGACGCGTATCCAAAATCATCGGTCGCTCCATGCACGTAGCCCGGCTTGAAGCCGCCCCCGGCGATCCAGAGCGAAAACGCATGACGGTTGTGGTCGCGACCGTCGGCCCCTTGCGAAATCGGCAAACGTCCGAATTCGCCAGTCCACATCACGATCGTGTCTTCCAGCAACCCGCGCTGCTTGAGATCTTTCACCAACGCGGCACTGGGCTGATCGGTCCGCGCACACAGGCCCTTCAGGCTTTCCGCGTTCTTGCTGTGCGTATCCCACGGCTGGCCGCTCATAAAGATCTGCACGAACCGGACGCCACGTTCGACCAACCGCCGGGCCAGCAGGCACCGCTTGCCATATTCTTCCGATTCAGGTCGGTTCAGACCGTACATTTCTCGTGTGGCGGCCGTTTCGCTGGAGAGATCCAGTACATCGGGAACAGAAGTCTGCATGCGGGCGGCCGTTTCGAAATTCGCGATCCGCGCAGCCAGCTCACTGTTTTCGGGATGCTTCCGCAAGTGTTGCCGATTCAACGTCTCCAGCAATCGCAACTGATTCTCGCGGGCAGACAGCTTCGTCCCTTCCGGCGGCCGCAGATTGAAGACCGGTGACGGACCGGCTCGGAATACCGTCCCCTGATACACCGCAGGCAGCCAGCCGGAACTCCAGTTCTTCTCACCATCGACCGGCAGCCCTCCGGGGTCACCCAGCACGACATACGCCGGCAAATTGGCGTTCTCGCTCCCGAGGGCATAGACCACCCACGAACCGATACCGGGCATTCCGGCCATGAGCTTGCCCGAATGAATCAGCCGCAGGGCCGCTTCGTGATCGACCGATTCGGTGGCCATCGAACGGACCAGGCAGATGTCGTCCGCGATCGAACCGGTGTGCGGCAGCAACTCGCAGAGTTCCATGCCGCATTTCCCGTGCTTGTTGAATTTATACGGGCTGCCGAGCACGTTCCCCTTCTGCTTATCGAAGTGGGTTTCCAGCGGTCCACCGGGATAGGGTTTCCCGTGCCATTTCTGGAGTTCCGGCTTGGGATCGAACAGATCCATCTGGCTGGGACCGCCATGCTGAAACAGGCAGATCACTGATTTGGCCTTTTTGCCCGGCACAGCACTCGCAGTTTCGGCGGCGGAGGCCACCGATTGCAGCAGACCGGCCAAAGCGATCGAACCGATTCCGGTCGCCTGGGATCCCAGAAATGCCCGTCGAGTCACAGACGGCCAGTCGGCAGACAAGTTCATACTGGATAGCATTGCAGATTCACCAATTGCAAGACGCCAAAACAACCAGACAGTGGACAATCAGGACGACACGTGTTTTCCACGTCGAGGCCATCACCAAAACACAGGGACTGAAGATAATCAGCAGTCCCGCTATACACCAATGTATCTGTTGTACGTCCTGAAACAAGATCATCGACGGACTCCTGCGGGAATTCAGCCACGGATCAATCGAGCGAGCGTAGAGATCCGCAGCAGCGTAGATCGACGTACTGCCCCAGGCGAACGCACAGTAGCCAATCAAAAAGAGCCTGACGACCCAGGCATCTTGCTCGTCTTTGACGGTCAGGAGAGTCATACGCGCGGACCGGAACCAAGATGATCGAAACGCTGGAACAGCCTCTTGTTGACGTGATCCGAGATGCTGAATCTGGCAGCTTCCACAAAATCGGCATAGGCTATTGTATCGCCAGAACTCGGCAGTGGTAGAATTTCCTGTGGCCAATTCGCTCGTTTGCGAGACCCTGACTCCATGCCGATCTACCTCGATCACCATTCTACCACGCCCGTCGACGCTCGGGTGCTGGAGCAGATGGTTCCCTACTTTCGCGAGCAATTCGGTAACTCGGCCAGCATCAACCACGCGTTTGGCTGGCGCGCCAAGGAAGCCGTGGATCGCGCTCGGGCGCAAGTGGCGGATCTGTTGCATGTGGAACCGCAGGCCATCGTCTTCACAAGCGGTGCGACCGAAGCGAATAACCTGGCCTTGAAAGGGGTGCTGCGAGCCTCACCCGCGGGCAGTCACGTGGTGACCACTGCCATTGAGCACAAAGCGGTCCTCGATCCGCTGAAACGACTGAAGCGGCAGGGCTATGGTGTCTCCGTCGTTCCGGTCGATGGACTAGGGCAGGTCGATCCAGAACAGATCGCGGCAGCGATCAAGCCAGAAACCGTGCTGGTCTCGGTGATGTGGGCGAATAACGAGGTCGGGACGATTCAACCGCTGCATGAGATTAACAGATTGTGCAAGCTGCGCGGCATGCTCCTGCATACCGACGCAGCCCAGGCAGTCGGCAAGCTGCCGATTGATCTGACGTCGACCAACATCGATTTGCTGAGTCTCTCCGGACACAAACTCTACGCTCCGCAGGGGATCGGTGCATTGGTCGTGCGGCAGGGTGAGCCCCGCATTCGCCTGGAGCCGCTGTTCGACGGAGGCGGCCATGAAGGCCGGTTGCGCAGTGGAACATTGCCCGTGGCGCTGATTGTCGGCCTGGGTGCGGCTTGCGAGATTGCCCGCGACGAAATGGCGAGCGAAGCGGACCGCTTGCAGCGATTGGCACGTCAGCTTCGGGAAGGTCTCAGCCAACGCCTCACCGGTTTGACGTTCAATGGCCCTGGCGATGAGCCCGTCGTCGGACTCCCTAGGCGTTTGCCGGGTAACGTCCATGTCAGCTTCGCCGACGTGGACGGCGTGGCTCTGCTCGCCAATCTGAAAGAGATCGCCGTCAGTTCCGGTTCCGCATGTACTTCGGCCGATCCGGAACCGAGTCACGTGTTGCGCGCAATGGGCGTCCCGGAAACCTTATCTCTGGCGAGCCTCAGATTCGGACTAGGCCGCGAAACGACCACCGAGCAGATCGATTTCACGATCAACTACGTTGCGGAAACCGTGCAACGACTGCGTGGGATGTCGTAGTCTCATCAACGCATCGCCACGCTCCGATTTGAAACGACAAAAATCGAGGAAAACTCGCTTCAAAGAGGCTCGTCTTCACACAATCTTAACAATTGGGATGTAGTAATTTTACTGATCTCTTCACACACTGGTGACGTTTACTTCTTGTCAAGCAAAATGCGTCACGCGGTTTGGGCCGATCTGGGATCGGCCGTGGAACAAATCGCCGCGTTCCTGAGTTTTCAAGGAATCAGATTTTATGCTTTCTGGACAAAAGTGGTTTCTATTGGCCGGCTTCGTGCTGGTGGTGGGTCTGTTGGCGAGTTGTGCCGAGACGAAGAACGATGGAACGAAGGGTGGTACGACTGGCGGGAAGGCTGCCCATGACTCGAAAGCTGGCGCTACGGTAGCCAGCCAACCCGGTTGCGAAGGCGCTGTCCTGCCTAATCCGGAGACCATCGAAAAGGGGGAATACACCCCGTTGTCTCGGCCGTTGTTCGTCTACGTGAATAAGAAGGCGTTGAAGAAGCCGGAAGTTGCGGGCTACGTCAAAATGCTGCTCGGCAAGGCCCAAGATTATGTGGAAAAAGGCGGCTTCATCAAGTTGAAGGAATCCCTGTTGAAGGAGCAACAGGCGAAGCTCGAGGCGGAACTTGCTGGCGTTTCGATACCCGAAAAACTCGCCACCGGAACGGTTGCGGTGAACGGCTCGAGTACGGTTTATCCCTTCAGTGTGGTCGCCGCGGAACTCTTCCAAAATGCGAATGACAACAAGGTTCGCGTATCGGTCGGCAAGAAGGGGACGGGTGGAGGTTTTGAGCAATTCTGCGTCGGACAGACAGACGTCAGTAATGCGTCGCGCCCGATCAAACAAAGTGAAATTGACAAATGTCTCGCGAACAACGTCGAATATCTCGAGTTAACGGTCTGCATTGACGGACTGACGGTGTGCGTCAATCCTGCGAATGACTGGTGCAATTGCCTGACTGTCGACCAATTGAAGGCGCTGTGGGAACCGAACAGCAAGATCAAGAAATGGAATGAACTGAATCCTGCCTGGCCGGCGGAAGACATCGAACTGTTTGGCGCTGACACCGATTCTGGAACATTCGACTATTTCACGGAAGTGATCGTCGGCAAGACCAAATCCAGCCGTGCCGATTACACGGCCAGTTCGGAAGACAATGTCCTCGTCGTGGGGGTCGCGGGTGCCAAGCATGCACTGGGATATTTCGGCTACTCTTACTACGATAAGAACCGCAAGAAACTGAAGGCCGTGGGGATTATTCCCGCCGTGAAGACCGAGAAGAAATAATCGGATCGCCGCGTAGCCCGACTTTCCGAGTCGGGTCTTTCCGTGATGTCAAATACTCCCGACTCAGAGAGTCGGGCTACAGGTGCCCGTTTGACTAGCGCCACACTGTCCCCCGCCGAGCGGCCTTCGCTGCAGAAGCGGTGGTCCCTGACGACCCTGAAAGAGCAGTGCATTCGCCTGGTCTTGTTCTGTTGCGCCCTCTTGTCCGTCGCCACAACGGCCGGAATCATTCTGGTCCTGTTCTCCGAGACCTTACTGTTCTTTTCTCAAGTCTCGGTGTTGTCGTTTTTCGGCGATACCGTCTGGCAGCCACAATCACAGGACAATCCCCGGTTCGGGATCTGGCCGCTGGCTTGCGGAACTTTCCTGGTGGCAGGCATTGCCGGACTGATCGGGATGCCGCTGGGGCTGCTTTCAGCCCTGTACCTCAGCGAGTACGCGTCAGAACGCAGTCGCTCCTACCTGAAACCGACCCTGGAAGTTCTCGCCGGGATTCCGTCCATCGTTTATGGCTACTTTGCATTGGTGTTTTTGACACCCTATGTGTTGCAGCCGATTTTCATGAACGCGCTGGGGTTTGAGGTTGGCGGATTCAATGTATTAAGTGCAGGAATCGTGGTCGGAATCATGATCGTCCCCACCATTTCTTCCCTGAGCGAAGATGTCCTGCGTTCTGTGCCACGCGGATTGCGCGAAGCCGGTTTGGCGCTGGGGTCAACGAAGTTCGATGTCAGCGTGCGCATCGTCCTGCCGGCAGCGTTGTCGGGCATTATGGCGGCGTTTCTCCTGGCGTTGTCGCGCGCCGTCGGCGAAACGATGGCCGTGACGATTGCGGCGGGCAGTCAGCCTGACTTGTCGCTGAACGTGTTACGTTCGATTGAAACGATGACCGCCTACATTGTGATGGTCAGTCTGGGCGAAGCGGCGGCCGGGTCCATTGAGTATCGCAGCCTGTATGTCGTCGCGATGTCGTTGTTCCTGATTACGCTCGTGATGAACATCATCGCGCGATTCATTCTGCGGCGTTATCGGAATGTCTACCAATGAATGAAACCGCCTTTTCTACTGATCCGCAATTGGCGGCCCGGCATCGCTGGGGCCGGATGTTCGAATGGGCCTGCGCCATCGCCACCTGGCTCTGCTTGCTCATCCTGGCCACCATGCTGCTGGGCGTCTTCATCAAAGGCTGGCCGCACCTCAATTGGGGATTCCTGACACACTTCGATTCGCAGATCGAACCGGAAACAGCCGGCATCAAGGCGGGTCTGTGGGGCAGCTTCTGGTTGATCGTGCTGACCGCGTTGTTCGCCATCCCCGTGGGCATCGGAGCGGCCGTTTATCTCGAGGAATACGCCAAGGCGAATTGGGTGACGCGGCTGATCCAGTTGAATATCCTCAACCTGGCGGGCGTCCCGTCGGTCGTCTATGGCATCTTGGGGGTCACCGTGTTCGGCCACATGTTCGGCCTGTTTGGCGACTGGCCGCGCGAACCTGTCTGGCATTTGCCGTTTGGTGACAAAGTCTTGACGGGTGCCTTGACTCTCAGCCTGTTGATTCTGCCCGTGGTGATCATCTCGACACAGGAAGCACTGCGATCGATTCCCGCCTCGTTGAGACACTCCTCCCTGGCTTTGGGGGCTACCCAATGGCAGACCATCCGTTATCAGGTGCTGCCAGCCTCGCTCCCTGGAATTCTCACGGGAATCATCCTGGCCTTATCGCGGGCGGTCGGCGAATCTGCCCCGTTGATCATGATCGGAGCATTAACCTATGTCAGTTCCACCCCCGGAAATATCGGCAGCGTGACCGACTTCTTCACCAAGCCGCAGGGAATTGTTGAAGCCCCGTTCGATCGATTCACCGCGATGCCGCTGGTGATCTACAATTGGGCCTCCCAGCCGGACGAAATCTATCAATCGCTGTCAGCAGCGGGCATTGTCGTCCTGCTGCTGGTGTTGTTGTTGATGAATACCACAGCCGTCATCATCCGCCAGCGTTTCCAAAACTGGATTCGCTGGTAAACCGGACCAAAATCGCAACAGGTGTACCACTCGCCGCCGCTCGTGGTAAGATAAGTAGCGGCTTGGTTGCCGTCAGATTGCTAAAACACTTGAAGGAGAGCTTGTGCTCCCATCATTGAGCCAGGTGATTGCCGAGAAGAAAGCCGGACAACCCCCAACACATGGTCAGGGTGCGATGTCTCACGGTACGCCTGATACCAGCCAGCCGAAGATTGAAACTCGGCATCTGAATTTCTACTACGGTCAGCGGCAGGCTCTGTTTGATATCAGCATCCAGGTTCCCCAGCGCAATGTCACCGCCCTGATCGGACCATCCGGCTGTGGCAAGAGTACGTTCCTGCGCACGCTGAATCGCATGAACGACATTGTCGACGGCGCCCGGGTGGAAGGTTTAGTGCAGCTCGACGGGACCGACATCTATCGGCCCAACATCGATGTTGTCTCGCTGCGGAAACGGGTCGGCATGGTCTTTCAAAAGTCGAACCCCTTTCCGAAATCGGTGTTCGACAACGTCGCGTTCGGCCCGCGTATCGCCGGTTTGACCGACCGCAAGAAACTGGGCGAAATCGTCGAGTCCTGCCTCAAGCGAGCCGCCTTGTGGGAAGAAGTCAGCCACCGACTGAAAGATTCCGCCCTCGCCCTGTCGGGCGGTCAGCAACAGCGACTGTGTATCGCCCGGGCTCTCGCGACCGATCCGGAAGTGCTGTTGATGGACGAACCCGCTTCAGCTCTCGATCCGGCATCGACAGCGCGGGTGGAAGATTTGATCTTCGAATTGCGCCGCAATTACACGATCGTGATCGTGACGCACAACATGCAGCAGGCCGCCCGCGTCAGTGAATTCACGGCGTTCTTCTTCCAGGGCCGGTTGATCGAGATGGACCGCACCGATCAACTCTTCACCAAGCCCAAGGAAAAAGAGACCGAAGACTACATCACCGGTCGCTTTGGTTGATTTCCCGTGGGATAGGCTTCCAGCCTGTCATTCTTGACGAAACGGCTCCACACCGATCACTTGCATCCCACGCCCTTCTTCGGCCGTGATCGCGTTTCGCAACCGGCGACAGCCCACAGGAGATTCGCAGCAATGGCGAGGAAAAGAGTCACCACCGTGGCCACGAAGCTGGCCTCGGATGGTCGTGCTTTACGCAAGCAACCCTTCACCCGCTCACAATTGGCCGAAATCATCCGCCGGATTGAAGCCGCCACGGGAGAACTGAAATCGATCCTCAGCAACATGGATCGAGAAGGCTTTCACGACCTCCATGTCGACGGTGCCAGCAAAGGCGATCGTGGCATCACGTTGCTCAAGGAATTTTCACTGCACACAGAATTCGCACTGCGACAGAGAATGTTGACCGAGTGAAGCGCGCGTTTTGATTTTGGGCATCATGGGAGGGTGAGGTTCCTGCCGAACCGCGCAGTGGCTATCGAGAGCCGAAAGACCACGCGGTTCGGCAGGAGCCTCACCCTTCCATCAACTCGAAACACCATTCAATCCATCTTTAACTTGCTCGAAAGACGACCACGATGCGTACCCATTTGCTTGTGACGGGCCTGCTCTGTCTCGCGATCACTGGCAGCGGAGCCGCCGAGAAGTCTTCCCCTGTCCCAGCGGGCTGGACGACTGTCGCTTTGCGCGCGGAAATCGCCCCCGAGTTTTCATTTAATCCCGCCGGCGGCCACGATGGGAAGGGAAGCCTGGTCACGCGCTCCGACAGCCGTGAAGGTCTGACCGGGTACTGGAAGAAAGCGTTTCCGGTCCAAGGCGAACGGTCATATCGCTTCGTCGCCTGGCGTAAGACTGACAACGCGACTTCGCCCCGCCGCGCGGGAATCGTCCGCATTCGCTGGCAGGATGCCGCCGGAAACCCGGTTTCGCATGATCAGCCTTCCACCGCCAGCTATCTCCCGAACGCGATTCCTCGCGCCGAACCAGAATATCCGCTCGATAAGGCAACGAACTCGGAAGGCTGGACGGAAGTTTCTGATATCTATCGGGCACCTGCGAAGGCCAAACGCGCGGAAGTGGAATTGCACTTTCGCTGGGCCCCCGCCGCGACGGTCGAATGGTCGGGAGTTGCATTCAGCGAAGTTCCCGCTCCCGCACCGCGAAAAGTCCGGCTGGCAACGGTTCATTACCAACCAAAAGAGGGCAAGACTCCGGCCGACAAATGCCGGCTATTTGCACCCTTGATCGCCGACGCGGCCAGACAAAAAGCCGATCTCGTCGTATTGCCGGAAACGCTCACGTACTTCGGCACGGGCTTGAGCATGATTGACTGCGCTGAACCCATCCCGGGCCCTTCGACCCAGTATTTTAGTGAACTGGCCAAGCAACACAATCTTTATCTCGTGGCGGGACTCTTGGAGCGTGATCAGCATCTGGTCTATAACGTGGCCGTGCTGCTGGGCCCCGCTGGAGAAATCGTTGGCAAATACCGCAAGGTCTGCCTGCCCCGAGGGGAAATCGAAGAAGGCATTCAACCGGGCAAGGACTACCCGGTGTTTACCACCCGCTTCGGCAAGGTAGGCATGATGGTCTGTTATGACGGCTTCTTTCCAGAGGTCGCTCGCGAACTCAGCAACCGCGGGGCCGAAGTCATCGCCTGGCCGGTGTGGGGTTGCAACCCGTTGCTTGCCGCGGCGCGGGCCTGTGAAAACCACGTCTACCTGGTGAGCAGCACGTATACCGACCCCGCGGCCAAATGGACGATCTCGGCAGTCTACGGGCAGGACGGACAGGTGCTGACCCAGGCGAAGGAATGGGGCACCATTGCCATCACCGAAGTCGACTTGAACCGGCGGCTCCATTGGTCCAGCCTCGGGGATTTCAAAGCCGAGCTGACCCGCCATCGACCTGAATGAGGGGCGACGCCGTGACGCGTTTTCGGCCCATGGGAGGGTGAGGCTCCTGCCGAACCGCGTAGTCTGGCGACACTCGATAGACATCCGCGGCTCGGCAGGAGCCTCGCCCTCCCATCGACTTAAATCACAAATCGGATTATTTCCTGACAATCGGCTGCCGAAAATCCGTCACAGAGTAGAATGAGAAGTCGGAAATGTTGCCCATCAAACCGCCTTGCATTGTCGGCCTCGGCGAAATCCTGTGGGATATTCTGCCCTCTGGGACATTTCTCGGTGGCGCTCCCGCGAACTTCGCGTTCCATGCCAATCAATTGGGGGCGAACGGTCTCGTGGTGAGTGCGGTTGGAAATGATGATCGGGGTGATGGGATAATCTGCCAGTTGGAACAACTTGGTCTGGCAAAGAACGGGTTGCGGCGCGTGGAACACCCCACAGGGACCGTCACGGTCTCGACGGTCGATGGGCAACCGTCCTACACCATCCACACCGGTGTCGCGTGGGACTTTTTACCGTTCGACGACGCCCTGCGAGACATTGCACAACAGGCCGACGCCGTCTGTTTCGGCACCCTGGCACAACGGTCTCCCGAGTCGCGTCGCAGCCTCCAGGCGTTCCTCCAGGCGACTCGCCCGGACTGCTGCCGAGTATTTGACATCAACTTGCGTCAGCATTATTACGACACATCCACGATCGAGGCGTCGCTTCAACTATCGCAGGTTTTGAAACTCAATCATGAAGAGTTGCCCGTGGTCGCCGATCTGCTGCAGTTGCCGCCAGACCCCGAGCTGACCGTTCGCGAACTGCTGCAGCGTTATCGGTTGCGACTGATTGCACTGACACGCGGAGCAGACGGCAGCAGCCTGTATACTAAATGGCGAACATCACATCATCTTGGTTATCGCGTGGAGCAAATCGCCGATACCGTGGGCGCGGGCGACTCATTTACGGCAGCCCTGGTGCTGGGGCTGCTCCATCAGAATGACCTGGATGTGATTCACGATCGGGCCGCGAAGATCGCCAGTTTTGTATGCACGCAACGCGGTGCCACGCCGCAGATTCCGGACGAGTTGCGACAAGAATTGGTTGGATAGTGTGTTGTGAATGGTAGGTTGGGGGTGACGTGATGAAAAGCGGTGAAAAGCCGCGGTGTTTTGGCGTCAGTCCAATCGGGAATCTGTTTCGGCAACGAATCTCGTTTTGAATAAATACCCCAACGGGGTTATGTCACCTAGCCCAGGGTTGCCCGCACCAGCGGGCTACCCTGGGTTGGTATCCCAATAGGTTGACGTACCCTGAAAGGGTTCCGCCACCGGCATTTTCGTCTGGCTGGCAATGGCGAGCCCCCGTGGCCGACGCTGCCAGCGTCGGTGCTAATCTGGTGTGACGCTGCATAGTCGATGAGGAGGATAAAGACGCTGGCAGCGTCTGCCACGGGGCGCAACCCTTTCAGGGGTAGAATTTAATCTTGATGAATACCCAGGGTAGCCCGCTGAAGCGGGCAACCCTGGGCTACGAGACGTATCCCCTTCGGGGAATTTGTCCGATGACCGCTACCACTATGTGTCACAAAAGCCGAACGAACACTTTCGTTCGGTATGGTCCCTTTTCATCACGACAGATTGGGGGGTGCCACTGGCAATGCCAGTGCTCGCAGTCTACTCGCTAGTTTCTCGAGCACTGGCATAGCCAGTGGCACCCAATCCCCAGACAAGGTGTGACAATTTGCTAGTGCAGGAGTCGGCCCGACCTTGCGTCGCGGTGACATATCTCATTGCTGCATCAGAATCTAACGCGATTTTCGGCCGACGACTGCACTTGACAAGATTTCAAATCGATGGGCTCGCCATTACTCATAATCTGTATGACGTAACATGTTACACCACAGGTCCTTACGTTTCAACGTGTACGCAATCCCGGTCTTGCTGCTGAAACTCGATCCGGCCTATAATCCCAAACACCTCACCCTGCCCCCGGTGCGCCCTCAATGGGAGAACCGGGACAGAGGGAGGGGAAGAGTCTGCGCGGGGGGATGGAGTCGAGCGGTTTTACAGCGATCTCATTCGATCCGCGGAAGGAATGCGAAGGACCCCACCCTGGTTGTCTCGACATGGATGTCGGACGGGGTGTGACCGGTCGAGGTTTGCGTGCAGCAGCGCCCGAAAGGGGCTGAGGCTTACTTGCGAATCCCACGGTTGGTGACGGCGATGGCCGTCCTGGTTGGCTTGTGTTACGCCGTTCTCTCCCGGCTGGAAGCTCGGGAGCCGGTGCCCGCTAAAGGTGCGTATGGAGTGCAGCGCCCGCGGCGATCTTCCGACTCAAAAACCGACTCGCAACCTTCGCTCGCACCGGAAGTATCGGCTGACAAGGGTGCCCGTAAACACCCGATTTCGGTTTCATCTCAGCTAGGTTGGAACTGGCAACCCGCTGATGGCGGCGGCCGCATCCACTTGCTGCGGAACTGCAGCATCAAACAGGATGCGACCGTTCTCGAAGCCGATCGCGGCGTGTTGTGGGTCCAGGGAGTCGGCCCGCGCTCGCGCGAACAGCGGGTGCAGATCTACCTGGAAGGGAACGTGAGGGTTGAACGCGGTCAGACGCAACGGACGCCTGAGTTTTTCGTGACCGAACTCCACTCCATCGCCGGCTTGAAATTCGACATCGAAACGCCCCAGGTCGAACAGGCCGACAATCGGGAAGAGGACGTCTTCTATCGACGCGCCCGCCAGCGTTGGTCAGAAGCTCCGCAAACCGTCGCGAACGAATCCAAAACCAAACCCGACTCCGCCGTACAGACTGCCGACGCGACCTCCTCCAGCTCGGTCATCTTCCCGGACGCCAAGGATCAGAAACCGATCGGCGAACGTCGGCTGCGCTTCTTCCCGCGGAGCAGCACACCGTTCAATGCCTTTAGCTCGGAATCACCCAACACGACCCCGGCCGAGCAAGTCCTGGTAATCACCGGGGGCGTGAATCTGGTCATTGATGGCGTCGACGAAATCGGCACCGTGGATCTGACGGCCGACCACATCGTGGTCTGGACTCAGGCGGCCTCCGGGTTCGACCAGCAGGCGACCGAAACGCTGGTGCAACGCGGAGACGCTCCGCTGCAGATCTATCTGGAAGGCAACATCGTCGTTCGCCAAAACATTCCGCCGCAGGAACCGATCTTCACACGCGCTTCGCGCGCCTTTTTCGACATTCGTGAAAACCGAGCGATCCTGCAGCGGGTGGAAGTCAAAATCAAGGCGCCGAACCTGCCGTTGACCATTCGCATTAATGCCGAAGAAATCCGGCAGCAATCCAAATCGTCGTTCCATGCCTTGAATGCATGGGTTTCAACCAGCCAATTCGGCAAGCCGGGTTATCGTGTCGGGGCGAGCGACGTCATCTTCGAACAGCGTCCGGTCAGACGTCCGTCCAAGCCTGCGGACTCCCCGATCCAGCAGGTCTCTGGTGAAAAGCCCACTGAGGAAACGGGGATCGCTCCGCCTCAGACGGCCCCCTGGATCAAAACGATCAACCCGGTCGTGCGCATCGAAGACACGCCCGTCTTCTGGCTGCCCACGATGAGCGGTACGCCGCAATCGATGAGTACCCCGCTGACTCGGGCGACTTTCGAAAACGACCGCGTGTTTGGAGCCCAGATCCGCACCGGGTGGGACCCCTTCAAACTGTTCGGCCGCGAAGCTCCGGATGGCGTGGACGCGATGTTGCTCGCCGACTACCTCAGCAAACGAGGCCCCGCGGGCGGACTGATCAGCAACTATCAGATCGAAGACCGGTTCGGCTGGGGCAATGCCCAGGGGCTGCTGAACGGCTACATCGTTCACGATGACGGGAACGACAACCTGGGTCTTGACCGACGCAGCCTGGCCCCTCCCGATCCGATGCGCGGACGGTTCCAGTTCCGTGATGTTCAGGAAATTGGCGACGCGTTCACCCTGATGACCGAAATCGGTTACATCAGCGATCGCAACTACCTCGAGCAATACAACGAGGTCGAATGGGACACCGGGAAAGACAACGAAACGCTGGCCTATCTGAAACACCAAGACGGTGATACGGCGTGGACAGCCACGGGGCGGGAGAAGATCAACGATTTCGATACGAGTACCAGTTGGCTGCCCAAAGGAGATCTGTATGTTCTGGGGCGCTCCTTCTTCGATGGCCGGGTGAATTGGAGCTCGCATAGTTCGATTGGCTACGGTCACCTCAGTCCGGCCACCGCCCCGACGAATCCTGCAGACGTCTTCACCCCCCTGCCCTTCGTCGCCGACCGTGAGGGGCTGGTCACGATGTCGCGTCATGAGCTTTCGGCCCCGATGAATGTCGGCCAGATGAAGATCGTCCCGTATGTCCTGGGTGAAGCCGCCTATTGGAGCGAAGATCTGAATGGCGATGAGATGACCCGCTTGTACGGCAGCGCCGGTGTGCGGGGCAGCATGATGTTCACCAAGGTCATGCCGGAAGTCCAAAGTTCCATCCTGGGTCTGCGCGGCCTGGTTCATAAGATGGTGTTCGATTTTGATTACTCGTATTCCGATTCCAATCAGGATCTGGCCGATGTCGCTCAATACAACGAATTCGACGATCAGGCTCAGTATCGATTCCGCAATCGACTGGTGACGAATACCTTTGGCGGCATCTTGCCCGATCAATTCGATCCGCGCTTCTATGGAGTCCGTTCGGGTGCGGCGCACAACGTGACAGCTCCTTACTATGAACTGGTCGATACGCAGCAAGTCTTGCGAATGGGCTGGCGTCACCGGTTGCAGACTCAGGCGGGACCAATCGACAATCCCCGCGTGCGGGACTGGATGACGCTGGATCTGGATGCGTCGTATTACCCCGATGCGAACCGTGACAACTTCGGCCAGTCCTTCGGTTTGCTGGGTGGTCGTTATGCGTGGAATGTCAGCGAACGCACCTCGGTCCTGGCGAATGGCTATTACGATTTGTTCGACAATGCCCAGCAGTTGTGGAACGTGGGCGTGGTCAGCCAGCGCAGTGAACGTGGCAGTGTGTATGTCGGTGTGCGGCAGGTGAAGGGTGCGGGTCTCTACAGCGAGATCATCACCGCCAGCTACACCTATCAGATGAGCCCCAACTGGGTCTCGACCTTTGGGACAGCCTACGATCTGGCGGAAGGCCGCAATCGGGGGCAGTCGCTGACCGTCACGCGCATCGGGCGTGACTTCCTGACGCACTTCGGTGCGACGTTTGATGCCAGTAAGAACAATGTCGGCTTTATGCTTTCCGTGGAACCGCGGTTCATGCCCTTCTCGTCGGGCAGTTCCGCGACCAATCAAATGAATCCCCAATTGGGCTCTTTGGCAGGCAGAGGTTACTAACAATCATGTCTACGTCCACAACACTGGTGAATCCCGAGAACAAACCCGCGAAGTGTCACAAGCCCCGCGCCGCCTGGCGGCAGAGGCTCGTGCAGGCCGAACGAGGCATCGGCAATGGTGCCCGGCAGGACAGCATCTTTTTCGTCCACATTTTCACGTCGACGCTGATCCTGCTGGCGGGAGGCGTCCTGGGACTGCTGACCTGGCAGTGGCTGCTGGTGGTCAGTTCGCTGATCGTGCTGTTCGTGGCAGAGCTGTTCAACCAGGCGTTGAAATCAATCGCCACGGCCTTCGGAGAAGTTACGCCTCCACCAGTTCAACAAGCCCTGGGCATGAGCACGGCCGCCAGCATGCTGGCCCTGTGCGGCGCACTTGTCATTGCCGGCGTGACGCTCGGTCAACGCATCGTGCAGATGCTGGGTTAGTCCACTCTGCCCAACAAGTTCGCTACAATGATAACCTGAAATCAAAAACCCACGGCTATTGGAAATGGCCTACCTGAATGCAATGCCGGTCGCGATGCTGATTGAGCCTCATCCGACGCAGGGGACTGCTCGTCATGCAACATGAAGCTGAATCAAACCCCGCGGCCCAGGAACATGCCTGCTGTCACTCAGACGTGGGAGTCGCTGTCCACGACCGGCTCCCCACCTGCCTGACCGACATGTCAACCACTGTCGGTCCCGGCGAGATTGTGGTGCTCCTCGGTTCGGAAACTGCGCCACTGTGTGACCGTCTCGCCCCGCTTGTCGGTCCACAGGGCCGTGTGATTGGTATCGGATGCCAGGACATGCTGTTGACTGTCGCTCGGCAGCGCCAATCGCAGTTGGCTCAGACGTTGCGTTATGCGAATGTCGAGTTCCGCCGCGGTCGCCTACACGACCTGCAGTTGGATCTCGATCAACTGGAAGCGTCGCTGCAAGCCCATCCGGCAATCACGAGCAATGACTGGCTGCAGACTCAAGCCTTCACCGAACAACAGCGACAATCCAACCCGCTCGTCGCGTCTGACTCGATCGACGCGGTGATTTCGGAAGGGGCAGTTAACCAGCTCCTTTCCAGTGATCGACCGCAGATGCTGGCCGAGACCTATCGCGTGCTGAAGCGCGGCGGACGCGTGGTGATCAGCACTCTCGTCAGTGATGAAGACGTCCCGTTTTCGCTGCAGAATGATTTGAAGTTATGGACTGACGGTGTCAGCGGGGCGTATCGGGAAGACCGCTTGCTGGCAGCCCTGGAGTCCACTGGATTTTATGGAATCGAAATTGTCGCACGTCAGCCGGAACCGCAGGCAGCCGTCGCAGGCATCGAATTCTGCAGGCTGACCGTAATCGCTTTCAAAGGCAAAGCGGGACCCTGTTTCGAACGTCATCAAGCGGTGATCTACAACGGACCGTGGAAAGCCGTCATCGATGACGACGGCCATACCCTCTATCGCGGAAAACGGATGGCCGTCTGCGACAAGACCTTCCAGATCTATTCACGAGAACCCTACGCCGACGCGATCACGCTCATACCACCGGTGACCGACATCCCCCTCGCCCAAGCCCGGCCATTTAATTGCCAGGTCGACGCCGTCAGAGACCCCCGGGAGACCAAAGGGACTGCCCCAGAGGGCGGGTCCCTGCTGCAGATCAGTGGGGATTGTGGGGCCAGCGGGTGTTGTTGATGAAATCGAATTTGAACAACAGGCCGGTCCGTGCAGGGTCGCGGAGCGACCACCGAAGGTAGCCGTGGGTTTCAACCCACGGTTCCATATCACCCTGATCCTCTCGTCACGGAGCGACGATTGACTGGGTAAACTTCCGGTATCGAAGGTATCGAAGCTCAATCGTCGCTCCGCGACGCAACAGGGCCTCATTTCGATACCAGCCACGGCAGCGGCGCACCGGCCTTCGGCAACTTCACCACTTCCACCCCGGTCACTTCCGGATGCTTCTTGATCTCTTCAATGACCTCGTTCGAAGGTTCATTGTCGAGGTTCAAAATGGCCACCGAATCGCCGCCCGGCATATTTTGCAACCGGCCCAGCGCCATATGAGCGATGTTGACTTGATGCCGGCCGCAAATCTGACCGATGTACCCAATCAGACCGGGAACGTCACGGTGCCGGTAAATCAGCATCGTGCCGTCTAGATAGCCGTCGATCGTGAATTTCCCCAGTCGCACCAGCCGCAAGAACTGCTTGCCGAAAATCGTCCCTGACGCCGTCAGTTCTCCACTGTCGGTGTTCACGATGGCCTGCACCATGGTGTGAAAATCGGACGGTTCGGTCGAGGTCGTCTCGGTGATCTCAATGCCCCGCTCGCGCGCCAACAGTTCGGCGTTGACGATGTTGACGCTTTCGTCGAGAGCCGATTCCAATAGTCCACACGCGAAGGCATTGGTGATCAGCTTCGTCTTCTTGGTGGCCGCTTCGCCGCGATAATTGACCACGGCCGATTTGATTCCCGTCGACTTATTCTGCTGAGCCAGCAGCAGCCCCAGTCGCCGGCCCAGATCGAGATAAGCCTTCATGTCGGCCATCTCCGTACTGGTGATCGGAGCCATATTGACGGCGTGCCGGACCTCGTTGCGAATAAGGAAGCCAGAGATAATCTCTGCCGCTTCAATCGCCACCGATTCCTGAGCTTCCTCGGTCGAGGCGCCGAGATGCGGTGTCGTCAACAGGTTCCTGGTCTTCAGCAAGCGAGAATCCGCCGGCAGCGGTTCGGTCTCGAATACGTCGAGCGCGGCACCCGCCACATGGCCCGAATCGAGCGCATCGGCGAGAGCCGTTTCATCGATAATGCCGCCGCGGGCACAGTTGATCAGTCGCACCCCTTTGCGCATTTTGGCGATCCTGTCCGAGCTGATCAAACTCTTCGTTTCCGCACCGCCGGGAGTATGCACGGTCAGATAGTCGCACAGCGGCAGCAGTTCGTCGATGTCACGATACAGGGTAATTCCCTGCTCGGCAGCCTTCTCGATCGACAGGAACGGATCGTAACCGACGACCTTCATTTCCAGACCGATCGCCCGGCGCGCCACCGATTGACCGATGCGGCCGAGGCCGATCACCGCCAGTGTTTTGCCGGCCAACTGGGTGCCGGTAAAACTCTTCTTGTCCCACTTGCCCGATTTCATGCTGGCGTCGGCGGGGGCGATGTACCGCGAGAGAGCCATCATCATCGTGACGGCATGTTCGGCCGTGCTGGTGGTATTTCCCGCCGGCGTATTCATCACGACGATCCCGGCCCGGGTCGCGGCGTCCAGGTCGATGTTGTCGACCCCGACACCTGCCCGCACGATGATTTTCAACCGCGGCTGATCCTTCAGGATCTCCGGAGTCATTTTGGTATCCGAGCGAATGATCACTCCGTCGACTTCGCGCAACAATTCGCGAATCCCGGCCGCACCCAGCTTGTCGGCTTTCTCATTGTTGACGATGACATTCAGACCTGGAGTTTCCTGCAGCAGCTTGATGCCGGCAATCGACAGGTTATCTCGACACAACACATTAAACATGACAGGCGTCTCACACTTCCCTGAGGGCGGAAACAGACGGCCCACAACAGCGGGCTCAGCCGATTCCGCGAAACCATATTGGCGGGCTGACATCAGCCTAACTTGATTCGTTCTAAACGGTTGCGATCACTGACGACGCCCAGCAAGGGGACGTCGCAAGAGGGCACACCGGAGGCGGGTATGGTAGGGGGAGGAAGCCCGATTCGTAAAGAGCAGGCTGAGTCAGTGCTGTCCCATGAGTCCCATTGGTCCTATAAGTCCCATCCGTCCCATGAGATTCTTTCGGACGCACAGAATGCTAGCCCATTTGCAAGATCCCAGAACTTTGAATGTCCTACCTGACGATGAACGCCAGAGGACTTCAGGCTTGCCTGGCCGCGACCGGCTGACTTCACGTGGAACGTGAAGGCTACAACTAAATTCCAGACAGCCACGGGCCCAATAAGACGCGATAACCGTGGTAGAACGCGTCGATGGCACTCGAGTTCCCGCGGGCGAAAGTCAGTGGCGCGTAAAAGAACGCAATCGAATTCATCAACCACAGCGGCGCACAGAGCACCCGAAACAGAGCAATCACCCACGGGGGCGAGAGCACGTAGGCGATGATCGCAGTGACCAGAAAGCACAGGAGATCCGTACCACTGAGCGGACGCGGCTGAGAACGGAGGTGGGCGTATTGCGGCAACATAGTCGCGGTTCCCGGATCAATCACTGAACGGGCCGTGGCAGCCTGTTGAAAAAGGTGTCTGGAACTCTCCGAACGTCGAACAAACGCGCGAATCCGTGTGGTTGGCAAAGTTCCAGACACCTTTTTCAACAGGCTGGTAGGGATTAAACATTTGCGAATGGATCTGACCAACGAGTCGCCGAACGGCACAAACACATTGACAGGCGTGCCAGCCGAAACGGACTTTCGCGTTGGCCTACACTCAATCAAACAATTTGGACGGCCGCGCGGCTTCCAGAATCTCGAAGACGCCGTCACGATTTTGGCACTCGACGGCAAAATCGCACAATTTGAGGAATTTGCGGGCTGTGCAGGCCTATTGGTCTGTTCAACGCATCATGGACGGCAACATGTCTTGATGTGACTCCATTCGCACTTCCGGCCGAAAGGTTCTACAGTAGCCTTCACGTTCCAACTGAAGTCAGCCGAGCGCAGCATTGGGCTAAGTGCGTTTAAAAGGGGAGATTCGGGAAGGCGAGGCGTCCGCCGGAGGCAATGTTGAGCATCCGGCGGACGCCGAGCTAATGCTCGTGTTAGGCTCCGCAGGAGCGTCGCCCTCCCCTTTCAAAAAACATTCCGCAACCGGCTGACTTCACGTTCCCCGTGAAGGCGACTCTTTCCTCCATCTGAAATTCATTCGCATGGGTTCCGTATCCAATCCGGGCATTGACTGGCACGAATGGCAAACGCTGCAGACCTTGCGCGAGACCCCCGCCATCTTTGCTCGACTGCAAGAGTGCTCGGGATCGGAGCTGCAGGTTCAAGCCCGCTTGCGGAAGGAGTTTCCCGAAGCGCTGGTCCGCGGTGCCATTTCCCTGCAGGAATTACGGCAGAAGGCCCTCGCGAAGTTCACGCTTGGTGATCAACTGTGGCTCGATCGAGTGGGCCTGGAACAATGCACCAGCGAACTGGTTGCCATCCACAAGTCGGCGCGGTTTACCGGGCTGGTCTGGGACTATTGCACCGGAATCGGGTCTGATGCCGCAGTCCTGGCGCGGCGTGGTTGCGATGTCGTGACAGTCGATGCCGATCCCGCCTGCAGTCTGCGCGCCAAGTGGAACGCGGCAATCCTGTCACCCCAACACGTGCCGCTGTGTGTGTGCGGTCGAGCCGAAGACATCACCGACCGTTCGGGTTTACTGCACGTCGATCCCGATCGTCGCGTCACGCAGGCGACGCGCGCGGTGCGGATTGAAGACTACGTGCCCGGCCTCGAACAGCTGCAGAACTGGACTCGCGAGTTCGCCGGGGGCGCCATCAAGCTCAGTCCGGCAGCGAACTTCGGCGGCAAGTTCATCGACGCCGAGATCGAACTGGTCAGTGTGCATGGCGAATGCAAAGAGGCGACCGTCTGGTTTGGCCGATTGGCTGGCGAAAAACCGTGGCGAGCCACCGCCCTGCCTTCGGGTGAGACCCTCGCGGGCGAACCGATGGAAGCGGTCGCCGACATCCGTCCGTTGGGCCGTTATCTGTTCGATCCAGATCCCGCCATCGTACGTGCCGGTCTCGTCGATCTGCTGGCGGAACGATTGGGATTGGCTCGCCTGGATGCTGCGGAAGAGTACCTGACGGGCGATACGCTCGTCGAGTCGGCATTTGTCCGCGCGTTTGAAGTCGAGGCGGAGTTATCGAACAATCCGAAAGAGATTCGGGCCTACTATCGAACATCTCAGGTCGGCCAGTTAGAAATCAAATGCCGGCATATCCCCGTGGAAATCGATCGCTTGCGCAAACAACTGGAGCTGCCCGGGAAAGAGGCCGGGGTTTTGATATTTGCTCGGGTCTCAGGGAAAGCGCGGGCCGTGGTGGCGCGGCGCATTTGACAAGGGGATCGATCAGCGCAAAAAAACCCGGCGGTCCCTGAGGAACGCCGGGTTTGTAATCGTGGGATAGGCTTCCAGCCTGTCGTTGCCACCGTGGAACGACAGGCTGGAAGCCTATCCCACGGTGATGTCATGGATGCTACGTGACGACGATACTGCGTCGACTGAGTGGGTCAAGCACGTCGCTCGGCAAGCCCGTTTCGTCGAACGCCTGCATCGAGATCACTCGGGGAGCCGCGAACGGTTTGCCCTTGAAGGTGATACTCTGCATCACCTTCTGGAATAGTTCGAGGGAGATCCCACCACCGAACTGGATCGTCATGGGAATACCATCGACACCGCCCGAAATCGTTCCGATATCCTGTTTGCCCAACCGCAGGACCGTGCGGCGGTGAACGGCTTTCAGTTTCTGGCCATTGAATGAGGCCCCCTTTTGAATCGCCAGGGTATCGCCGGTCTGTTCGCCGCTCTGGATCGTCACGACCAGTTTTCCGCCATCGAAGTTGTCTGAATCGATGTCGGTCACCTGGGCTGATCCATCGACCAGCACCGACTTGGATCCGGTCGTCGTGCCAGGCGTCTGGGTGAGCCTCACGACCGGGCCGTCTTTCGCATCGGTGACGGTAATCGCAAAGGCCTGTTCGACCTGCAGCCCGTTATGGTCTGTCGAGCGAACGCGGACGGTGTAGTTCGTGCGGGTCTCAAAGTCGAATTTCTGCTTCGTCACCAACTGGTCACCGGCGATTTCAAACAGCAGGTTGTCAGCCGAGCCAGCTCCCCCGACCAGCGTATAGGTGAAGAATTCCGGCGAGTCCTGATCGTCGGTGCCCAGCGTGCCGACGACGGACCCGACCGCCTTGTTTTCGGCGATGGTCTGGTTCGACAGCGTCACCGCAGTGGGCGCCTCGTTCACATTCGTCACGGTAATCGTGAAGATTTTCTGGAACGACAAGCCGTTGGGATCGGTCGATTTGACGCGGATCGAGTAGAAGTGACTGGGGCGATCTTCGTAATCGGGCGGCACCACCACTCGCAACTCATTGTTCACAATCGCAAACCGGGCATTGTCCGCGGAGCCATCACCGCCCACCAGTTCATAGGTAAACGTCGAGTCACTCAAGTCGGGATCGACAGTGGTGAAGTTGCCGACGGGTGCCGTGGAGTTCTCCACGATCGTACTGTTGGACAGATTAATGTTCGTCGGGTTTTCATTCACATTCACCACGGCGATCGGCACGGCCGACTCGAAAGTCAGTCCCAGTAAATCGGTCGCCCTAATCCGTACTGTGTAGCTGTTCCGAACTTCGTAATTTAGGTCAGATTTCGAGATCAGTTGGCCGTTGACAATCTTGAACAGGCTATTGTCATCCGCACCCTGGCCGCTCACCAGGGCGAAGGTGTTGACGTCACCGGCGTCCGGATCAGTCGCCACCAGATCTCCGACGACTGCGTTGGTGCCCTGATTCTCGGCGATGCTGTTGGCAATCAGAGTGACCGCATTCGGAGCTGTTCCAATCGAAGCGGCCGGTTCATTGATGTTCGTCGTATGGACCGTCAGGATCTTCTCGAAGAATTCGGTCGGCGAACCGCTGTCTGTCGAGCGGACGCGTACCGAGTAGTTCGGGTGTTGATCGAAATCGATCGGTCCGACGGCAATCAACTGGTTACCGACAATCTTGAACTTCGTATTGTCATCCGAACCGAAGCCAAGCACCAATGAATAACTGAAGGTGTCTCCGGCGGCAGGGTTATCAGGATCCGTCGAGGACAAGTTGCCGACCAGCACATTGAGCGGCAACGGCGTCGAGGCCGGAACTTCGGCAATCGTGTCGTTGCTGAGCAGGATGTCGGACGGCTTGTCGTTGACCGGATTCACGGTCACCTGGAAGGTCCGGGTGATCGTGTCGACTCCACCATTGACCGTGGTTCCACCCAGGTCGTGGACCGTCACGGTGATCGTCGCTGTCCCGTTTTTGTTCAACTTCGGCGACAACGTCAATGTGCCGGTGCCGTTCGGTGACGTGTAAATCACCGGGATCGAACTGGTAAACAGGTCCGGATCGCCACTGGTCACCACTGCAGTGGCGGTGACCTGAATGGCCTGGTTTTCGCCCGCACCGGCACTGATGCCCGTCAGGTTGATGACCACCGGATTGGCAGGATCTTCGTTGAAGTTCACCGGACCCAATGCATCCAGTGTCGGGGCATCGTTCAGATCCAGCACGGTGATATTGAACGACTTGTCCACGAACAATCCAAAGCGGTCCGTGCTCCGCACGGTCACCGAGTAGAAGCCGCCGGCCACTGTTTCGTAATCCAGCACCTGCGACGTCTGCAGTTGATTGCCGGATGTCTGGAAGAAGGCGGCTCCGTTACCGCCGACAATACTGTAAGTAAAGGTGTCGTCGGGCAGGTCGACGTCG
>CAMAVF010000050.1 GCA_945861445.1 Planctomicrobium piriforme | reverse complement strand
CATCGTTTGCGGACGCCTTCAAAGAAGATCGCGGCGCTCATCAAGACAATTTGAATGGTTCTGAATCGATATCTTTTCGCTGCAGTTATCCGTGTTCAATCCGTGTCCATCCGTGGCATAAAACTCTTCGTAATTCTGGTCAATCGGGTCAGGTCCGACCCCTCAACCTGCCATGCGTTCGACGGGGGGCGTTGTGGATTCTTTGCCTGGTAGCCAGATGGGTTGCAGGCCCTGGGTTTCGGCTCGTTCTGCCAGATGGCGATGGCAGGTGAAGAGGAGCACTTGATAGCCCTTCTGGGCGAAGTCGCGCAACACTTCCGTTGCCGCTTCGGAACGTTCTTGATCAAAGTTCACTAGGACGTCGTCTAAGACCATCGGAAGTCGCGTGCCTTGTCGGGCGAGTTCTTCCACAAGGGCCAGGCGGATGGCCAGGAAGAGCTGTTCGCGGGTGCCGCGGCTGAGTTGTTCGACGCGGAGCGTGCGATTTTGGTCGTCATCAATGCGGAGCTGCCGTTCGCCCAGCGGGGTCCACACGTTGCGGTATTTTCCCAGCGTCAGCCGTTGCAGGTGACGTGAGGCGTCGGCCAGCGTGACTGGTTGACAAGTGCGCTCGAAGTGGCCGCGCAGGCCGAGCAACCCGTGGCCGGCGATTTCTGTGGCGAGCCATTCCTCGCCCGCGGTCTGCAGCTCTGTGGCGATCTGTTCGCGGTTGAAGCGAAGGCGGCTGGAATCGCGGTTCGTCTCCAACTGCTTGATTTCATGCTTCAGGCTGCCGAGTTCTTCGTAGGTCTGCAGCAGGTCGTGGTCGAGGTTGATGAGCTCCTGCTTGAGCGATTCGATCCGCTGAGTCGTCCGGGACTGCTGATAGGCTTGCAGATCTTCATCGACGACGACCAGATCGCGGTCGGTGCCAATGGCGCGATCGAGTTCCATGCGGGCTTCGTTGAGTTGTTCCAACAGGGCGGTGCGACTTTCAGATTGTTCGGCACGCGTGATGAATTCGTCGTGATTGGACGATCCTCCCTGAACGAGGAGTGCGGCCCGCTGGGTCTTGATATCCTGTGACAGGGCAAAGTATTCGCTGGCTTCCCGCAGACGGACGCGGGCTTCGCGTTTGAGTCGGAATCGTTCCTGCCGGTGCGAAGCATGGGCGATTAGTTTTTGTTCCCAGCTCTGCAGGTATTCCCACGTCTTGGTCGGCTCGATGGCAACATTGAGCAGGCGTTTGCCGATCTCGCCGATGCGTTGTTCATAGGAGCGGACGATCCACTTTTGTTGCTGGTGGTCACGCTGCAGGGCGTCGAATTGCTGCTTGAGTTCGCAGGCTTCGACGACGACCTTCCAGGTATCGAAGGCTTCTTCAATACTGGCCGTGGGAGAGAATCCGAGATGCGTGAGGAGTTCCTGCCAGCTTTGTCGGGCGGTTCCGACTTCACGCTCGCGATGCTGCAATTGAGCTCGTAGTTCGTTCAGCTTCTTGCGACGTGCATTGAGGAGTTGTTCGTCCTGGCTCAGGTGTTCCAGGGCCGTACTGCGCTGCGCAAGTTCTCTAATCAGATCGGCTTCGGAGAAAGTCTCGGCCGAATTCCCGAGTGAACTGTTGAATGCTAAGAGATCGGGCGTGATGAGTTGCCGCGTCTGCTGGTGTGTCTCGCGGATCTTCCGCAGATTGCTATCGGTCAGGGCGTTGACGTGGTTGAGTCGCTGTTGAGTTTCTTGTTCGAAGTAGTTCTTAACGGCCCAGACAATTCCCGCACACGTGACGATTAAAAGTGTGTAGACGGCACCCACAACTTGGGTGAGTTGCAGTCCCGTATTGAGTCCATAGAGCAACAGACCGATTCCCGTGACGCCGAACAGGATCAGGACGAAGTACACCCACGGGGGGAGTATTAATCGAGCTTCCAGCCGTTCGCGTTCTTCGTCCAGGCTGATCTGACGTTGTTGATGTTCGGCATGCTGAATCTTCAGCTTGCCGAGTTGTTCGAGGTTGGTGAGTTGTTTGCGTGCGGTGGTCAAGCCTTCGTCGAGGGCGTCGACATTGTATTCGAGCATGCCCTTCAGGATGGCGTCGGTCTGTTCGTTGCAGTGAGCTTCGAGACGTTTGATCAACCGTTTGGCTTTGGCGCGACGCAGCAGCGCGGCGCGGAACGAGCGGGCGACGCTGACGAGTCGGAAGTGTGCGGCGGGTGTCGTGTCGAAGGTGTCGAGGCGTTTGGCGGACCAGGCGGGGCCGAGGATTTGCAGGCGGCTTTCCAGTTCGCGCTGGATCGGTTCGAGCTCCAACTGCTGGGCGGCAACCTTGTCTTGAACCTGCCGAATCCACGTGCGTTGATCGAGCAGTCCCTGGATAGAGGGACCATGTGCTCGGTATTCGATGGGCAGCCGCAGCTTGGACGCCTGGCCTTTGGCCGTGCGGGCCAGGTTGAGGAGTTGATTGCGTGCGTCAGTGGCGGCGGCGAGTTCCTGATCGAGTTTCTGGAGACGTTCAATCCCCCGTTCGGGAAAGTCCTGGACGATTTTCAGGTCGCGGAGTTGCTGTTCGCAATCCTGTGTTTTCTGCCACGGACCAGAGATGCGTTGCATCAACAGGTTGCCACGCAGGTCGAGTTGTAACCCGGCCTGGCGCTGTCGGTGGCCGGCAATTTCGGTTTCGAGACGACTTCGTTCGCGACAGAGTTCCCGGTGCTGCCGCTGGCGTTTGTCCTGATTACGAAGCTCGGAGTTGACGGAGTCGTAGCGGTCGAGCAGCTCCGCGAGTCGTCCCGTGCGGAGCGTGGGATCGAGCAATTTGGATTGCTGAGCGCGGAAACATTCTGTCGAATGAATCAACTTCTGCCCGTCGGGGCCAAGGGTCAGTCCGTAGATGCGGTCGGCCACTTCGCCGTCCTGCAAGGTTCCCAGTTCCTGGATTTCGCGCAGGCCGATGGCAAACACTTTTTCGAAGATCGATTCTTCGACGCCGTTGAGGATGTTTTCTAGCAGTGCCGACGGGGCTGGGCGAGCGTCCATGCTGGTGATGGCCAGGTCGCCGCGGGTGTGGGGATTGTGGTTGCGTTGGAGGCGGAAATGGCGGCCTTCGTGTTCGAAGTCCAGAGCTCCGTGAGCACCCTGGATCGGAGCCAGACCATCTGCGGAGCGAGTCACCGGGAAGCCGTACAACATGGCGCGCACGAACCGCATCAGCGTGCTTTTGCCCGCTTCGTTGGGCCCGTACAGGATGTTCAGGCCATGCTCGGGGAGTGGCAAATGGAGGTCTTGCCAGGCGCCGAAGCGTTCCACATGCAGGTCGGTCATACGCATCGCGGGTATTCCTTCACTCACTTCTGGTTGCGTTGTTCAAATGCCATTCTTCAACCAGGCCCAACCCAGGCGATGGGCTTCTTGAATTGCGGCTTGCGGATTCACGTCGGCAAGAGCTGGCTTGATGCGGCCGGCCCAGGGCGTGTCGGTCAGCGACGAGGCGGCGACGACTTGATCGGCGAGGTTTGTGGCTCCCGACCAACTGGCCAGTTGACGGGCAAATTCTTCCGACAGGAAGTCCAGGCTCGGTTGATCTTGAATGGGGTTTGTGTATTGGATCTTTCGCAGATGAAACCGGGGCGACGACCCGGCCAGAGACTGCAGGGCGTCACTCCATAGCCGCCGGGCACAGTCTAGGTCCTGCAAGTCGTCATAGAAGCGGCCGGAACCGGTGATATTCCAGGTCACCAGCCAGAGTTCTTCCTGGGTGGTGCGGGGAATGGCATCCAGTTCGTTCCGCAGTTGCTGCATGACGAACTCACGTGTCGTCTGCGGTGCGACCGCAACGGTCACGCTCTCCCAGCGTACGCGAGCCGTCGGAATGAATGATTCGCGGACTCGACCATCGCTTTCGACTTCTACCAGGGTGCAGCCGAGGATGCCGGTATCCGTGGGGGACAGGCCCTGCGTGCCGCCGGGCGTGTGGGCCAGGCCGCGGCCGACGCGCCACGACTGCCGATGGATGCCTTCGCCCAGTGCCCAGTATTCGATCGGGCATTTACTGACGAGGGTGGGATCGAAGGCAGGCCGCGCGAAGGGGATCGAACTGTTGTCTGACGTTGAGGGGAGACTCGAGTCGGGACCGGCTAGTTCGGGGGCGATGGCGGCGTCGTTGGTAACCGATTCTAGCAGGGCGATGTCGAACGGACCACATTCGTCAGGGGCGAACTGCGGGGCGAAGACGGCCAGTTCGTCCAGTCCGTTGCCGTCGGTGGCATTCAGGTCGCGCGTGTTGGCCATGACGTGATGAATGGTGCAGAAGGTGCGGCCGTCGCGACTGAGGCTGACCGGTTCGCTGAGTTCGCCACCGAACCGCGTGACATTGTCGGGCAGCGACATGCCGAGACGCCAGGCCGTGTCGGGGTCCGCGATGCCGGGGACAATGAAGACGGGAATGTCGTGTTCGGCGAGGTTTTCGAGTCCCTGGATCAAGGCCACCTGGCCGGTCAGGCTGTGGTCGGCGGCATCGAACGAATTGCCCGCCAGCAGGACAAAATCGACTTGGCGCGTGATGGCGGCGTCGACGATTCGTTCCCAGGCGAGCAGCGTGGCTTGTTCGAGTGGATCGCGCAAGTGATCGGGAACCGGTCCGACTCCGCGGAGCTGATGGTCCAGATACAGATTGGCGGCATGTAGAAAACGAAACGGCTCTAAAGGCACGGCAGACTCCCTCCTGCTCTGCAAACCCCGACCGCAGTCCGGGCTCGGATCCTCCGACGTAGCAGCGCAATATCCCTATATGCGACTTGGCGCAAAGTGTAGGAGGAATCAGGACGGGGGGGAAGAGCGAGTTTGGGGGGATCTACGTTGAGGGGTCGAGTCTACGATTTTTCGAAATTGGCGGTCATCGAGTTCCGTTATCGGGAAATCGCCTATCCGCCAATTTCCAAAAATCGTGGCCCCGATCCCGACCGTGCCAACGTCAATTCGCTGACCGACTACCGAAGACCCAGCAACAGGCCGCTCCAAGTAGTATTGAGGCTACGATTGAAACCGCCAACAAGACGGCGATTGATGTGAATGGAATCATGACTATCCATTCTTGAGGATAAGCGAGTCGTGCGCCAGGTCTCGACATGTCGAACATGACTCCGGTTCGCGTCATTCCAACATTTTGAACACATTTGATGTACGGCCAAGCAAACAGGCCGCAAACTGACAGCAGGATCAACAAGCTGGCGATGGAGTAATTCGTGCACTGCTTCATGTGGTCGACACCTTGAGATCGAAAAATCGGAGCATTCTGGTTCGAGCGTATTTGTAGGTACCGTTAAGTGACAGCTTTGGATGACTGCATAGATTACCGCGCGCTCGGGGGTCGGGGGTACGATTTTTCGAGTTTGGCCGATGTGCGTTGTTTGGCAGAGTGAGTTGTTTGGCGGCCAAATTCGAAAACTCGTACCCCCGACCCGAGGGCTGGTTATTGGGCCGCTCGGCGACTGTTGAAGATCCGCTGGCATGGTGTGATCCTCAGAGATTTCCCAGATAAAAGATTGAGTTTAGAGCAGATCCACGCTCGGACTGGATTCGACCGTATCTGTTGATCGGGAATTGTCAGAAGTAGTCCTTAAAGTCATGCAGGAGCTTGGCTTCATTAACCAGTATGTCTGCGAGCAGTGGATTGGATGGAGCAATCCGTTTCGCCGCATCGAAGCAGTGCCAGGCGTCCTCATGCCGAAAGCCGAAGTAGTAGTGTTTTCCAAGTTCGCACCAGACCCCGGCAAGTTCTGGGTTCACTGCCAGTACGTTCAAAAAGAGTTGCTCGATGTCCTCGGTGCGTCCCATGTTTTGGCGGGCACTCGCAGTCAGAAAATCAAGCAGGTATCCCGTACGCAACGCACTACGATCGAGTGAATCGTAGTACTTGATAGCGGCATCGAGAGCCTCGGGCGAGCGCGCCCGGAAATGCTCGATCAGCTTGCGGGCATTGACGTCGCTGCGTACTGCGGAGTCCGTTAGCTCGTCGAGCTCCAGGACGTGTTTCAGACCGGTGGTCAACCAGAACTCACAGTCGGACAGCAGGCAGTCCACACCGAGTCCCTGATCGGCGAAGTCGCGGCATAAGTCTCTTGTCCGCACGAACGATTCGTATGGCGTCGCAGGCGTGCGATCGGCCAACGCCTCCAGGCAACCATTCAACGCAGGTATGGCGCTCGGCGAAACAGCGAATCCGAACTTGATCGGCCATTCTCGTTTTGGTTCCCGCTCGCTCATGGCGATGAACGTCAGTCGTGTCTCTGATTCTCCCCCGACGTCCCGCATGTGATAACTGAACCAGCGGGGCACTCGAGGCGACTTCAGAATCTGTTCCCGAATCGCCGGATGAATCTGACAACAGTGCGTCAAGAACAGGCGCCAGGAGTCACGGCAGCGGGACGGAATATCGTGCTCGGACCATTCCAGAGTGACCCACACCAATCCTTCGTGGCGAAATTCGATGATATCGCCGTAAAGGACCGTCTCGACAGCGATCGTGGGGATCGGCTCGCCTTCGATGGAAGGTACCTGAATGCTGAGTGATGATCCAGTGCTGAAAGCCGTCGGTTTTTCAAGTATCGTGGAAAGGACGTCGCCGATCTGATCACGGTTATAGCTTTCGGCGACTCGAAACGAGACTACTGCCAGTAGCGAGCATGCCTTCCAGTCAGTCTCACCTGCACAGCGGTAATAAATGCGTCGCTCGCACGGCGAATACCACTCTTCGCGTTGGTTGACGGCCCAGGCGAAGTAGCTGCCACTGAGTTCCAGAACGGCAGGGGAATCGCTGTGAGTTTCCTCCACGCATTCGGATTCCTTGATCGCGGACTTGGAGCATGTCTCGACTGGAGAGCGACGCTCGGTGCGAGTCCACTTAAACTGAATGACGACTGCCGGTTCGGTATCGCCGATACGCGTTTCGCGAGGTGGTTGGAAATCGTCACGTTTCAACTGCTCGCCCGAGCAGCCAACCCTGCCGCGTACGGTGGGTTGTGTTGGCCAGACCCCACACAGCAATTGCCAAAGCCAGTGAAACATAGTGTAGGAGTTCCTAAGTCAGCGCTGCCAGCCACGATGGTCTCTCGGGCTGCAATACCACGCGATGAAATGACAGAATCGGGGCAGGGACAAGGCCCCTGTGAAGTTACGGCACGTCACTGCGCTTCCGGCATCTCACTTTTGGCACCCTCACCATAGTCGACGAGTTTCATGGCCAGGCTGGTTCCGCGCTCTCTGAAGTCACATGTGACCACGCCGAAGGGGGCCTTGGGGTGCAGCCGAGTCTCGAATGTGACTTCCCAATCAATCTTCGAAACAGGGAACTTGCCGGTCGTTTTGATACCTGGACAAGCCAGTTCGCCAAGCTTGCTCACAATCACTTCCTCTTTCAGCTCTTCGACGTCTTTCAAGGGCGAAGCGAGAGCGATCATGATAAATCCCCCATTGTTTTTAGAATTCAGTACTTTCGGCTCGCCCGAGCCCTTAAACCAACCTCGCACGATGTGGTTCAGAGGACTCTTGCCACGCCCCAGATGTTGTTCAGGCACGAGAACCTTGTATGTGTTTTTGAGGGGGCCACCGAACGTCGCCTCATCTTGTCTCAGTTCGATCCAGCGGCAGGCTTCACCATTGACTGTGGCTTGACCGACTGAGGCCATCCAGAGCGTTCCCTTTCGCGGAGGATTATCCTTCCCCACTACCGTGTACACGTATTCGTACCGCGTCCAGGTACCGTCTGTAGGCAATCGGTAAAGGAGGCCCTCTGCGGTGGCTGGCTGGTGAATCAATGGCAGAATTACTAGAGCTGCGGCAGCGATAAAGATTTTCATAACGGTATTGTTCTCGATTTGAAGACTGCAAAAATCAGACACAGTGGGCCGGTTCCATTATCTGAGACCCGAGCCCTACATCACCGCAGCAGGGGGCAGTGCCGATTCCTGTTCGCTCACGGGCTTCGCAGCACGATGCTGCTGAAGGGCCTGTTCGAAGATTGCTCGCCACTTCAGGTAATACATTCCGGTACAGATCATCCCGAGTACGCCGCAGACCAGGAACACACGTTGCGACGGCACACCGATCCGCCTGACGACCACGAAGAGGACGTTCCCGAGAATGATGGCCACGAAGGATAGACAAGTCCAAAGCCCCAGGACACGCCCGCGTTGTTCTTCCGTGGAGAGGGTCTGAGTCATGGTTTGCAGTGGGACCATGAAGAACCCGGCGAGAAATCCCGTCAGGGCAAGGCAACTCGCCACCAGCGGGAAGCTGTGAGGGATCAGCCCCAGGACGAAATACATCACGGTGGTGCCAATGGCGCCGATTGGAATCAGACCGGGACGGACTGAGTGTCCGGAAACACGTCCTGCCACGAAGTCACCAACACCGATGGACACTCCCAGGATTGCCATCAGCCCTGCTGTATCTGTGGCGCTGATATCGAGCAGCGTTGTGTAATCCGGCAGGATCAGCAGCGCGACGCCCCCCACAATAAAATAGAAGCACGCCCACGCGATGATCACGGAGGCCAATGGCGAACCTGCGATCTCACGCCAAGTTTCGAAGTAGGTTCGAAACAGCAGCGGACGGATCTTTAGCGTCGGATTCTGTGCCGTCAGTCGCGGAATCCCGTAGGACGCCGCCACGCCCACGATACCCACCACCAGAATCACCAGCCCCGGTAGCCAGAGCATTGGCGTCGCTTCGGGAAACTTCGTTTTATCCGGCGCGTAGGCGTCGTAGAGCGGCCCGCCGAGGGCGCAGCCCAGAATCACGGCGAGGTAGGTAAACATATTAATTGTGCCGTTCGCGCGGCTGAGATGCTTCGCGTCGACAATCTCCGGCAGGATTCCGTACTTCGCGGGTCCGAAGAAAGCGCTTTGTGCGGCGATCAGGATCAGCGAGGCCAGCACGGTCCACAGGTCCATCAGCCAGAGCCCCGTCATGGCGACGAGTGCAATGACGATCTCTGACAGTTTGACGATGACGCTCACGTCGCGTTTGCTATAGCGATCCGAGAACTGCCCTGCAAATCCCGAGAACAGTACGAACGGCACCGCCAGGCAGAGTGAACCGATCGCCTGCCCCCCACTTCCCAGCTGGTCGGCCCAAATCCCGCCGGATGCGAGCCCGAAAACGACCACCTGCTTCAGAATGTTGTCGTTCGCGGCGCCACACGCCTGCGTGACGTTCAGACTGAGAAATCCGAATCGGTTTGATGGTGGCTGATTCACGGTTCAACACCTTGGTGAATGAATTGCATGGGGGGAATAGGTCGCACACATCACGGCCGAGGCCGTTCGAATGGATTTGGACGACCCCAATGTTGTGAGGGCAGTGTGACTGGGCCGCAGTTCACGTGAGAACGAATCGTATTTTGGTTGTTAGTCATATCACGAATGCCGTAGTAGCGTTTGATCTACCTCTCAAGGCGAATCTCGGCGCTCGATATCACGCGACGAATTCAGAAAAGCTGCTGGGGACAACATTTCTGCGACGTAACCAAATGCTGACAAGCGATTAACGAGCATCGTAGCTGGTGGCGAGACGTTCCTGAACTTCGGAAGTTCGATTGCAAAACATGCCCCGGAGGTTTTTCCGGGTTATTTCGTGAAACACGCATCAACCTACGCTATTCTGATATGGCCCACGTCACTCGCTGGTCCTGACACTCATTGATTGAGGGACTCGGTTTATGCGTTCGACTTCAAACCTGATCGTTGTCTGGCTGTTGTTTCTCGTGTGGGCTGCGCCCGTGGCGGCGGAGTTTCCTGAAATGGAAGAACCGCTGGCCGCTGTTGCCAAGAAGGTTGCTGAGAAGCTGACCGATCTGAAGGTTTCTGTCGCCACCCGTGAGCTGTCGAAGGCGGGGGCTGGCTGGCCGGCGCATCAGGCCGCCGGGGTGGAATTCACGATGCAGTTGCGACAATTGAAAATCGATGCCGTGCGGGCGGCGGCGGATACGCGGACGGATAAGTTGGATGTGCCCAAGGTTCCGTTTGGACTGAAGGACGTCAAACTGTTGAAGGATACGGGTCGTTCGGTCTTGATCGGATTGGAATGGACTTCGGCGCCCAAGGCCAAATTGAAGGTCGTCGCCTTCCAGGCGAGTCCTGACAAGGCGTTGTGGTCGGAAACGGTGGATTTGCTGCCGAGTATCGTGTCGCAGGAGAAGAATACTCCGCCCCGGAATGTGTCGGTGATCCAATACGCGCGGAGGGTGCTGGATAGCAAGGTGGGGACCGGACAGTCTTCGGAGTTACTCGACGAGGCCCTGAAGCAGGTGGAGACGACGCGCCGGGGATTCTACCGCTGGGGTCGCGAACTGGGACCGCGCGAACCCTGGATGCCGGGCGACATCCTGCAGATGGAAGACGTCGACTATAAGCTGGGGAAAGTCGTCCGCGAGATCAAGCGGCAGACCATGGTCATCGACGAAATCACACCGACTGAAGTGACTGTCTTACAGCAGAATACGGTTCCCAAAGGCAAGGTCGTCCAGAGTGAAATCTTGTCGTTTAAAGGATTTGTCGACGGTGAGATCGTGGCGTTTCGACCCTGGGCGTGGCCGGAAGAAGTCACGTTGCCGACTCAACGGCCGGTGCGGTTTGTGGCTGCCAAGCTGGCGGGGAAAAGTACCACGATCGACCTGCTGAAAGCGATCGATCCGAAACTGGACGCCGTCCATGGGGTCTGGTATTTCGCGAACAAGAACCTGAATTCGCAACGTGAGTTCGCCGGAAGAATTCAGATCCCGGTCGATCTGCCCAAGGCGTATGTCTTGAAGATGAAAGTGCAACGGATCGAAGGGCCGGAGCAATTCGGGTTTGGCATCGTCGTGGACGGATTTCAGTCGATGGTGTCGATTGATGGGTCGGAGGGGAAGGTGACCGGGCTGAATCAACTCGATGGTAAGTCCCCGGCGGAGAACAACGCAACGACCCGGACTGAAACGTATTTCGTGGAGGGCAAGAAGTGCGATATTGAATGCCGTGTCGAGCCGGGACATGTCACCTTAAAGATTGATGGTAAAGATGCCTTCGACTGGAAGGGGGACGCGGCCCGGTTGACAGTGGGGCCGGATTACATCGTCCCGAAGAAGGATTGGTTGTTCTTGTCGGCGACGAATACGCAGTTTGAGATCAGCAGCCTGACGCTGGAGCCGATCGCAATGTAGCCTTCACGTTCCACGTGAAGGCTACATTTGCTCGATCGTTTGAATGCCCAGTAGTTCCAGGCCGCGGGCGAGAACTCGGGCTGTCAGATCGGCGAGTTGCAGGCGGCTGGTGCGGAGTTCGGGGGTTTCCGCCTGCAGCACGGGGCATTCGTCGTAGAATGAGCTAAAGGCATTCGCGGTCTTAAATAAATAGTCGGTCAGATAGCTAGGTCGATAATCGGTCGCGGCAGCAGACAGCGTTTCGGCAAATTGATTCAGTTGCAGTGCCAACGCTCGTTCCTTGGGATGTGCCAAGCGAATACTGCCGGCTTGTGATCGCACGGCATGGCGATCGAGGCATCCCTTGCGCGAGATGCCGCAGACTCGGGCATACGCGTATTGCATGTAGGTCGCCGTGTCGCCGTTTTTGGCCAGCATCTTTTGCAGGCTGTATTCGTAATCGCTTTCCCGACTGTGTTTCAGATCAGCATACTTGATGCCGCCAATGCCGACGACTTCGGCGATCTGGCGCTGGGTCGCCGGATCCAGTCGGGCGCGGTCTTCACCCTTGGACAATTCTTCTGATTCGATGACCTTCAGGGCTTCGGCGACCGCTTCATTGAGCAGTGACTCCAAGCCGACGATGTCCCCTTCGCGGGTCTTATACGGCTTGCCGTCCGGTCCGCAGACGGTGCCGAAGTTAACATGTTTGAACTCGATGTCATCGTAGCCCCACAGTCGGGCCGTCTCGAACAGCAGCTTGAAATGGTCTCCCTGGCGCGTGTCGACGACATACAGCATGCCGTCGGCGTGCAGTGTCTCTTTACGATACTTGATCGTCGCGAGATCGGTGGTAGCGTAAGTAAACGCCCCGTCGCTCTTGCGCACGATGAACGGGGCTTCGGTCCCCGGAATGAAGACACAGATCGCGCCTTCACTCTCTCGCGCCAGTCCGCGGGCCTGCAGATCCGCGACCACGTCGGCCAGCAGGGGCTGATAAAAACTCTCGCCCAAGGCATAGTCGAATTTAATATTCAGACGATCATAAACGCCTTGAATGGCATTCAAGCAGGCGGGAACGAATTCATTCCACAGCCGCTGATTTTCCGGGTCTCCGCCGTGCAGCTTGGCGGTTTCCAATCGTGCCTTGACGGAGATGTCGGGATGCTGAATCGCCAACGAGTTCAGGACGGAGTCACTTTCGACGGAGATCAGCTTTTTGCGACTACTGCCGATTTGCTCGCGGATCGTTTCCAGTTCTTCGATGAGCTTTTTTTGTCGCTTTTGCTTCTGCTTGTCGTCGCCGGGTTGAGTGGCTGCGGCGTCGATTTCTTCGAGTTTCGCCGCGAGGGCCTTGTCGAGCTTGGGCTGCAGGGCCCGTTGGTCGTAGTAGTCCGACAGGCGATGCACCAGCCGATACAGCCGGGCAAGTTCTTGCACGGCGTCCTGCTGGAACGCTGCTGGATTCAGAAAATGTTTATAGCCGTAGATGATCATGCCGAACTGGGTGCCCCAGTCGCCGATGTGGTTATCGCCGAAGACGGTGTGACCGACAAACTTCAAGATCCGGCAGATCGAATCGCCAATGACGGTGCTGCGCAGGTGGCCGACATGCATTGGTTTGGCGACGTTCGGACCGGAGAAATCGACGACGTAGGTCTTGGGAGTCGCGACCGGTTCGATCCCTTCACGCGGATCGGCAGCGATGCGATTGGTCTCGGCTGCCAGCCAGTCCTCGCGCAGCTTCAGGTTGATGAATCCCGGCCCCGCGACGGTAGGGGTCTCGCACATGTCGGCGAGGTCGAGCTGGCCAATAATCTCGTTGGCGAGTTCGTGCGGCTTGCGCTTGAGCTGGCCGTTGAGGGGCATGACGAAGTTCGCCTGGTAGTCGCCGAATTTCGCGTCCTGGACGGGACGGATCATCTCCAGGTATTTGGCGGGCTCGTCGGTGTAGGTGGCAAGGACCGGGGCAAATCGGCGGCGAAGTTCGGCCTGAATATTCATGGTGGTCTTTATGCTTGGCGTGGGATGGGTCTCTGACCCGTCCGTGACCCGTAACATTGAAGTTAAAATTGTTCAACCTGTGATCAGGGGGGAGAGTTATCCACAGATTTCGCAGATGACACAGATGGAGAAAGAAACTCTTATCTGCGTCATCTGCGAAATCTGTGGATAGGATTCTTAGAAACGATTACCCAAACGTGGCATCAATTCCAGGGATAGTTTTAGCCACGGATGAACACGGATTGAACACGGATAAATACAGGGAAGTCATCTCCTCAGGGCGATTGAAACGATATTGGTGATCGCCACGATCCTTTTTGGAAGACCTCGCCAACGATGATCCAATCCGTGTTTCATCAGTGTTCATCCGTGGCTAAGACTCTTCTGAATCACGACACAGACTACTTCCCTTCGGGAGCTAGTTCATATTGATGAGCGACCGGCACTCGCAGCTTGGCGATTTCGGCTTCGTGTTTTTCGATCAGGGGGTCGAACAGGGGGATCTCTTTCGCGTTGTTGCCTTGTTCGTGTTTGCGGAAGCCGAAGAGGTAGGTTTCGTTCTGCGGACGCCAGCGGTAGAAGAACAACTGGTTCTTGGCGACGATGGCTTGTCGCAGTTTTTCTGCCTGGACGACCTCGGGAGCCGCGCGGGAATTGATCACGCGGCCTTCTCCCCATTCGGAGGCGGAGGCCTTCACTGTGGGTTGGCCATCGATCTTCAGGACGTACGTTCCGGGGGCCAATCCAGCGATCTTCAAGATGCGAGATCCAACTGAAACCTTGGGAATTGGTCTCGCTGCCACCGGTGGCGTTTCCTTCGGGAACCAGCGGCTTGGTCCCGGGCAGTACGTCAAAACCTGGTCCAGAGCCTCGAAGCGGAGTTTCGTTTGATCCAATTCGACTCGAGTCAGTTTCGTTCCAGCGGCAGCCAGACCTTTGTCGGCCACATCGATCTCCACGTTCCAAGCGGGAGGCATCAATCCGAGACAAAATTCGATGATGCCAGCCGCCGCCCAATACCCGTAACTCGTGAGATGCACTCCGTTGTCAGTGTAGGGTTGGTCTGACGATTGTTTGCCATCACCGAGCGTGTTGTAAAGATCGACGAACGGATACGAACGTGACTGCGCCAGATTCTCTAACACCTGAGAGTAGAGCTCGCGGTCATGATTGAAACGCTCGGGATTGGGAAGTGGTTTGCCGAGGTCTTCCTGCTTCAATGGGGAGAGGATGACGATGGTCGCCTGGGTTTCTTCCAACAGATTTAGCAGTTTGTCGAAACCCTTTTCGAAGGCGGGTAAGCCTGCTTCGCCTGCCGATGAGGCCGCGCCGCCGTAGCCCAAAATTACCACCGTCGGCTGGGCTTCGAAGACGCGTTGCTTCAGTTGTTGATAGCCGTCGGCGACCGAACCGAACCCCGCTCGCGACTCGCCGAAGACCGTATCGGCACTCCAGCCCAGGTTGCGAAACTTGATCTGTCGGTCGGGATAGCGACTGGTGAGTCGCGTTTCGAGGTAGTCATCTGCCTGAGCTCGTTCAATGAGTGTATCGCCGAGGAAGACGACTCGGTCGCCATCGAGCAATTGGAAGGGACCGGGCGGGCGTTCCTTCTTTTGGAAGACGATGGGGGCGGGGGCGGGCTTCAGTTTGGCCATGTTTCCCCACGGGGCCACTTTGCCGAATTCTCCGATCACATAGGCGGGTTTCCACTCTTTGTCTTCCGCATCGATGGCAGCCCAGCCCATTTGGTACTTGGTTGTCGTGACCCACTTGCCGTCGGTGGAGGCCAGAATCGTGCGGTCCTGATTGTCATTGTTCTTGTGGGTGATGGTGACGCGCGCGGACATTCCCGCGGCTCCGTCGGTGTTCTCGGCCATGACGCCGATGACATTCTTGCCCTTGACCAGGCGCGATTTCAGGTCGTAGCGGTCCAGTTCCTGCCAGGTGTTTCCGGCACCGATGCGGTCGCCGTTGATGGAGACGGTGTATTTGTTGTCGGCGGTGATTTCGATTTCGCCAGAGTCGGGGTTTTCGAGTTCGAAGCTGACGCGGAAATAGACGGTCATGGCGGGCTTCTTCAGCGGGTCCTGCTCGGGAGACCAGATCCATTGGGGCTCGGCGGCTGACAGTGTGGACGCAGCCCAACCCCAGGCCAGAATCCAACCCCAGATCATTCGCGAACGCACAGCAAGGCTCATGGCAATTACCCTGTTAACGAAATACGGAAGCCGCAAATTGCTATGGTAAAGGAGTCGTGCCGCGTGGGATAGGCTTCCAGCCTGTCAACTCGGGTTGAAGAAAATGACAGGCTGGAAGCTTATCCCACGGCCTTTCTCGCTCCGAACGCACACACGGCATAGGTTCGTGAGAAGAAATTCCAGAGCCACGGGGGCGGACATTCCAATTTCTCGATGGACCTGAGCAGTTCGGGATCGCGATGAAAGATCTGGTTGATGACGGCGGGGTTCGCGCCGGTGAAGAAATTATGGTTGTCGATGGCGTGCTTCAAGACAGGCCAGATCGTCGCTTCTGGGACTTGCAGGAGTTCCGGGCAGGTGGTGGTGGACACGACTTCGACGAACAGCCACGCCATGCCGCCGGGTTTGGTCAGCTCCAGCAGCAGTCGCAGATGCCGCAGGCGGACGGACGACAAGACCTCCAGCAACTGGGGATGTTGTGGCCCCAGGCTCAACAGGACCATCTCGATCAGTTGAGTGAGCAACCCGACCGACGTCACCACATCGAACTGTTTCGTGGGTAGTCCCGGCAGCGGGCGGGCCATGGAGTCCAGCAGGGCTCCCTGGATGGCGTGGGCGGGGATCGGTTGCTCGGGAGTCCAGGTTTCCAGCCGGGATGCCAGATTGGTCACGTCGATCCCGCCTTGTTGCACGATGGCGGGGTCCGAGGCGACTCCCTGCTGTTCGCAACCGACAGCCAGTGCCTCGGCATCCAGGTCGATCAAGTGGATCAGACTGAAGTTTTGGCGCAGGCGTTGCAGGTCCAGATCGTTGCAGTTGCCTGCTCCGAGGACGCACAACGTCTGGCCGGGCTGTGCGGAACGCAGCAGAAATTGAGTGACCCGTTCCCGGTGTCCCTGATAGAGATCCCAGCCCAGACGCGCTTCGCGGTTGCGTCGCACCTGCTCGGCGGTCATGCGGTCCATGCTTGGACCTTCTATCCCCTTATTCGAGGGGCTGAAAGCAAACGACCCGTGGCTCAATCGTGGCGTGGGACCATGATGACTTCGCCGCATTTGGGGCAGGTCATGGTCTTTCCGCGATGGGCTTCGCTGACTTTGAACTTTTTGCTGCAGACACAGTGGAACCGCACGAACTGTTCCTTGGCGACTTCAACACCGTGCGTTTTTCGCCACACATCTTCGGAGATCACCTTGATCGAATTCAGCAGCAGATCGGGATCGACCGGTTTGGTCAGATAGCCGTCGCAACCGACTCGGACGGCCAGATCGCGCGACTCTTCCATATCGATTCCCGTCAGGAACAGGACGGGCAGAGCCTTCTCAGTTTGTTTGATGCGTTCGCAGATCTCATAGCCGGTCTCACCGGTCAGGATGGCATCAAGGATGACGAAATCGGGCTTCTTCATGACCAGGCAGGAATGTGCCTGTCCGCCATCCTTGGCGACGGTGACCAGGTAACCCTGCGTTTCGAGGAAGGTCTTGACGAACAGGGCCGTCTGGGGATCGTCGTCGACGACGAGGATATGATGAACAAATGCTCCAGGTAAGGACATTGCATCGGGATTGTTGCCAACCATGTCTAAAGGCCCTGCTACTGATCCGCGGGTTGATCCGAGTGGGTTGCCAATTTCTGTGAGGCAAATGAACTTACCAATCCCCACAAAACCGGTTGGGGGCAGTTCCGAACCGCGACCATTGATGACGGTTTGGAGCTGCCGCAGAGGTCTTGTGAGAGTTATTCAGCCGCCGGGCACCCCTGCTGCGGGGCCACGTCAGTGTGATAAAGAGGTGAAATCGATACTTTCTGTAGGATTTGGAATACTCGAATCAGGGGGGATTTGCAATTCGAACTTGGGGCCGCGGGGGCGGAAAAGAGCTCCCGATATTGGAAAAACCGGCCTCGAATTGATCAAACACGAAAAAACACTGGAAAATATCGAAAATTTGTCGGTCAACTCATTGACAATACGGGATTTACCGAGTTTACTACCGGCACGACCTGCGAGAGTTGCGTGGTCTCAGGTGATTCTGACCCCTCGCAGGGTTGACAAAACAGGAGGTTAGTGATGGCCAAAGCCGCCGCAGCGAAGGACACACCGAAGAAGGCCCGTACCAAGTCGGATATCTTGGCAACGTTGGCCGAAAAGACCGGTCTGAGCAAAAAGCAGATTGGTGAAGTGGTCGAAAATCTGGGAGCATTGATTACCGGTGATTTGGGCAAGAAGGGGCCCGGGATGTTCACTTTGCCAGGTTTGGCAAAGTTCAAACTCGTCCGCAAGCCCGCTTCACCAGCTCGCAAGGGGATCAATCCCAAGACGAAGGAAGAAATCACGATCAAGGCCAAGCCCGCTTCCAACGTGGTTCGTATCCGCGCGTTGAAGGCACTGAAGGAATCGGTCTAGTCCACGTCGCCCATCAGTCCGTTCGATCCGCTGTTCCAGCGCGAGCCATTCAGATTCGCGGAAGACAGTCCCGGCAGCCTTCAACTGGAGATGCCAGCGGTCACCGACTTTGCTGATGAGCGATCGTCGAGTCATCGACGAAGCCCCACGGGGTTAAAGAACATTGAGGCGGAGCCAATCGCAAGGTTGGCTCCGCCTTGGTTTTTTCCAGCCGGTTGGATCGTAACTCATTATTCAATGAACAGTTGCGATCTCCCAATCCCAGCGCATGGCCATCGCCCGGCGGCCCGCGACAAAAATCGCCGCGCTTCTCCAAGAACTTGAGCTATTCTTGCTCAGGAAGAACCTCTTGAAACGCTCCTGCGGGTTATCGCACAGATTTCCTGCGGGGTGGGCCCGGAAGATCAGCAGGTCAATGTCGACGAGGCCAGGGGGTCTCGTGGGAACACTTGCCAGTTGATCTCGCCGCTTTGGATTATTGGAATATGCTGAATCATCCATTCAAAAAAGTCTTGATCGTCGACGACAGCCCGATGATGCTGCATCTGCTGGACAGGGTGCTGTCCGCTGGCGGATACGAAGTGCATCAGGCCAGAAATGGATACGAAGCCCTGGATATCATGCAGGACGAGTGCTGTGACTTCGTCGTGACCGACTGGCATATGCCGAATATGGATGGCATTGAGCTCTGTCGGCAGATTCGGACGATGTCGTGGCCGCAGTATGTGTTTATCGCTGTCCTGACAAGTTCGGACTCATCTGACGACTTGATCGTGGCCCTTGATGCGGGTGCCGACGACTTCTACATCAAGCCGGTGGTCGCTCCCGAGTTGCTGGCTCGCATGCGAGCAGGCACCCGGTTCCTGTCGCTGGAACGTCAATTGAGAGTTCAGGCGCGGCTGGATCCGTTGACCGAGGCCCTGAATCGCCGCACGTTCGAAGAAATGTTTTCCCGCGAATGGAATTTCGCCGAACGGCATGGCACGCAACTGTCCTGTGTCATGATGGATGTGGACTATTTCAAATCCGTCAACGATCGTTTCGGTCACCCTGTCGGAGATGACGTCCTGCGGGCACTGTCGCAGATCCTGAGAGACCAGTCACGGACTCCTGACTATGTGGCCCGGTATGGCGGCGAGGAATTCTGCGTGATGCTGCCGCACACCGACGAAGAGGCGGCCGCAGCGTTTGCGGAACGCTGTCGAGTTGCCATTTTAAACGAGCCGTTCGCGACGACGGAAGGTGCAGTCCATGTGACTGCGAGCTTTGGTGTGGCCCAGCGTGAACGTGAGACGAGCCGTCCTGAGCACTTGCTGGAACGAGCCGATCAGGCGCTGCTGTGGGCCAAGAAGCAGGGCCGCAATCGCGTTTACACGCATCAGGCCAGTCGTGCCGAACGCAGCGTAACCCCGCCGCCCGCGACGCGCAGCCTGGGTGAATGTCAGCGGCTGAGCCGCGAATTGTCGGCGCTGTGTGCGGCGATCGAACCGGCTGAAGCGGAACTTGCTCGCTAAGATCGCAAAGCGAAGTCTGTTGGCCCTTTGAGTCCTGTCGTCCTTTTGGTCCCTTGAATACAAAGGACGGAAGAGACCTGAAGGACCCAAAGGACCAAAGCGTTTTACGGCTGCCGTGCTCTCGCAGGCGGCTGATAAGCCTGTGCGGGAAACTTGCCGCGCCAGAGTGCCAATGACCGTCCGGCGTGTGACAGGAATGTGTAACTGGTGGCGATCTCGCGATCGGTCATGCCGTCAATCGTGTTCACCAGCCACTGGCCGGCTTTCACCAGTGATTCACGCGGCGGATGGACTGTTTCTGGCGCGAAGGCCCACCATTCCAGGGCATGGCCTGTCGCCAGAATCTGGCGTGTGCGTGCGGGCTGGGTCTCGTTTTCCAATTTGGAACCATCCCAATTCAGATCCCAGCAGCCGTCCGCTGCCTGATGCGCGACCAGTTGCCGGGTCACGGAATTCAGATGCCCGATAATCTGCTCGCGCATGGCCTCCGATAACAGCGGCTGTTGTTCGTGCAGGCGCAGCAGAATCGCGAGCGTGTGCAAACGGTGATTGCCCGAGCAGACTCCCTGGGTCAGCTTCTGTCGCATGATGCGATTAGCCAGATCGTCGAAGCTGATGCGTTGTCCTTCCGTCGTGAACCAACTGCGATTGGTGGGCGAGTACAGTGCGAAGGTCAGCGTGGACCATTCGTATTCGACCTGGTTGAGACTGAAGGACTTGATGGCACTCTGGTAGAGGTCATTGACCGTTCGCTGGCCCCCTGCTCCGGGACCGGTGAGCACGGGGTAATCGAGCGGCGTGCCGGTTTCGGCGAGGCAGGCGAGGGTATGATCGACGTGACTCGCGGTGGCCGGCCCCGTCTGCAGGCGGGGCCGCACTCCGTAGCTGGTCTTCACCATCAACGGTTTGGTCCCTTTTTCCCAAGCCTTGGAGAACAACCGGTAGTCCAGCAGAACGTCACGCAATTCCTGGCCGGAATAGCATTCGGGATCATTGAACTGGGCTTCCACACCCCAGAACCGCAGCGCGTGATCGAGATGATTGACCTGCGGATTGTGATGCCGCAGCCGGGGTCGCAGCTTGTGCAAGACCCGCTGCAACTGGTCGTCCGAAACGATCTCGGGCACATTGTAGCGTGGCGCGACGACGGGCGGGTTGGTCTGCGCTGCGGGAAGAGCCTTGGCGTCTTCCAGTTGCTGATGTCGCAAGGCCGCCCAGGTCAGCCCGCCACCCAGGATGATGGCGTGGCACACGAGCCAGACGACGGCACGCGTCGACAGGGTCGCGGAGGATTGCGCGATGGGTGGATTGATTGCTTCAGTCATGGTCGGGCAATAGCTGACGTTAATCAACAAGTTAGAAGATAGACACTTTATCTCCCCTCGCCCTGGTACTCCGGGGAGAGGGGGCGGGGTTGAGGGGCACTTCGAGCGTCGTTCGATTTGGAACTTCCAATTCTTATCGCGTGACGCTCAATTCAGGACCTTGAGTCTCAAGTTGATCGCGCCCCTCACCCCCAGCCCCTTCTCCCCGGAGTACCAGGGCGAGGGGAGCAGTTTCCCTCATTAAAGCAGCGCTTTTTAAAAAAATACGTGTGTAGATACTACTGCCCTCACGGCACAGGGCACACCTGTCTCCCAGCATCTTTCGTTTGCTTGATCTTCTCTTTCGCCGCTGCAGCGGCCCGCAACGATTTCAACAGCGATTCATCGCGCGTGACGATCACCGCCAGATCGTCCTCGTAGACCAGTCTCCAGTCCTTCAGGTTGCGGACTTCCACATCCATCGTCGCCTGGTCGGACTTGTGAATGACGAAGGTTTCGACGTTGTATTTGTTGATCTGCTGCTGCCAGCCCGCGGAGCCTGACGACAGCCCCATGTAATCCTTCCAGTAGCGGTGCGGTGCCAGATGGACGGCGTTCGTGGTCATGAAGAGTTTCAATCCCGGAGGTCCGTCCCAGGCCAGCCAGTCGCCCCACCATTGGGGATTGAAGATCTGGCCCTGCGGGGGATGCCGGCGGAGAAACGCCGTAACACCGCGCGGGGTTTCGGCACTATGCAGCCGTTCGGGTTTGCGACGTTCGCCCCCTAACAGGGGCGTTGCCAAGTGAGACAACGCGAATCCATACCAGGCGACCAGGAGACAAAACACCGAGATCAAGTGACTCCGTTTTTGCAGCCGCAACCACCATTCGTCCGAGATCAAGCCCGGCTGATTGTGGATCCAGCTCATCCCGCGGCGCGACATCTCGGCCAGGTGCGGCAACATCGCGTAGGTGAAGATAAAGCCATACCAGCCGATCATGCGGACATTGGCCAGCGTCGTGTAGATCAGCACGGCCAGCATCAGGATTTCTGCCGGTCGCACAGGTTGTTTACTGAACCGGAACAGCACCAGCATCAGCAGCCAGGACAGGCACATCTGCACGCCTTCCGGCATGAAGAATTCCAGCTTCTTCCACTCCATGATGTCCGGCAGATTGGGATTCTTGGAAAACTCGAGGGCATTCAGCAACTGGTCCATGCCGTACGGATTGATCAGTGACGCCACTACCGCCAGTTCCGTCAGCAGCAGCCAGCGATGCAGCCGCCGATCCGACAGGACCTGGACGACGTCGCGTGTTTTCCAGGCGACTTCCATGAGTCGTCCTGCGGCCTGACAGGCGAGCATCACAATGCCGACCAGGAACGAACCGTGCGTGTTGGCCCAGAAGAGGAACGTCGAGAAGACAAATGCGGAGAGCAGGATCTCGCCCGCCCAACTGGAGGTTTCCGGAACGCCCGTCAGTTCTGCGTCATCCCGACGGCGATCCAACCAGGCGAAGACGCCGATCAGCAGGACGAACGCAAACGTGCCAAACATTTCGGGCCGCACGGTGGCGTGACGACTCCACACCAGGAAGAAGGCGAGTCCCATGCCCAGCATGGCCGTACCGAGTTGCCGGCTCTTCCAGTAGAACGCACCAGCCAGCAGCACATACGACAGCCAGACGACGATCGTATACAGGTGCGAGATCCATTCCGGACCTCCGATCCGTTGCGTCCCTGCCAGAATCACCTGTCCGAGCCAGGCGCTGGCGATGACGGGGACTCCCTGAGCATAACCGACAAACGGATCTTCTGTGGGCAATGAGCGATGTTTGATGATCCAGTCGCCATACGCCACGTGGCCCCACAAATCGGTGTGGTACAGGGGCTGAAAGCTGAGATACATGAAAAATAGGGCGAAGTAGGCAGTCACCGCCACGTTCGCATAGCCCAGCGCCCACTGTTGACTGAGGATCGGATCCAGCTTCAAAACGGGTTCCGAGCCGTGTTCGGCGTCGGCGATCTCCCGGACGTCAGTCGATGTGGACATATTGGATGCGTAATTCCAGTTTCGGCAGCTCAGACGTTCCCGCCACCCGTGCAGGGTAGGTGAGTGGTTTTCCAGCGCGCACTTTTAGCCAGACTGCCCACTGACAGGCACAACTACCACCCTACAGAATGGCACCGACCACGGGAAACTGGAATCTGAGGAAAAAGTCGGGGCGAGGTGGAAAACGGCGGGGTTGGCCCTGCAAGTTGGGAGCGGGAGTGCCGCGTTTCGACCAGATGAATTGGAGGTCGCTAGAGTGTGAGAGTGTGAGCGTATGAGAGCAAAGATCGGTGCCAGCTCTGCTTATGGCATTCCTACCCTGTCACCCTCTACTTTCACACCCTCATGCTAGTTCGCCGGGAGCCTCACCCTTCCAGCAACTGTCTCATTGGCTCTCGAAGTCCAGCCTGCCCAATGCTCACTGCCTGAATAACTCGCATTGTCGGCGAATTACGCGGCTTCGGCATAGGCCAGAACTTATTCACAACTGTTGTTTCCCTGACATCGAGATGTCAGATTCCGGTCATTTTTGGGACGGGCGAACGACGATCAAGACAATGTTTCCTGTGATACCTGACGCAACGATTATCCCGTGTTTCTCACCGGGAGCTGTCAAATTGGATAGAATTACCGATCTGGGGAAAGTGGCTACTGGCAGGTGATCCTACGCAACATCATAATTTGATTGGTGTTGCGACGAATTCTATGGGGGAAAGACCAGGGAAATTCCACGAGTGCCGCGGCGGGATTTACTGGACGCGTACAATATGCATGGGAGGCGAACGCCGAACGGCGAGACTCAGACGACGTGCTGAGTGCAAGACGTTGGCGACTGCCAAAGGCGTGCGGGTTGGACCAGGCGGCCGGGAGGTTCGTTGAGATTCGGCGACTTGTCGCTGATTGTCACCACGCGAAGTGGTTTCACGAGCTATATTGGCAGCAACAGTCCCCCCTGTTGCTGTCCGATCCCGTTGGAAAACTCGAACGACGAAGTGGCAAAAACAAATTCCGTGTGATACGGATTGCGAGGGGGATAATCATGGCCCGAGAAGATGCACTGCTCCGCATTCATCAACAATTGATTGCGAAACGAGATACTTTGCGGCGGTCGATGGTCGAGGATCTGCATGCGGCAGAAGTCCACGACGAAGGAGTGGGCGACGAGTGCGATGCGGCTTTGGATGGAGCCCAGACCGAAATCAACTCGCAGCTCGCGGCGCTCGAAAGCCGCGAATTGACCCAGATTGAACAAGCGATCCAGCAAATTCGCGACGGCCATTACGGCATTTGCGAAGGCTGCAGCGAGCGAATTTCTCTGGCGCGACTCAAGGCACTCCCCTTCACCACCACGTGCATCAAGTGCCAGCGGCAGGAAGAAGGCCGCGAGTCTGGTCAATCGAACGCGGATGAGGATGATGCTCATTGGGCGTCCGCATTCCAGGGCGATGGTGGCACCAAGGACCGCGAAATCACGATCAATGATCTTGAGCTAGAGTTGTAATTGCGAGCGCTGGTCTGGCGGCGAGCGTCCATTTGTCGCCGGGTCGCCCCGGATATCAATTGAACCGGCCGCAATCGAGGCTGTCGCGATTGTGGCCTGATTTTTGCAATCTCACATGGAACAACCCGTCAGCAGATCTCGTCAAAAGGGCCTGCTGATGGACAAAAATGGGGCAGTGTGGGTAGTCTGTAGAACGCGATTTGAAGTTTTGAACGACAGAATTGGACTTCCAAGTCAATCAAACGGGTTCTGTCTGTCAGTCGTTGGGATCCAATTCTGAATCCACACCGTCTCCAACAATCAGTTCCGAATTGCCCGAGCATGAGGCTTCGGCGAACCAGAATTACGAAACCCAGCCGGAGATTTCAGCACAAGCAGGAGGCTTGTCTGCCGGTTACCGACGGAGAAGCCACATGTCGACTCGACGCCCGTTGATTGCACTCTGTTGCGGCATGCTGGGTTTTGGCTTTGTGATCGGGGTCACCGCCGACGCGTGGCGGTTTGGAATGTCGGCCGAAGCCAACTCGCTGGATGCTGATGTCGCCGAACAGATCTACGGCGAACTGCGTTCTTCCAATTCACCCCTGCATGTGCTCAGCGATCATCAGGCCAAGGTGGCTCGAGTTTGTACGCAGAGCGTCGTTCACATTCAAAGCGAACGATTTGTCGGTTCTCGCCGCGGAATGGTGGAAGAGACCGGCTCGGGAATCATCGTCAACAACAAGAAGGTCCCCGGCTTCTACGTGGTGACCAATCGCCATGTCGTCGATGGGACCGAATTGAAGAATATCTCGATCCATCTGTTCGATGGAAGAATCCTGTCGCCGACGAAAATCTGGACCGACAAGGCGTCGGATCTGGCCGTGTTGCGACTCAAAGAAACCGACCTGCACCCCGCCCGGTGGGGTGACAGCCGGAAGTTGGAAATCGGCCACGTGGTGTATGCGATGGGCAGTCCGTTCGGCCTGAGCCAGTCGATGACCCAGGGCATCATCAGTGCCAAGGGCCGCCGGGCTTTGGAACTGGGGCCGAACACCGACGTCATCAACCAGGATTTCCTGCAAACAGATGCCGCGATCAATCCCGGCAACAGCGGCGGTCCCCTGATCAATCTGCAAGGAGAAGTCATCGGCATCAATACCGCCATTGCTTCGAACAGCGGCGGTAATGAAGGGATCGGCTTCAGCATCCCCAGCAATCTCGTGCTGCAGGTAATCGATCAACTGCTCGAATATGGCAAGGTCAATCGAGCCTACCTCGGCGTGAAGCTCGACCCCGAATTTGATCTGGCCACGGCGCATCGTTTGAAGCTGGACCGCCTGCGTGGTGCCCGCGTGATGCAGGTCTATGAAGACACGCCTGCGTCCCGAGCCAAGTTGCTGTTTGACGATGTCATCCTGTACTTCGACGGCGTCGAAGTTCACGACGAAAACCACTTGATCCACCTCGTCAGCCTGCAGCCACTCAACAAAGAAATCACCGCGATCGTGATGCGGGCCGGCGTGAAAGTCACAGCGATTGTGAAACTCACCGAGCGACCCGACACTCGGCAATCGGCCACAGACAAGAGCAAGCCCGGCAAGGGAGTGGTCATCGAGAAGCTGGGTCTGACATTGAATTCGATCAATTCGAAAGAGGCCAAGGAGCTGGGTTTTCCGAAGACCACGGCAGGATTGCTCGTGGTCAGCGTGGACCGTCAAGGACCGCTGGCCGGCAAGGTGCAGTTGTACGACCTGATTGAAGAAGTCGCTCGCACGCCGGTGCATACGGTGGACGACCTGCAGGACTTGCTGGAGAGCCGTGAGTCGGTGAAGTCACTGGTATTGAAGGTGCAACGCTCGGTGAAGGGTAAGACTCAGACACAACTCGTGACCGTCGGCGGAAAGTAGTCGCTCAGGGTCGGACGTTCGATTTTTCGAAATTGGCCGTCACCGATTCACAATCGCAATTCCGAGCCTGAT
>CAMAVF010000049.1 GCA_945861445.1 Planctomicrobium piriforme | reverse complement strand
CCGCAGCCGATCTTCCTCAGAAAACGTCAGTCGAGTCATCCTTGACCCCTCACTCATCCTGCCCATTCCCCATCAGACACCAACACCCATCATCCCAAAAAACCAACGCCTCGCCAAGACCTCATTCCTTGCCGCGCGAAGTATAACGGGACGGGCTGCGTGATATTCACCACGCGCACTTCGCACAGCCGTCGCGTGAACCAGTCGGGTCCCAGCGCGTCGCGCGTCGAGGCGCTGATCACGCACGGACAGCGCAAATACTTGGTGCAGCCCTGGACACGGCTGGCCAGGTTCACCGTGTTGCCCAGCGGTCCGTATTTGAATTTGCGGTGCGAGCCGATGTTTCCGGCCCGCGCCGGACCGGTGTTGATCCCGATCCCGATGGCAAACGGTTCGGGCAGCACGGTCTTCCATTTGGCATGAATGATCGGAATCTGTTCGAACATGCGCAACGCAGCGCGACAGGCCCGCGAGGCATGATCGGGTTGAAGGTCCGGAGCGCCCCACATCGCCATGATCTCATCGCCCACATAATCGACGATGATGCCATCCGTTTCATTGACACATTCCGACAGTGCGGACATGACGTCATTGATCCATTCAAACGTCGTCGCGGCCCCCAACGCTTCGCTGATCTTGCTGAATTTGCGAATGTCCACGAACAACACCGAGACATCGACTTCGCGGCCTTTCAACAGATCAGGCTGGCTCTCCAGTTGTTCGGCCAGCTTTTTCGATTGAAATTGCTCGAACTTCAATTTCTGTGCCTGCAAGGCCTCTTCCTGTTGCACGCGCAACAGGCCAGATGCCACGCTGCAGGCCAGCAGTTCGACCAGCATGGCCTCGAAGCGCGTGATCTCACGTTCGGCCGTCATCCCACCGTACCCGCGGTCTCCGTACAGGACGCCGATCAGTTCGCCGCGGCTGTTCAAGATGGGCGAAGCGACGACCGACTGCACATTGATCAGACTGGCCGAGACATCCTGGCTGCCCCCCATTTGCCAGAGCGTTCGCTTCTGCTCGCGAACCTTCTGCAGCACAAAATTGCTGTAGGGGATGACCGTTTGTTCTTCGAGTTTGTCGTCGCTTGCCATGGCCACCAACTGCCAGCGATCTTCCTTCCACAACAGGACGCGACCAGTATCCAGGCCGACCAGATCCACGACCGATTGCACGGCATGACGATAGAAGTCGGCAGAGCTATTCGCACTCTGAAAGACGTCGATCGCCGCCTGCAGGTTGCGGATCATCGGTTCGAGCTGATCGGCAATCGGTGCCGAACGGACCGATTTGACCAAATGTGAGTCGAAGCCGAAGCGCGCTCCCGGCAGAATCGTGGCCGACTGGAGGCTCAGCACATCACTGTTCGCCGAGATCTCCGTTTCCTGCGTGATGATCGGCACCATCTCGACGCAGACCAGCCGCGAGCCCAATTGAATCCGAGTCGTCCCGACACAGACCCACGACTGGCCGGGTTCGAGTGTGCGGGGGGGCTTCAGTTGGATGGGACTGTTGGTTCCCAGGTTGCGAACCATGAAGTGCCCGTCGATCCGCGGTTCGATCCGCACCTGCTGCCGCGAAACGGAAACCTCGGTCAATTCCGCGACCACGATGCGGACGCCATCACTGATCGGCTGGGTGAACAGCGGACCGGGCTCATCCTTCCGTTGCCGTCCCAGTTCGATGGCGCCGACGATCTCTTGCTCAAAGACGAGTCGAATGCCGTCGAAGATCGTAACTCGGAATGCGTGGTCCATGAAGCGCTGACACGGGATGGCGGACAAACGGAGGGGAATCCATTACATCGCCGCATCATAGCGAAAACTTCACACAGAAAAAATCAGGGATCAGTCGCGCACGGAAAATGCAATGGAATTTGCCCCGGACATCACAAGGGAATCCTGGTGGACATCGAGACCAACATCACGTAGCTTTGAAACGCTCCAAGTAGGTGCGCAGAGATCGTTGGGCGGTAGCCGCACTCGCCAGAGTGCGGGCAATCAACCGAACGGCCCGCGTTCTGGCGAACGCGGCGACACCATTTCTGTTGAACTCCTACTTAAACTGCATAAAATACAACACCCAAGCCCCCGCGTTCTGGTTGAATTGTTCCCCCATGACTGAACTGATCCCCCCCGCGTTCTTGTTTCGCATGGCCCTCCCCGTGCGTAAGGCGCCCAAGTTGCCGCGCAGCGGGCCCCAACCGCTGCAGTTGAACGCCGAGTATGCATTGACCGACATTGGCGACTTGGCCCAGGGGAATCGGTTTGGTGAGATTCGGCTGGCTTGGAACGAACAGGGGTTTGGCTGCCGCGTCGAAGTGACGGGGAAGCGATTTGCTCCCCGTTGCGACTACGCTCAATTGCTGAATTCAGACGGCTTCAACTTCTGGATCGATACGCGCAGCACGCAGAATATCCACCGCGCCAGCCGCTTCTGCCATCACTTTTGTGTCCTGCCCACCGGAGCGTTGCGGGATCGGACGCAACCTGTCGCCAGGCAACTGCCCATTGCCCGGGCGAAAGAAGACGCCGTACCCTGTGATCCCAAGCAGATCATGACCTACTCGGAAGTGCGCGATTCCGGCTACCTGCTGGAGGTCTGGTTGCCCGCGGAAGTGCTGCACGGGTACGAACCGGAATCGAATCCGCGCCTGGGATTCTACTATCACCTGCGGGATCACGAGTTGGGCGATCAGTATCTGGCGGTCGGGGCCGAATTCCCGTTCGATCACGACCCCAGCTTGTGGTGGCCGCTGGAGTTTGTGTGACGGTCCAATTTCGCGCCGTTGACTTTGAGACCCGTGTTTGCCAGACTCAAGGGAGCTCTAACTCTACAACCGCATTCGAGTTGGGAACCTGCAGGCACTTCGTTCGAATCGTACCGGCAATTAAGCACCCTGGCGTCCAGCCGCAGAGCATGGCGTGGCTGGATTGCCGGGTTGAGATTTCCCGTTTATCGACGGGTATTCGGAACAAAGGACAATTATGGTCCGCAACACCTCCTGGCTGATTTTGGGTTGTCTGTGTCTTTCGCTGCTGGGCTGCGGCGGCGGGGATGCTCCGCCACCGGCGGCCGATAATGCTGCGGGAGCCGCTCCCGGGGGGGCACCGCCGGGCATGGGGCCGATGGACAAGGCGGGCGGCGGAGGGCCGATGGATAAAGGGGCCGCACCGCCGGCCGAAGCCGCTCCGGTCGTGGTCACGGCCAAGGATCCCCTGGTTTACCTGCCCGCAAACGTCACGTTTGCCGTCGGCGGCTTGCCGGCTGCCGTTACGAAATCGCCCAACAAGGCGGGGGCGTCATTCCTGTTGCAGTTCGCACCGCTCACGACCGCGCTCTCCCGGATTGGACTGCCGCCCAACCAGATCGAATCGTTCTGGGCTGCAGCTAATGCCGACTTCACCGAGCAGGCGATGTGTGTAGTCACTGTGGCGGATATCAACCAGGAACTGTTGCGCCAGGCACTCGGGGGGGACAAGCTTTCTAAGGAGTCACGCGTCTGGCCGTTGCCCGGTGCAGCGGGAGCGACGCATGCACTGGCCGTGGCCGATTCGCGGACGGTCATTATTGGTCGTAAGCCCACGGTGGAATCGGCACTGCGGAAATCGCCGGCCTTGCTGATCAAGCAGGGCCTGGGGACGATCAATCAGGCCGATTCCGATTTTTGGATGGCGGGTGACAGCGCGGCGGCTCAAGCCTATTTCAAGGGCGGCTTGCCCCTGCTGGGACGCTATCGCCAGCCGTTCGAGGAACTGCAAGCGTTCGGGATCGGCATCATTTTGGATGGCAAGGTGCTGGCCGCGAATGCCGCCGCAGCCGCTGGAGGCGATCCCAATATGATGGCCGGTCGAGGGCCAGGCGGGCCCGATACGAAAAACGCAGGGAACTTCGACTCGAAAGGTGCCGGTGGGCCCGGTGCCGGAGGCCCCGGTGGGGGTGGCGCTGCGACTTCAGTACCCACAGGCGACCAGTTCGGAGTGACGGTGATGGGAGGCCTGCTGTTCGAATCCGACGCGGCCGCGGGGAAAGCGAAACTTCCGTTGGATGAATTCCTGACGACGTCCGCTCGTCAACGACTCGGCCGGTCGGACCGTTATGTTCCCGATCTGCTGGGGACCGGTGGTGAGGCGAGCGGTGCGGGTGGAGCGGGTGGAGCTGGTGGAGCGGGTGCCATGCCCGGTCGCCCGGGAATGGCTGGGAAAGGTGCCGGGGGCGGTGATTTCACTCCCAAAAGTGCCGGTGGTGGTGAATTCGCTGGCAAAGGCGCCGCGGGTGGCCCCCGTGGCGGTGGCCCCGGTTCTCAATCGAACCTCGAGAGCAAGGTCGGTGTCAGTCCGGAACCGAAGAATGCGGGCGCTGCCCCGATGATCGATTACCGTCTGAAGACCGCCTCACCGCCCCCACCACAAGTCGTAGTCGCCGCAGCGCCCGGAGCCGCAACCGCTGCTCAACCAGCCGCTGCGGATCCCGCGAACCCGATGCCAGCCGGCGGGCCGGCAGGGGCTGGGTTCGCTGAAAAGCGGCCAGGCGATTTGGCTCGTCCGGAAATGGCCGGCAGGGCAGGCGGCGGGCCAGGCGGACCGGAAGGACAAGGAGGCGAACAGTGGACGAAACAGCAGGAATCATTTGTGCAGTTTGCTTATCATTTCGACGCGCGCGATGAAAACGTGGCATTTGCCGGTCACTTACTGCATGCCCTGGGGACGACGCCGTTCGGTGATCCCTTGTCGGCAGGACCGCTGGCCGCGGTTCACAAGGCGTTACAGTCCGCACGCGGACCCGCGAATGCCGCGGGAGCCAGTGTCGGATTCGGAAGTCGTGGATCGAGTTGGATGGTCCATCTGCTGCCATTCCTGGGGCACCAGGCGTTGTATCAGCGACTGAATCCCAAGTTCCCGTTGACGCATCCCAGTAATGCGAAGTTGACGCACGCAGTGATTCCGGAATTCCTCAATCCGGCAGACCCACGTCAGCAGTGGTCGGGGGTGCCTTATGCCGACATGGGTTTGACGCACTTTGTGGGCATGTCGGGAGTCGAAACCGAAGGGGGACCACTTGCCGCCAAACTGGATCGGAACGATCCCCAGGCCGGTATCTTTGGCTACAACCAGATTGCCGCGCCGGAATCGATTACGGACGGCCTGAGTCAGACCATCATGCTGGTGGGGAGTGGTGAACTCGCCTCACCGTGGGCCGTGGGTGGGGGCTCGACCATCCGCGGAGCTCGTCCCAACAGTTTCGCACCCAAGTCGGGATTCGGATCGGTGGGAGGTCCGAAGCCGGGGGCGTTTGTCTTGTTTGCCGACGGCAGCGTCCGCTTCGTCACGGCCGACATCGACCAGCAGGTGTTCAACGCCATGAGCACCACGCACGGGAAAGACACGGTCGACCTGCCGGCGTTGCAGGGAGCCGGAACGGTCGTCGGCAAATAAGATCCGTCCAGTTCCAATTCCAAGAGAACCAGAGTCGCCGTTGGCTCCCCGTTAAACGAGCCAAGGTATCCTGGAATTGTTTAACCCGGAGCCAACGGCGACGGCGTGCAGACCTCCAATCCTTCATTCACACCGCTGCTGCGAGCGTGCTTCGTTCGCGGAGCGAACAACGACTTGCTGGCTCGATGACTGCAGACCGACAATTTGCCGTGGATGTGGTCACGCGACTGCGCGGTGCGGGGTATGTTGCCTACTGGGCCGGTGGTTGCGTTCGTGATCTGCTGCTAGGAAAAACTCCCAAAGATTATGACGTGGCGACCGATGCCCGTCCCGAGCAGGTCCGCGATCTGTTTGGACACAAGCGAACGCGAGCGGTCGGGGCTTGCTTTGGCGTGATCCTGGTGCATGGGCCGGGCGCGGCGGGTGACGTGGAAGTCGCCACTTTTCGGACTGAGGGCCCTTATCTGGACGGCCGCCGGCCCGAGCACGTGGTGTACTCGACACCGGAAGCAGACGCCCAGCGCCGCGACTTCACTATCAACGGTATGTTCTACGATCCGCTGCAATCGCAGGTCCTGGATTATGTCGCGGGTCAGGCCGATTTGCAGCGGCGGTTGATCCGTGCCATCGGCGATCCGCTGGAACGATTTCGCGAAGACAAGCTCCGATTGCTGCGTGCCATTCGCTTTGCGGCCACGCTGCAGTTTGATCTGGATCCGCACACGGCCGACGCCATCCGCACCATGGCCGCGGAGATTACCGTCGTCAGCGCCGAGCGCATCGCACAAGAGTGGAAACGGATGCTGACGCACGCCAGTCGTCTGGAGGCCTTGCGACTGGCCGCAATCACCGGATTGCTGGAACATGTCTTTCCGGAATCGCTGCCAATGCTGGGCAGCGACGCTGCGGCGCGGCAACTGTGGGAACTGGCCTGGAGTGCCGTAGCAGGACTCCCGCAGCCGCGTTTCGAACTGGTGCTGGCCACCTGGTTGTGTGGCGTCCCGCACTATTCCGCTGTGGCAGCGCGGACGATGTGCCTGCGATTGCGATTGTCGACTGAAGAAACCGATCGGATCGTGTGGCTGGAAGAACACGCCAGATCGATCGACGGAGCATCGGAGTTCGCACTCTCGCGCTTGAAACGCCTGCTCGCCCATCCGTATGTATTGGACCTGCTGGCGATGGCCCGCACGCGCTGCACCGCGGCAGGTCTGCCAATGACCGATGTCGAATTCTGCGAAACCTACTTGCGCACCACACCCGCCGGCATCATCAATCCGCCACCGTTGATCACCGGAGACGACCTGATCCGCAATGGCCTGCAACCGGGCAGGCAATTCAAGTCACTCCTGGAATCCGCCCGCGACGCGCAGTTAGAGAACCGCATCGCGACCTTCGACGAAGCGCTGAAACTGGTACTCGGACTCGCGGGTCGCATCTGAGTGCGTGGTTGGGAAGATCCGGGAGGGCGAGGCTCCCGCTTTTGAAGTTGCGCTATTTTTTTACAGATCACTATCGAATTTCCAGGGATTTTTGAAGGGTACGGGGCCAAGGCATAAACTTCAGGTGCCCGTTGTGACCGTACAAATCAAAATCTCCTGAGAAATCACGTAAAAAAATAGCGCAACTTCAAAAGCTCCCGCCGAGCCCTCCCGAGCCGCGGGTCGCGTTCGTTCCCCGACGCACATCTCTTTCGAGGGCAATTCGGCCCTCTGGAACTCTCTTTGGAGCAATCTGTCACGGATTCTTAGCGCGAGCGCCTCACGCTCGTATGGGTTCCTTAACAACCCTCGCCATCAAAAGTGACAAAATCCGCACAATCGATACTGTCGTTACAATCGAACCATCCGCTCTAACTTCCAACCCACGCACCGGTTGCGGTTCTGATTGTATCGATTGTAACGAATAATCTCAAAATTCCGGTCCTATGGTTGGTATGGATTGTGCCATTTATTCCGTTTGTAACGCTGTTGAGAGAGCGTTTGTGGCGACCTGAGAGACCGCCACGAGCGAGCCGTGCGGAAGACTGTCACTCGTTCTGAGCCCGTTATGACTGGCTTGGTCGTGAGTGGCGGGCCGACCGGACGACTCGGAATGGAAGTGACCTGAGAGACCACTTCCTACCTTCGACCGGCCCCTACCTGGGGCCCAATCGCGATCAACCTGAGCGGGAATTCGTTCCCCCGTCCGGGTTGGGCCGCAGGCCGACTGAACTCAGCCGGCCTGCGGCCTGATCGCGGTTTTCCAATCGCGTACGAGCTCCTGCGTGTGGGAATTCGTGCTGCTTGACCCTGCGTATGTGTTTTCCAACCCAGCGACAAATTGAAGGACAGTGATTATGTTGAACAACTTACAAGCACTATGGAATGATGAGCGGGGATTCATCATCTCGATGGAGTTAATCCTCGTCGCCACGATTCTGGTTCTCGGACTGATTGTCGGCATGTCGTGCCTGGCGAGTGCGGTCGTCGCCGAATACCAGGACGTCGGCTACGCAGTTCGATCGTTGAATCAAAGCTTTTTCTTCGGCGGTTTTCGTGGTTGCAAGGCGTGGGTGCCCGGTTCCTCCTACGTGAACAGGCCCTTCTTTAACAACATCCCGCTCAGCGACTCCTGGGATCTGGGATTCGGTAGTTATGGTCCCGGTTACGCCGCTCCGGTGTATGCGGCTCCTTCCACTACTGTCGTGACGCCTCGAGCAGTATTGCCGGCCGATTGTCCGCCCCTGGCACCTTCGACCACGGTGATTCCCTGCCCGGCTGGTGATTGCCCGCCCGATAAGGTGATTCCGGGTGCTCCCTTGTCACCGATCCCGGACCATTCGCTCCCCCAGACTACGCCGGTGCCGCATCGCCAGATCCTACCGGCTCCGGTGCTGCCGCCGCTCCAATAGCAGGTCTGTCGCTGGGTCAGTTGCGGTGGGGAGACTGTTTCTCAACTCTCCACCGCAACTTCCCGTGATCCAGCGAACGGTCTCCGCGGCCTGATTCCAGGTCAATACAACCGGAATGATTCGATTTTTGAGCATAACCCTACGAATCATTACAAGCCTGATAAACGCTTTTAGCGCTCTTATCGATTCAGTCAGCACAATCCCAGCCATCGATACAACCCGCACTTTCGGCACAACCTGCTGCCGAGTTTGCGGGTTGTGTCGATTTTGTCGCCGGAAATCAGGCTCGGCTGGCGGCCCACTGCGCCGTTGGCACGGACTATGCATTCAGTGAGGATTGTAACGAACGCAACGAATAAACCTGATAAGAGGATCGTGCTGGATAAGACGACTGCGTGACCGGTCGCGTTCAGCCATCTCCACGAATCAATATCCGGGTCTCAGTGACCCGCAACGACATCTCTGGCCGAGCGGCCAGACACGAATCAATGTACCGGGCACCTTTGGCGGGTGAAGAGAGAGCACCGGTTGGATTGTTGAGGAACGGTCCAACGACGCCACAGATTGCCCTGTCCTTTGGGAGGGCTCCTTGCGAGGAGCCCTCCCGCGCTAACACGCCTGTTGAAAAAGGTGTCTGGAACTTTGCAAACCAGACGGAATCGAGCGTTGTTTCGACGTTCGGAGAGTTCCAGACACCTTTTTCATCAGGCCGCTAACACCGTAGGTCGGTTGTGGATTGATCCTGCGAACTCTCACCAGCTCTTGCGGACTGTTTGTCCGAGACCTGGCTCGTTTGGTCAATCGAGGTGCTCACGGCATTTGCCACAGGTGGTGAATGCCACTCTCAATTTCAGTCTCTCTCCAAAGGAACGAAACATGTTGAAATCAATCTGGCAGGATGACACCGGAGCCATCGTCTCCATTGAAATCATCCTCATTATCACAATCGCAGTGCTGGCCTTGATCGTCGGGTGGAGCGAAGTGGCTCACGCGGTGAATACGGAACTTGACGACATCAGCAACGCGGTCGGCAAATTCAGTCAGAGTTATCAATACACGGGCTTTCACTCGTATAAGACGGTGAATGGCGCGAATACCATCAAGTCGATCTACTACGGTTCGGCCTTCTACGACGCACCCGATGATTGCGACGGGCTATGCAACGGGATCTCGATGATCACCTGCTGTGCCGTGATCGCCGGTATCAACGCTCCGGGTGGCTGATTCGGCCGCGAGTCATACTCAAAGACAACAAAAACCCCCTCGGCTATTGCAGCCCAGGGGGTTTTTTGCGTAGCCCGACTCCGAGAGTCGGGCTACGGTTCACAACGGAATCGGCCAGTTGATTCCCGCCGAGAACCCGCCGTCGACATAGACGACTTGCCCGGTCATGAACGCCGACGCCTTGGACGCGAGAAAGATGGCGGTGCCGATCATGTCCTCGACTTGCCCCAGTCGCCGCAGGGCCGTGTTGGTCTTGCCCCACGCCTGCATCGTCGGGTCCGACCACAGCTTGTTGGTCATATCGGTCAGGATGAAGCCGGGAGCCAAGGCATTCACTCGCACGCCGTACTCGCCCCATTCGCAGGCCAAGCCTCGGGTCATCATGCTGACTCCCGCTTTGCTCATCGCGTACGGCAGCACGCCCTTCAACGGGGCATAGGTATTCAGCGAATCGATCGTAATGATCGAACCCTGCCGTTCGGCGATCATCCACTTGCCGAAGGCCTGGGACATGAAGAATGTCCCCCGCAGATTGATATCGAGGATGAAATCGTATTCTTCAGGAGTGAAGTTTTCGATCTTCTTACGCTTGTTGACGCCGGCGACGTTCAGCAGGGTGTCGACCCGCGGGTAGTCGGCCTTCAGCGTGGTCACCAACTGGTCGAGTGCCGCCACATCGGAAACATCACACACAACGCCGCGAACCGCGTGTTTGCCGGTGGAAATGTCCCTGGCGGTCTGCTCGAGAGTCGCCGCTTCGCGACCGGTAATCACAACTTGAGCGCCGCGCGCCGCAAAGCCTGCCGCCAGTGCCTTACCGATACCGCGACTGCCGCCGCTGACGACTACCACCTGATCCGCAACTGAAAATAAATCGTCCGTCATGGTGTATCTCTCTGATGTCTGTGTTGTGGGAAGTTGCGATCAATTCATTTCCACCCATTTGGGGGGCCGGGTGATCGGGAGATTATATCGCGCACTCGACGCGAATGAGATACGACAGACGAGTGCGAAAACGGCTAGCCGCACAGAGCAGATTGACGTCAGCCGTTTTCAATGTTTAGAATGCACTGTACAAGGCGTGGTGTTGGAGAACTTTCAGCCGAACGGTCAGGGGTGAAGATTTCTCTCGCAGGAATGGAACTGTGATTCATGATCACCAAGAGCGAAGCCAAAACGATTTTCGAACCGGCGCCTTATGGTGAAAGCAGCCAGACTCATCCGGCAATTCGGTTCCTCTTGAAACTGCTCACCTATGCCTGCAACGAGTCGCTGGTCACAACGATTATTCTAATGGTCATGTTATATGTCATTCTGCTCGGATGGCTTGGCTGGAGGCTGTGGGGTTCTCATGATCTGTATGGCCCTTTGTCTCCATTCTTGATAGCCATTACGTGTTCGGCTTTGATCACGTACGTCGTTCCCATCGTCAGTATGTCAGTTTTGCAGAGTCTCGGCGGGTGGGTGGCACGCGTTCATAGTGATTGCCGCGCGGGTGCAGTCCGCCCTTTGTTGCTGGAAACGGTACGCATCGAGCAGATCGAGCAACTGGTACCGGTTGACCTTGAAAGAGGGTGGCCCGGCTATCTGGTGCGGACACGAGACGATGAATTCTTTTTCTTCAGAATTCAACAGTCCGGCGATTGGATGGCGGAACATCAGGAGGCGTTTACTCGTAGCGAGTTACCCGAGATCCTGGAGGTCGATTTGAATCAGACTTCGGGCGACCTGCTGGCAGTTCGCGGTTTGGGACAAATGGTTGCTGCCGACGACCGCGTGCAAATCGATCCGAATGACTTGCCCTTCGAAGATTATCGAGACTTCTGCGTGTTCCCCAAGGACAGACTGTCTCGGGAAATCCTCGGACTGTTTCACGTCGAATAAATTCGGCAAAGATAGTCGTTGAATTTTACAAGCTACCGTGGGGAATATCGTCGCCGGCGTAGTGTTCGTAGAAATGGCGGCCGATTTCGTCGCTCAGGCGTGACAGGTAGTGATTCTTGAAGTCGTAGTAGGACTTGTCCGAGGCTGACACCGGTTCCAGGGTGGGGAACTTGGAGATGTACTCCTTCGTATAGATTTCGTTCCCTTCACCATTCTCCATTTCATAGACTGTGATCAGGGATTCGGAATGTCCGCGGTAGAGGTCGCTGCTGCCCTGTTCGTAGAGGCCGAATTCACTGATTTCGATGAAGATCACATAGTCGGCTTCCAGATCGTGGCCGATTTCATCCGGCTTGTCCCAATCGTCGTGCTCGTCCAGCCAGGCGTGAACGCGGTCGGGGCTGATGACGGTGATGTGGTTGTTGTTCAACCGGTGGGCGATCATGCGGCCGAGTTCGCGGTCGATCGAATCAAAGTCCCATTTGACCTCTTTGGGAGCAAAACAGAGAACGAGAACCTTTTTCTTCTTCTTGTTCAGCGAGATATTCGTCTTGGAGTCGAAGTCCGGTTCGATCGACGGGGGCCCGCCAATCAGGTAGCCCAGCGTCACGATCTGCGAGCAACCCGGCAGCACGGCCGTACAAACCAGCATGGCCAGCAGCATCCAGGTCCGAGCGACTCGATAGATGGGGATGGCCGACGGTGAATTGGTCGCGTTTTGCATGGTTTACCTAGCCCCGTAGGTCAGGCTGTGCCTGACACGTGTGCTGAGACTGTTTCATTGTGAGAGTTGCTCGTTGTCAGGCACAGCCTGACCTGCGTTTCGGACTAAAATTCCACGCCGACCTTGTGCCGGTAGAAGGTACGGGACAGTTCGTCTGCCACGCGGTCGAGGAATTTCTTACGGAATGTTTCTGGCTGCATTTGTTCAATGGAAACGGGCTGATGTGGCGGGTAACTGCTGTCGAACGTCTTGAGAAACACCTGACGAAAACCCGTGACTTTCGGTTTGGACTCGGCTTCTTTGGCGGCTTTGGCAGACTTGCTGTCCTTGCCGATTTTGTCGCCAGCCTTGTCTTTCTTCGAGTCGGACTTGGAGTCCTCTTTCGAGTCTGTCTTGGATTTGGCTTGCGTTGTGTCGCGCGTCAATTCATAGACGGTGACGCAACCGCGGGCTTTACCGCGAAACAGGTCGGGGCTGTTTTCTTCTCGGAAGTCGAAGTGATCGAGTTTGATGGCGACCACCAGTTCGGCACCCAGGTCGTTTCCCAGTTCTTTCATGTCGAAGTCGGTGCCGCCGTGGTCGTCCATCCAACTGGCAACCTTGTCCGCCTTCACCACCAGGATTTCGTGCAGATGCAGCTTGCGGCTGACTTCTGAGGCCAGGTCGAGATCCAGCGACGAAAACTCACTTTTGACCGACTCGGGGGTCGAACAAATGACAGCCACTTTCTTTTTCGACTTGGCCATCGACTTGCCGTACCAGCGGACGAACTCACCTTCGACGGTTGGATCGCCCTGCAGCATCTTCCCAGCCATGACAAACAGCGAGCAGCCGCTGAGTTCCAGAAAGCAGCAGCACACCAGTGCCATCATCCACCAGGGATTCCGCGAATGGCGAACCGTGTGAGGCATGTTTGTGAATCTCCCTGGGGCGGCGGAACGAACGGGCTCCGTAGCCGCAACTTGAACGCAGTCAGGAACGATAGGCAGTGGAATCAGCGATGAGGAAGGAACGAACCGATCACCAGCAACAATCGAGGGTGATTGCCGACGGTGTTGAGGTCACGAATGGGGGTGGGAAGTTGTGTGCAGAGACTGCTGGACGGTTGGAGTTGCGGTTGATAACCGGTATTGGAAATTGAGGCAAGAGCGAATTTACGCGATCTTGATCAAAGCGCCCCCATCTCCGGTCTCACCGCTTTGCTTGCTCGGTCGCGGGTGCCATGCGTTTCTGGAACTCGGCGAGCACCTCGGGATGCTCGGCGGCGACGTCGTGCATTTCGCTCGGATCGGCTTCCAAATCATAGAGTTCGAAAGCCTGCGACTTGGCGTGCCGCACCACTTTCCAGTTCTGCCAGCGTGCGGCGACTTCGGCCGTGCCGTGCTGTGCTTCCCAATACAGGTAACGTGTCGGCAAGGTGGCCTTGGGTTGCAGCAGTTTTGATAATGACTGGCCAAACTTTTGAGCGGGCCGCTTTTGGGCTCCGACCAGATCATACACCGTAGGAGCCAGATCCCAGGCAGCCGAGACAACCGCCGACTCGCCCACCGGCATGCGCCGCGCGCCGCAGATGATCAGCGGGACCCGCAGACCCCCTTCGTAGAGTTCGCCCGGCCCGCCACGCAAGACTTGGGGAGCTGCCGTGGAACCGGCCAAATGCCGTGCGTCGGGGCTCGAGGTGGCGCTTGTCAGGATGAACACGGTGTTTCCCAACTGTTTGATTGCGTTGAGGGCGTTCATCATTTTGGATACCCCCTGATCCAACCGCGTCAGGGCCACCGCACGGGCTTTCAATTCGTCCGGCCAGGACTGGTCGAGTTTTGCAAGTTCCGCCGGTGTGACGGGGACTCCCGAGATCGTGACATAGACCTGGATGAATGCCGGTCGCCGGGCTCGATTCAGGAAGTCGATCGCTTCGGTGAGATAGAAGTCCTGCGCCAACTGTCCGTGTTCACCGGCCGCATTCTTCGTCAGCTTGAGGGACTGCCCGTTGTTGAGCAGCGTTGCGGGAAACGGCTGCGGCTGTTGAAGGGGGCCATATGCCCCCAGCCAGCGATCAAATCCCTGGTCCGCCGGGGTGGCCGGACCTTGTGGACCCAGGACGCCCCAATCGCCGAACACGCTGGTCGTGTATCCCGCCTGCCACATGACTTCCGCGATCGTCAGGTCTTCGGACTGCAGCACGGGTTGCGATTTCGACCAGGCGGTGGCTTGATCGGGGCGGCGCCCCGTCGCCAGGCACCAGTGGGCTGCAACTGGATCGGGACTGCCCGCATAAAACTGTGTGAATCGAGTCCCTTTACTGACCAACTGGTTGATGTACGGTGTGTTGAATTCCGAACCAACATTGCCGCTGAGCTCTTCCATCCGCAGGTTGTCAGCGATGATCATCACGACATTCGGCGAATCGCTGCGACGGTGTCGCTGCTGACGATTGATTTCGCGCAAGGCGGCTCGATTTTGACTCTTGATTCCGGACAGGATGTCGTCCGCCTGTTGGAGTTGATCGCGTAACGGATCTTTGACATCGTCTTCCAGGGCCGGATTGGTGTTCAAGAGCTCGGACAGACCACGGACCAGGGGCGTCTTCGCGACGGGACGGTCCGCTGCGGGCGCGGCCGGATCATTTGGTTGGACGCCAGGCTGTGGATCACCTGCGACGGGCGCTGCCGCCGGATCCGCAACCTTGCCGGGCGGCGGTGCAGCCTTGCCTTGGACCAGCGGATTCTGGCCACATCCCGCAATGGATCCGACGAGCAGACAGGTCGCGCCCAGCAGAATTCGAGCGAAGTGCTGCGATGACATTCGAACACGATGCGGGGCCATAAACAAACTCCGGGTAGTCGCTAATCCGTGCAAGAAACACATTTGTTGAATGTTAGGTTCGAATGCAAGATTTAAAGTTGCACACTCGACGACACCATGTACGGATTCGCGTTCAAGCCTGATCAAACTGCGGGATTGGAAAATCATTTTAGGAACACTGATTTACGCTAATCTACGCTAATCAAGACAAACAGGAGTGATCCGCCGAAATGTTCGTTGTCTGGATTAGCGAAGATTAGTGGAGATTAGCGTTCCCAATACGAATTCCTCGGGTGGGATGTCAGCGGTCGCCGTTGGCTCCCGGTTAAACAAACAGGCACCCTCAGAATCGTTTAACCCGGAGCCAACGGCGACGGCGTCATCCATCCCGGGTAGCGCAACTTTGAAACCTGCGTTCCGATTTTACTTCGCGACTATCACACACTACCCACTCTACCCGGTCAACTCAACCGCGCGACAGGCCGGTTGATTGACTCACGGTGCGGATGACGTAACAGATTGTGCAGTCGCTTGTTACAACTGATATTTCCGTTCGGATGGCATCGCGGGTACACTTCCCGTGGACTGGGCTTGGGAATGGATTTCCGGGTCCGTGAGTGCCGCGAAGGGAGTCGCGATCATGTCGTTGCTGTGGAGATTGATTTTTTCGAACCGCTGCACCAGCACGCACCATAAGCTGGCACTGGATGCCTTGCGGTTCGTCCGGGGACCTCAGGCCGATCTGTGGGCGAACCTGTTTCTGGCCAATCACGAACAGTATCTCACCGGTTCCAAGGCTCCCGATAACGAGTTCAAAGACTTCAAGAACCACGTCTTGCATGTGGCAGACGGCTTCTGGGGTGGTGCGACGACCTCGGCCCGCAACTGGTATCAGAAGACCGTCGCGTCCCTCAGCCAGGGAGACTGGCCGGAAGCCGTCTACAACGCCGGGGTCCTCAGCCACTACTTCACCGACCCGTTTCAGCCATTTCATACGGGCCAGACTGAAGAAGAAGGGAAGGTTCATCGGGCTGCGGAATGGAGCATCTGCAAGTCCTACGACGAACTGCAGTCCATCCTGGAACACGATCTGACCGGCTACCCTGACTGGGAACTGGCGGCACGTACCGACTGGTTGGAGGAAGCGATTCGTCAGGGAGCAGTGGCCGCTCATCAAAGTTACGACGTCTGTGTACAACACTACGACCTGGCCCGCGGCATCAAGCATCCTCCCAGCGGTCTCGACCAGGAAATGAAGGACCGGCTGGCGCGGTTGATCGGGATGGCCGTGATCGGCTTCGCGCGGGTTCTTGACCGGGCATTCGAAGAATCCGGTGCGAGTCCTCCCGATGTCGCCGTCAGCCTGCACGTCTTTCTGGCGACGCTGAAGGTCCCCATCAACTGGGTGACCAGAAAGCTAACCGACCTCCACGAACGAGCCGTCGTCGAGGCCATCTACCTGGAAGTGCAGGAGAAGGGCAAGGTCATTGATGCCTTGCCCGAGGACGAACGACTGGTCCGGAAACTGCATGCCCAGGAAGTCTTGAAAATCCCCGTGCGACAATTGGACGCGCAGCCTGCGCAGGCGACCGGAACCCAGTATGGAACCGGCACCCCATCGCGGGGACCCACTATCACCGCCGCTGCGGTCAGCCCGGCCACGTATCAACGGACGGTGGTTTCAGCCCCCCTTTGGACGGATGCCGCACGTGGCTCGACAGCACCGCTCGAAACTTGCCTGCTGGTGCCCCTCGCCGCGGCGTCCCCAGTCGATTATTTGAAGGAATCCGCCGTCCGTGCCTACCTGGGACAATCCGCTCCATCCAGGACTTTCGGCAACGTACCGCCGCCTCCAGTGACCATTCCCGAGTTGGCCACTCCATCCGTCAACGTGACAGTGCAGGCTCGACCCGCCATTGCCTCGCCGGAACCACCGACAACAGGTGATCTCGACAAACAAGAACGCCGGCTGCAACGACAACTGCAGCGACCACTGGAGATCGAGCCGGCGATCAAACCGCCGAATGTGCCCGTGAGTTCTACGAACAGATTGAACGCCTCCCTGGCGGCACCGGAGGTCCCGGCAGAGATGTTCGCGCCGCTGCCCGCAATGCCACGTCCTCCCCAGCGCGAGCGTATTTCGACCAAATCCGAATTGGTGACTCCCACGACGGGCATTGCGATCCCCCCAGTATGGAAATCCAGCGAGTCTCGCGTGGTCGACACCTCGGCCCGGGTGCAACCACCGGCTGACATCCCGCAGTCGCCTGCTGCCGAACTTCCTGTACGCGAAGCCAAAATGTTCCAGTTGCAACCAGCGGCGAAGTCGGTGGTCCCCGCGCCCCATATTCGTCTGCCCGAACATGTAGCTGAAGCACCGCCAACACTCGAAAACACGGAGCGTGCGAAACCGACCGGGCAGACAGATGGATTCGATTTCCGAGCGTTTTCCGGGGTGCAACCACCTCCCACGCCAGCTCGTACCAGCCCGCCGCCGGTGCGTCCAGCCGTTGTCGAATCGACTGCCCCAACGCTCCCCGCCGAACAACCGGCGGATCCCAAGACTCAATCGCGTCGCTTCTACTTGGAACTCAGTAGTCCGGTCGTCGATGCTCCGTCCATCGGTCCGAAGACTGCCGAACGCCTGGCAACCATCGGCATCCAGACGGTGCATGATCTGTTGCGAGTTGATGCGCAACAGGCAGCCGCAAAACTGGGTAACCCTGCCGCACACGCCGTCATTCGCGAGTGGCAGGCGCAGACGGCCCTGGTCTGCCGCGTCCCGAATTTGCGAGGTCACGATGCGCAATTTCTCGTTGCCTGCCAAGTGCTGACGGCCGAGCAACTGCGAACCTGCCAGCCCCACAACTTACTCCAACAGGTCGAGACTTTTGTGAACACGACCAACGGCCAACGCCTGTTACGCGGCGGCAAGGCCCCCGACCTCGCCGAGGTCACTGAGTGGATCGCCGCCGCACGCGATGCGCGGGCGTTGAGTTCATGAGATTGGCGAACATCCTCCAATTACGGTATCTTTCGAGCGGAGTTTATTGGCGCGCTGCGGGCCGGGATTCTGAACCACTTAGAAAGACAACCATGCGAGTCGTGACGTTCGGTGAAGTCATGTTGCGGATGTGTCCGCCCGAATACATGCGGTTGCGGCAGGTGTTGCCCGGTGCTCTGGAAGTCACGTTCGGCGGCGGTGAAGTCAACGTCGCGGTCTCGGTGGCTTTTCAAGGTGGGCAGGCGGCATTTGTGACTGCCTTGCCCGACAACCCGTTGACCGACAGTTTTGAGCAGGAACTCCGAAAGTTGAACGTGGGCGTTGACCTTATCCAACGCAGCAAAGAGGGCCGGTTCGGCGTGTATTTCGTCGAGACCGGAGCCAATCAACGGGGCGGTACAGTCACGTACGACCGCGATTACAGCTCCATTTCGCTGACCCAGGCATCGAATTACAACTGGGACAAGGTCTTCGCCGATGCCGGCTGGTTCCACATTACCGGCATCACGCCCGCCCTGAGTGCCATCTCGGCGGGTGCGGCACTGGCGTCTGTGCAAGAGGCGCAACGCCGTGGCGTTCCCGTATCGTGTGATCTGAACTTCCGCAAGAAACTGTGGAAGTGGCAGCCGGGAAAATCGGCCACGGCACTGGCCCGCGAAACGATGCAGGGGATGATGCCCTACATCGACCTTGTCATTGCGAATGAGGAAGACGCGGACCTGGCCCTGGGAATTCAGGCTGAGGGAACTGACGTTGAACATGGGGAGATCAACATCGCCGCCTACGAGGATGTCGCCAAGCAGATCGTGGCCGATTTTCCGAACGTGTCCAAGGTCGCCATTACGCTGCGCGAGAGCATCTCGGCCAGTCACAATAACTGGGGAGCCCTGCTCTATGATGCTCAGACCAGGAAGATCCACGCGGCTCCCACCGGTTCCGAGGGAAAGTACCAGCCGTACGAGATTCACAACATCATCGACCGCGTCGGTGGTGGCGATTCCTTCTCGGGGGGATTGATCTTCGCTCTGACCACGCCGGCACTGAGTGATCCCGCCGTGGCCCTGCGTTATGCCGTCGCTGCGAGCTGCCTGAAGCACAGCATCAAGGGCGATTTCAACTATGCGTCGCGGGAAGAAATTACGGCACTGATGAACGGCAGCGGCGCGGGCCGCGTGCAGCGTTAAGTTCCCTGCTACTCGTCTTCGAAGTGCGGTTCGTGGTGTTCCTCTGGCTCATCATGTCCCTGGGCCGCACGTTTCAGCTTGGCGAGCGATTCTTCAACATGCTGGCGGACACCGCCATCTTCATCGGTGAGCGCCGCGGTCAACACCGCTTCGGCCTGCGAGTGACGCAGCTTGCCAATGGCCTCGGCGGCGGCGGCACGCACGCGGTTCTTTTCGTCGTGCTGTAAACGGTCTGCAAGGGCCTCAAACGCGTCGTTCAGTTCGAGATCCCCCAGTCCCTTGACCGCCCACATCCGCACCAGCCACTGTCGGTCCTTCTTCAAGAGGTCAAGCAGCGGGTGGAGCGCCCGCGGATTACGAGTCAGTCCGAGCAGTCGTGCCGCCGGTGATCGAGTCAGCGGCACAGGATGGCCCAGTAACGCCACGAGGGCATCGAATCCGAATTCTCCGACGGCTTCCGGCATCTGCAACAGGCTGCGTTCCGCGAGATTGCGAACCGTATTGACCTTGTCGCCCAGCAAGCCGATCAGCAGTTTGACCGATTCCGCACTCGAGAGGTGGCCGAGCCCGCACGCACAGAGACCGCGATACGTTTCATCGGGATCTGTGATACCCATCTGCAGGGCGAAAATCGCCTGAGGATGCCCATTCCGCCCCAGCGCGTCAGCGACGTGGTGCCGCGGTTGCTCGCCAGTCGCCGGGTCCTGCAGGAGCTGCACGAGGGCGGAAATCACCGTCGAATCGGACGACTTTTCCGCAGCGTCAATGGCCGCCGCGCGGAGCGTCAGGTCAGAACCCAACAGTTGAGCCACAAGTTCGTGCATGAGGTCTCGTCAACTTGTTGATCAATCCTTCGAGGCTGGTTTGCTGTCGCCGGATTTTGTATCCGATTTCCCGCTGCTGGAATCCGATTTGGGGGGCGTCTGAGCCGCCTTGTCCGCATCCGCACTCTTCTGGTACGCACTGCTGCGATAGTCGGTTTGATAGAATCCTGAGCCCTTGAAGATGACTCCCGCTCCGATTCCAATCAGCCGTTTCGCCTTTTTCTTGCCGCACTCGGGGCACTTCTTCGTCGGCTCGGCCTTGATCGATTGGAACTCTTCCCATTTGTGCTTACAGGCATCACATTCGTAGTCATAAGTGGGCATGAGTGTTTCGAACCTCGCAGCCTGACTCTCTAGAGTCGGGCGTATTCCATGTGGACCAGGACACCCGACTCACAGAGTCAGGCGACAGCGTATATCAGCCTGTTGAAAAAGGTGTCTGGAACTCTCCGAACGTCGAAAAAGCGTTCGATTCTGGGTGGTTGGCAAAGTTCCAGACACCTTTTTCAACAGGCTGATAGGATATTCTACTCCGCGGGAGCCACCGAGACGATGACTTTTGTGGGTCGCACCACGCGATCATACATTTGATACCCCTTTTCGACGTCGTGCAAGACGGTCATCGGCGGATGGTCTTTCGAGGGAGCCTGCTGGATGGCTTCGTGCAAATTGGGGTCGAACGGTTGCCCCACCGCGACGATTGGGACGACGGCGTGCCGTCCCAGCGCTTCTTCAAACTGTTGAACCACCATCTGGACACCTTTGGTCAATTGGTCGGCGTCCTTGGTCGTCTTGGCCATCTGCAACGCACGCTGCAGGTTGTCGAGAGCGGGCAACACGTCGCGCACGACGGGCAGCGACCGGTATTGCCGCTCCTGATCCAGTTCCTTTTGAGCCCGCTTGCGGTAGTTTTCCAGTTCCGCCTGAGATCGCAGCCACCGCTCACGGAAGTCGTCCCGTTCGGCGAGCAGGGTTGCAATCTGATTGCCGGAATCGATAAAGGGGTCGACGCCCTGGTCGTTCTGGTCCACGGACTCTCCCTGGTTGGCCGTCTTGTCGGCGGGGGTTTCGGACTGTTTTTCACTCATGGCGATGGTCTTTGATGATTGAATCTAAGAGTTATTGATCCACAGATTTCGCAGATTGACGCAGATGAATTCCAATTTCCAAATCTGCGTCAATCTGCGAAATCTGTGGATAGTAAATTCCTATTAGAGGCCCTAACAAAACCGGTTGTGGGAAGTTCAGGACCGCGATATTTCACGCGGTTCTGAACTGACGCAGAGGTTTTGTTAGAGTTTATTGGTATTTAAATCCGGTTCGCATGACGCTCACGGAACCGCTATTCATCCTCCGGGCCGGCAAAAAACGTCTTCAACTTGTCGAAGAACGATTTTCGTTGCGGGGTCACGTTTCCATGCTCGATTTCGGCGAGTTCACGGAGCAAGGTTTCCTGCTTGAGGGTCAGTTTCCGCGGTACGTCGACAATCACCTGCACTCGCAAGTCACCCCGGTTGCTCCCCTGCGGATCGGGCATGCCCTGTTTCTTCAGGCGAATGACTTCGCCCGGCTGAGTTCCCGGCGGAATGGTCAGCATTTGCTTGCCGTCCAGATTCGGGATCTCGATTTCGGCTCCGAGTGCGGCTTGTGAATACGTAATAGGGACGTGACACGTCAGATGCAGCCCGTCACGTTGAAACAACGGATGGGGTTTAACCTGAATTTCGACAAACAAGTCTCCATTCGGTCCGCCGCCCGTGCCCACTTCCCCTTCGCCTCGGACGCACAGTTGCATTCCCGTATCGACACCCGCGGGAATGTTGACGCTCAGCTTCACTGGCTTGGATTCACGGCCGGTTCCGCGGCATTTCCCGCATTTGTCGCGAATCACCTTGCCCGAGCCACGACACCCGGGACACGTCGTTTGGACGCGGAAGAAGCCTTGTGACTGGACCACCTGCCCCCGGCCACCGCAGTAGCTGCACGTATCGGGAGAACTCCCCGGCTTCGCTCCGGATCCACTGCAGGTCTTACAAATCTCTTCGCGATCGATTTCGAGGTCGCGAGTGCAGCCCTTGGCAGCGTCCAATAAGGTCAGCGTGATCTGCGTCTTCAGGCTGCTGCCTTTGCGACCGCTACGTCCGCGACCTCCGCGACCGCCACCTCCCCCGCCGAAGATGTCGCCGAACCCGAACATCTCACCGAACTGTTCGAAGATGTCGCCCAAGTCGTTGAATTCATGGACGCCACCCCGGCCGTTCAATCCGGCGTGGCCGTGGCGATCATAGACCGCTCGCTTATTGTCATCGCTCAACACCTCGAACGCTTCGGCACACTCCTTGAAGCGTTGCTCGGCCTCTTGATCACCCGGATTGCGGTCCGGGTGACAGGCCATCGCCTGCTTGCGGTAAGCTTTCTTGATGTCGTCAGCAGCCGCGTCTTTGGCGACTCCCAGAACTTCGTAGTAGTCGCGTTTTGAGGCCATCTTCGGCATGGTTGACCACGGGGGGAAGCAAGCACTGCAGTCCCGGTGAATTGAGCTGATCGAGGCACGTTGCCTGCGGAATTAATATGAGAGCTAATTATACGGAAACGGCCATTTTCTGTGCCGAGTCATGGCGGCTAAACGACAGATTTCGGTGTGATTCTATTGCTGCCCCCGTGGAAGATTTCACCTCCCCCTCGCCCCAGTACTCTGGGGCCTTGGCACCAATGCTCCCAGGAGAGACATCGGCCGTATCGCCCGGGACCGGCAGCTTGCCGCCCGCTTCAGCCACCTTGCAGCATCTTCGACATCTTTGCCACCTTCGACATCTTCGATCTCTCAACCCTCCCAGGAAGGCCAAAAGGCAAAAGGCACTCATTTTGGCTTTGGATTCGTGAGCCGCACGGCACTAACTGCCGGTTTTGGCTGCACCTTGATGTCGGGAGAACCGGCGGCTAGCCCGGATTATTCACAGTCTCCTCAATCAGCAAGCGGAGCGATGCTGGGTAACCCGAAGCGTAAGCGAGGGCAAGTCCTGACTCCGCAATCACTTACGCTTCGGGTTACCAGCAAGCCGTGAATCCAGGCTAGCGCCATTCCGCTCAAAGTGAGTGCCATTTCCCCGGACCGACAGTTTGGTGCCAGCCTCTGACACCTTCGACACCTTCGACATCTTCGAACTCGCAACCCTGCTGGCCCGTGGGCGGACTTTTAATTCACCCAATGGACACCGAGCCACCCGCAAAATTGCCGGTGGCTCGGATTCATGATCGGAACTTGGCCGCCAAAGTGACGGCCAATTTCAGGGTTATCGAACGCTACCTTCCACCTTGGCCCGGTCTCCACCGTCCAAAGCGTCAGTTCGCGTGACCAGAACTTGCGTCGTCAGCATCAAACCGGCAATAGACGCGGCGTTCTGCAAGGCACTGCGAACGACCTTGGCCGGATCAATGATCCCTTCCTTGACCAGGTCGCAGTACTTGCCCAAACGAGCGTCATAACCTTGGTTCAACGGCAAGTCCATGACTTCGGAAGCGACGACCGAACCGTCCAGACCGCTGTTGTCGACGATCTGGCGAATGCAGCCTTCCAGAGCCTTCGCGACAATCTCGATGCCGATCTTCTCGTCACCCTTGGCCTTGACGGCCCGGACTGACGGGATGGCTCGCAGATAGGCCACGCCACCACCGGGCAGAATGCCTTCTTCCACCGCGGCACGAGTCGCATGCAAGGCGTCTTCCATACGCGCCTTGGTCTGCTTCATTTCGGCTTCAGTCGCGGCACCCACGGAGATGATGGCGACGCCACCCGTCAACTTGGCCAGCCGTTCCTGGAACTTCTCGCGGTCGTATTCGCTCTCGGTCGCTTCGATCTGAGCGCGAATCTGTTGCACGCGAGTCTGAATTTCCTTGGTGTCGCCGGCACCCTCGATCAGGGTCGTGGCGTCCTTGGTGATTTCAATGCGTTTGACCACGCCGAGGTGCTTCAACTCGACCGATTCCAGCTTGATGCCGAGATCTTCCGAGATGAACGTACCACCGGTCAACACGGCCATGTCGCCGAGCATCGACTTGCGACGGTCGCCGAACCCAGGAGCCTTGACGGCGGCAATCTTCAGCACACCGCGGAGCTTGTTCACGACCAGGGTCGTCAACGCTTCGCTCTCGAGGTCTTCGGCAACGATCAACAATGGCTTGCCGGTCCGAGAAACCTTCTCCAGCACCGGGACCAGGTCCCGCAGGCTGGAAATTTTCTTCTCGTACAACAAGACGTAGCAGTCTTCGAGGACGCACTTCATTTCAGCCGGATCGGTGACGAAGTACGGGGAGATGAATCCCTTGTCGAACTGCATCCCTTCCGCCAGCTTCAACGTGGTGACGGCGGCCTTGCCTTCTTCAACGGTGATGACACCGTCACGTCCAACCTTTTCCATCGCGTCGGCAATCAGGTCGCCGATCGACTTGTCGCTGTTCGCCGAAATCGCACCCACCTGAGCGACTTCTGCCTTGCTCGACACGGGCTTGGCGGTCTCCGCGAAGAACTTGAGAGCGGCTTCGACAGCGAGATCAATCCCGCGACGCACAACCATCGGGTTCGCACCCAGGTTGATGCTCCGCAGACCTTCTTCGTAGATGGCCCGAGCCAGCACGGTGGCGCTGGTGGTGCCGTCACCGGCCGTATCACTGGTCTTGCTGGCGACTTCGTTGACCAGCTTGGCACCCATGTTTTCGAACGGGTCTTCGAGGTCGACTTCCTTCGAAACAGTCACGCCGTCCTTGGTGACGACCGGGTTGCCGAAATTCTTGTCGATGATGACGTTGCGACCAGTCGGTCCCATCGTGACTGCGACGGCATCGGCCAACATGCCGACACCCTTCTGCAGCTTGAGACGGGCGGGATCGTCGAATAATAGTTGCTTGGGCACGCCTGGGAACTCCTATGGTTATTCGCAGTTGTTTGGGCTGAAGAGTGATGCAGGAGGACGTCGAAGATCGACGAACAACGCAGTCTCGAAGTAGCAGAATTCGTGAGAATTCTGACGCAGTCATTGACGGCCACGAATGCCAAAAACCTGAGAAGTCGGTCGGCACTCGGCGGAACTCTTACGAGATTCCGCTACAAAATTGGCCAACTAGCCGACGATCTTCGCCAGGATATCGTTCTCGCGCAGAATCTTGACGTCCACACCGGCGACTTCGATATCCGTTCCGCCGTACTTGCTGAAGAGGACCTCGTCACCGATCTTGACGTTGACCTGGCTCCGTTCGCCGCTTTCCAGCAACCGGCCGGGACCAACTGCTCGGACCTTGCCACGCTGCGGCTTTTCTTGTGCCGAATCAGGCAACACGATGCCGCCCGCGGTCGTGGTTTCGGCACTCAGCGGCTCAACAACAACACGGTCATCCAAAGGCGTCAAATTCATAGTTCGGCTTCTCCCTTTATCGTTGATTGCGTCCGGCAGGCGGGCTGTTTCCACCTTGCTCACAACGCCTGTTTCCAATGGCACCGAGCGACCCCCAAGGTCACTCGGACTGTATGAGAACACTGTATAAGAACTCAGCGGGCCGGCCTCATGGCGAGGCCGGCTGCTGAGATCGATTCGCTTACATCATGCCGCCCATGCCGCCCATGCCTGGCATGCCACCCATGCCGCCCATTCCACCCATGCCTCCGCCGCCGTGATCGTGATGATCATGATGGCCGTCCCCTTCGTCCTTCTTGGGTTCGTCCACGACGATGGCTTCAGTGGTGAGCAACAGGCACGCGACGCTGGCCGCGTTCTGCAGAGCACTCCGGGTGACCTTGGTCGGATCGACAATTCCAAAAGCGATCATGTCGCCGTACTTGTCGTTCAGAGCATCGTAACCGTGGTTACGGTCCTTCAGCTTCTTGACATTGTTCGCCACGACGGCCCCTTCGAGGCCCGCGTTGAACGCAATCGTCCGGAGCGGAATTTCCAGAATGTTCTTGATCAGCGACACGCCCGAGGCTTCGTCGCCGGTCAGCTTGAGAGCATCCAACGCACCGGCACAGCGAATCAACGCCACACCGCCGCCCGGAACGATCCCTTCAGCAATGGCGGCCCGCGTGGCCGCCAGGGCGTCTTCAATCAGGTCCTTGCGTTCCTTCATGGCCGTTTCGGTCGCGGCACCCACATTGATCTGGGCCAC
>CAMAVF010000048.1 GCA_945861445.1 Planctomicrobium piriforme | reverse complement strand
CACTGGGCGTATGGAACTCCCGTCCGGCCGGTGATGCCTGCACTGCCCGCTGATTCGCTCGCCAATTCGGACCTGGATCGCCTGATTCAAGTGCGACTGCGGCAGGCCGGGCTGACTCCCGCGGCTCCCGCCGACCCGCACACGCTGGTGCGCCGCGTGGCGTTCGATCTGACTGGATTGCCTCCCACCCTGGCCGAGGTCAACCACTTTGTCCAAGCGTCTGCCGAGAATGCGGATGCGGCGTTTGAACGCCTGGTGGATCGACTGCTAGCGTCGCCGCATTATGGTGAGCGGATGGCGGTCTCGTGGCTGGACGCCGTCCGGTATGCCGACACGGTTGGCTTTCACGGCGATCAGGAGCATCAGATCTCGCCCTATCGCGACTATGTGATTCAAGCCTTCAATGACAACCTGCGGTTCGATCAATTCACACGCGAACAATTGGCGGGCGACTTGCTACCCGACTCGACGGTCGAGCAGAAGGTGGCCACCGGCTACAACCGGCTATTGCAGACGTCGCATGAAGGGGGCGTTCAACAGAAGGAGTATCTGTTGAAGTACGCGTCGGACCGGGTGCGCAATCTGGGATCGGTCTGGCTGGGGGCGACGTTGCAATGCTGTGAATGTCACGATCATAAGTTCGATCCGCTGCCGCAGCGGGATTTCTATCGCATCGCTGCATTCTTTAGTGACATCGACGACCTGCGGTCATTCAAGTCGGGCAATGACAACCCGGCGAAGCGCGAGCCCGAGTTGGAAGTCACGACGAAGCTGTCTCCCGGCGAGAAACGTCTCACCATGATCACCGTGGCGATGGAACCGCGGCCGGTGCGCGTGCTGGGGCGGGGTGACTGGCTGGACGAGACCGGCGAAGTCGTCGCACCGGGAGTCCCTACCATCTTCAAACAACTCGTGCTCGAACGCCGGGCGACTCGGTTGGACCTCGCCAACTGGTTAACGTCGCGCGACAACCCGCTCACCGCGCGAGTCTTCGTCAATCGGCTGTGGAAACAGTTCTTCGGCAAGGGGCTGGCGGGACGGTTGGATGACTTTGGGGCTCAGGGAGAAGCCCCCGTCAATCCGGAACTTCTCGACTGGCTGGCGGTGGAATTCATGGACAGTGGCTGGGATATCAAACACATGGTGCGGTTGATGGTGCTGTCACGCACCTATCGTCAATCGTCCCTGGGGACCAGTGCCGATACCGATAACCGGTTGCTCGCCCGCCAATCGCGCTGGCGCCTGGAGGCCGAGATGATCCGCGACAACGCGTTGGCGGTCAGCGGGCTGCTGAATCCTCGCATGGGAGGCCGCAGTTCGCGCCCCTATCAGCCAGCCGGCTACTTCGAGTTCCTCAATTTTCCCAAGCGAGATTACGTCGCCGACACCGGTGCCGAGCAGTACCGCCGCGGTCTGTACACTCATTGGCAGCGAGCGTATCTGCATCCCATGCTGAAAGCGTTTGACGCCCCCAGCCGCGAAGAATGCACGTGCGAGCGTCCGCAGTCGATTGCTCCGCAGGCCGCCCTGGTTCTGTTGAACGATCCCACGTTTATCGAAGCCGCGCGCGTCTTCGCAGCGCGGATCTTGCGTGAGGGAGGGGCATCCACTGAAGACCGCCTGCGGTGGGCCTGGCAGGCGGCCCTGTCGCGAACCCCCACCGACCGCGAACTGGCCGTCATGACACGTTTGATCGCAGCGGACAAGGAAGAATTCGGAAAGGATCCAGCCAGCGTCGACACATTATTCAAGACAGGCTTGGCACCGGTGCCCGATGGAATCGACAAGGTCGACCTGGCAGCGTGGACCTCGGCCGCCAGGGCGGTCTTTAATTCCAACGAATTTGTGATGCGAAACTAAAAACTAATAACAATCATAGGCGAGACGGGTGGCGTAAGCCCCCGGATTCTTCTGGCAGCACACGCCGGTGGCATCGGCTGCAGAATCCCGGGGCTTACGCCGCCGGGCTCGCCTACATATTGTTTCCAGCGTACCTGTTTAATGCACGGGTGAGACATTCACTCGACTGAGGATATTACCTTTATGTCTGACCACATTACATTAAATCGCCGTCGCTTCTTAAACCGATCCGCAACCGGGATCGGTTCCGTCGCCCTCGCCAGTTTGATGCGGCCTGAGTTGTTTTCCGCAGAGAACTCGGTGTCGCCGAACTCGGCCGGGATTTCGGGGTTGCCGCACTTCGCCCCGAAGATCAAGCGCGTGATCTACCTCTATATGTCGGGTGGCCCGTCGCAGTTTGAGACGTTCGACTTCAAACCCAAGCTGGCCGACATGGACGGCAAGCCCATGCCGGAATCGATCACTCAGGGTCAGCCGATCGCTCAGTTGCAGGGTCAGCAGCTCAAGTGCCTGGCGCCGCAGACGAAGTTTCAGAAGTACGGCCAGTCGGGCCAGGAAGTCAGCGACTTCTTGCCCTGGACCGCCAAGGTGGCCGACGACATCGCCATCATTCGTTCGATGACGACCGATCAGATCAACCACGATCCGGCTCATACAGTGATGAACACCGGCACGTCGATTTCCGGCCGGCCGAGCATGGGTTCCTGGACGCTGTACGGACTCGGCAGCGAAGGCTCGGACTTGCCCGGCTTTATCGTGTTGACCAGCGAAGGGGGCCGGAATCCGCAGCCGATCTCGTCGCGGCAATGGCATAGCGGCTTCCTGCCCGGCCGGCACCAGGGAGTATTGTTCTATTCGAAGGGAGACGCTGTCCACTATTTGAGAAATCCGGGCGGCATCACCGACGCGCGGCAGCGGCGTTTGATTGACGCGGTCCGCGACTTGAATTCGATCCAGAACGAAGTGGTGCATAATCCCGACGTGGAAGCTCGGATTGCGTCGTATGAAATGGCCTTTCGGATGCAGACGAGTGTCCCGGAACTGACCGACCTGTCGAACGAACCGCAGCACATCTTGGACATGTACGGCGCGAAGGGAGCGGATGGCAGTTTCGGCGCGAACTGCCTGCTGGCCCGCCGCATGGCGGAACGAGGCGTCCGCTTCATACAGCTTTATCATCGCGACTGGGACCATCACGGGGACCTGGTTCCCTATATGAATACCTGTTGCAGCCACACAGACAAGCCCACGTGGGCCCTGATCAACGACCTGAAGCAACGCGACATGCTGAAGGACACGTTGATCATTTGGGGGGGCGAATTCGGCCGGACGCCGATGTTTCAAGGCAAGGGCAAGTTGCCGGGCCGCGATCATCACATCAAGGGCTTTTCGATGTGGATGTGCGGCGGCGGGATCAAGGGGGGCATCACACACGGAGCAACCGACGAATTCGGCTACAACGCCGTCGAGCAAGTCTGCCACGTCCGCGACGTCCACGCGACCCTACTCCACCTCTTCGGCATCGACCACCACCGCTTCACATTCAAGCATCAAGGCCTGGACTTCAAACTGACAGGCGTCGTACCAGCGAAAATCATCCAGCCCATATTGGCATGACTCCAATGCATTGTTCGACGCACTAGGATGGCCGCCCTCGGCCGTCGTATGTTTTGTTCTTGGTCCTTTGTCATTGGATGAGAAATTCCTTCCAGACTCCTTGGAAGTCGCGACGGTGGCTGGACTTCGTCGCCCGGATTGAAAGGGAGGCGGCCGAGGGCAGTCATCCTACATCACTCACTGAGATTTAGCGGCGACATACTCCGCAGATTTACCCAGGTCAGACGCCTGACGTCGCGGGCCGCAGTCGGGAAGTGCTGATCGACTAGACCTTGGTCGGCAAGGGCCGACAAGTCAATCGGTTCCGGCAGATCGCACGATTTGAGCAACACCAGTTCCTCGGCCTGCCAGGCTATCGCGGCGGCGGCGGCGATCGAATCGGTGGTGACATCCCAGGAATGAGGCAGAGCGGCCGGCTGAGTCTCCAGCCACTTGACGAAGCAGACCACGCACAGCACCGCCGGACGTTTCTCAAGCTGGGCCAGTTCGAATTGTTTGCGGCTGCGTACCAACTGCAGTTCCGGCATCAACCGCAGCAGCAGACTGGCACTCAGGTCGAGGGCATCGATGGCCAGCCAGTGAGCCCTCTCGGCCCCCAACTGAAACGTGCGATCCCAATCCCGCACAACATCCGCCGCCGCCGCGCCTCCGACGATCAGCAGCGGTGATGTCCCCGGACGCTGTTGCCACACCTGCCGCAACCGGTCAGGAAGATCCGGCAGAGTGAACAGACTCCCCCCCAACTTATAAGCCACCACCGGAGGCAAACTCATCGTTCCGCACTCCTGAAGGCGAACTGTCGTCTAATCAATGATCTTACTAATCTGATACTCGACGATCCCTCGAGCCCCCGCCCCCTTCAAGGCCGGGACCGTCGAACGCACGTATGACTCATCGAGGATCGTGTTGACATCCACCCAATCTGGATCCGACAGCGATGACACGGTCGGCTTCTGCAAGGCGGGCAGCAACGACAAGATCCGTTCGAGATCCACGCGCCGCACGTTCATCATCAAGCCCACCTTACCTTCAGCGGCCAGACAACCCTGCAACATCAGCGCGATGTTCTCCAGCTTGTTCTTCTTCCAGGGCTCGGCCAGTGCGGCCTTATTCGCAATAAACCGCGTCGTGCTCTGCAACACTTCTTCGACGATCCGCAGATTGTTCGCCCGCAACGAACTGCCCGTCTCGGTCACTTCGACAATGGCATCCGCGAGCAACGGCGGCTTGACTTCGGTCGCTCCCCACGAGAACTCCACCTTGACCTCTACGCCGTGCTTGGCAAAGTAGTTCTGTGTCAGGTTGACCACTTCGGTGGCGATCCGTTTCCCCGCCAGATCCTTTGCCGACTTCACGGGCGAATCGTTCGGCACGCACAGCACCCAGCGCACCGGACGCCGGCTGACCTTGGAAAACATCAGCTCACAGATCTCCGCCACATCCGACCCGTTCTCCAGGATCCAGTCGTAGCCGGTGATGCCGGCATCCAGCACCCCCAGTTCCACATACCGCGACATCTCCTGAGCCCGCACCAGCAGGCATTCGATCTCGGGGTCGTCGATCTCGGGGTAGTACGAGCGGGACGAAAACTTGATGTTGTAGCCCGCCTTCTTAAACAGTTCAGCGGTGGCCTCTTGCAGGCTGCCGGCGGGGATACCGAGCTTTAATACTTGCTGGGACATAGAAAAACGTCTTCGAATTCTGGAATCTTTGTTGGCGAATTTTCAAGAACCGCACAGCACGAGCACTGGCAGCGGCGGAGTCTCTTCGAGGGTGTTACTTATGATACACAACAGCCGGATCGAAAACGCGTTCGCCGACGACCTCGTACGCATCACCGGCCGCATTCAAGCGGCGGAAGAAGCAACTGCGATACCCTTCATGGCACGCTGCCCCGCCGATTTGTTCGACCTTGATCAACAACGTATCGGCGTCGCAGTCGAAGTAGATTTCCTTCACGACTTGCACATTGCCGCTTTCTTCACCCTTGCGCCACAGCTTGTTGCGGCTGCGGCTGAAGTAGCACACCTTGCCGGTCTGCAGAGTCTCTTCCCAGGCCGTGCGGTTCATGTAGGCCAGCATCAGGACATCGCCAGTCGCAAAATCCTGTGCGACCACCGGAATCAGTTCCACCTTGTCAAAATTCGGACCAGTCACGGACAACTCTCACTCTCCAAAAACACTTCGACGACAAAACATCCCCACCGCAGGCCACCCCCGCGATCACAGCGAGTTTCTCTTCAGTTTGACGCTAAAAGGCTACCAGTCTGCCCGATTCTCTACCAGTAACGGAGTGTGAATTTCACCGGGAAGTTCGGACCACACGCGAATTTCACACTTCCCAAGTCCGCGAACCAGAAGTGAAACCCCGCATCTATCCTCTGCCAGACAGTCCAGCGCGGCCCCAAGAAACAAGAGCCCGAGTCGATCGCCAGACCATGACATTGAGGTCTCAAACGGCATTCCAGCGAAGGAACAGCAGGATTGGTAAATCTACCGCAAACCACTTCAAACACAGCAGTTACAGTTCACAATGATGTATCACAGGCACGATGGCAGGTCACCCAGGCCACTTATTTGAGACGGGAAACGATCACAGGGACGGCCAAGTCGGAGCGGACTTCGGGAACTAAGACCGACGTGCTTGACAGAGTTGGGGCGGATAGTTATTTTTCTCCTCTCTCGGCGAAGCGGGCCCCCTGCGAAAACTTTGCGGAATTCGTCAGGAAATCGGGCCAGAGGGCCGATATCTCTGTCGGTCACAGTGTTGAAACCGATACAATCGTCAGCAGCCAAACCCGCAACCCACTGCGAGCCGGCCCGCTGAGACCGATGGAGTCAGCAGTACAGACAGCAAAATTCGGGGGATTAGCTCAGTTGGGAGAGCGCTTGCATGGCATGCAAGAGGTCAGGGGTTCAACTCCCCTATCCTCCACTTCACAAAGCCCTAAACTGTAATGGTTTAGGGCTTTTTTTGTAGCCACTTTGTGTATCCCTTTTTGCTTGGCAAGAAGCTGTATCCCTTTCTACGGCAAGTTGGGGGATGCGTAGTCAGGTTCTTATTGTGGACATGTTCATTCGGGGGGCCAGCATCTTTGGAAATGCCTTAGGCAGTATGAAGTCCCCAATGGGGTCGTCATTGAAAATCCCGCTGTCTTCGAGGTGCATCCCGAATTTGTCGAAGGAACCACTTTCAGCCGAGATCGAAGCGCACTTAGAATCAACTTGGAGGAAGCGTCGGATGACCGAGCTACTGATCGGCTTTCTTTGCCTCGACTTCCTTCCAAAACTCCACAGCCGGCTTGCCGTTGATCGTTTCCAGTGTTTCTATGGAGCGGAGAAGTTCAGTATCACGTTTGGGGTTGAAGTCGCAGCTAAGATTCTTCAATGGCATCCCGCTCAGCAGTGAAAGGTCAGGCACTAGCGTGTTGTTGATGTACAAGGTCGTCAGCGGCATCCCCTTCAGCGGCGAGAGATCGGATACTTGGGTACTCATAAGGGCCAACGACGTGAGCGGCAATTTGGACAAAGCGGTTATATTTTTGATCTTCGAACTGGAGCAATCAAGAATCACGAGCGGCATCACCTGCAACGGAGTCAGGTCGGACACTTGCGAACCATGAAACGTCAATTCGACTAATGGCATCCCTCGCAACGGCGTCAGCGTTGTTACCGCTGTGTAATCACAAGCAAACGACTTCAGACGCATACCCTCTAATGGTGTGAGGTCGGATAGTAATTTGCATTCACTCGCTCGGATATCTTCCAACGGCATCCCAGCGAGCGGTTCTAAATCCGAAACCGAGGTCTGCCTGACATCCAAAACTCGTAGCGACATCCCCCTCAACGGCGACAAGTCGGCCACATTGCTACCAAAGCACGTCAACGTCGTCAGCGGCATTCCTTGAAGCGGAAAAAGGTCAGTAACTTGAGAATGTCCGCAATGCAAGGTCGTTAATTTTAAGCCACGAAGCGGAGATAAATCTGACAGTCGACCAATGATGCGGTTGGAAGCCACGCAATTAAGAACATTCAGACTCGATAAAGACCGAATCGGCGAAATGTCCGTCACGGTGTCAGTGACAACGTGAAGCGATGTCACTACACCGCCAGCGATTTCCTGCGTCAACTTCCCATCAAACCCTGGATTCAACTCCATCAACTTCTTGCTGACAGCTTCGACCTGCTTCTCGGCGGGCATGGCCTGCACGTCTTTCACCCATTGGTCAAATGCCGCATAGCGAGCTTCCTCTTCTTTCCAGAACTCGGCTGCGGGAATATTGTTGATCGTCTTCAAGGTCTTAATGGAGCGGAGTAGTTCCGTGTCACGAAAGGGTTTGAAGTCCAGCAGGCCCTCCACCAACTCCATGACAAGAAAGTGAACACCATTGGCACAGTCGGCATCGTCGGCGGCAACGATGTTGGTATGACGCAGTTTGGCGGCGGCAGTGACTTCCCGCTCAAACCGGGCGATAGCGGCTTTGTCCTTCGTCATGGCTGAAGGCAGCAGCTTGATCGCCACCATGCGTTTCATCCGGCGATGTTCGGCCTTATAGACCTCACCCATTCCTCCCGCCCCGATCTTCTCCATCAGGACGTAGTTGCCGAGGACCAGCGACTTCCCTTTGCCCCGATAAACCTCTTCCGCCTGAAACTTGGTCAGCTTCTTCTGTCGGACCAGTTCACGGGCGAGTTCTTCGGCGTCTTTGGGAGACGCCTTCGGCGGAACAAAATCCTTGATCGTGTCACCAGCGAGAATCCCGCTGTCTTCAAGCTGCTGGACGAACTTTTCGAGGGGCAAGGCCATATTTGAGGATTCGCTGTGACGAAATTGCACGAAACATGAAGGACGGGGCAGTATTCTCCCCCAAAGGCCCGTCATTTTCTAGACAAGATGTCACGTCTGTCACCAATGATAGCAGCGGAACAGAACAAACCTCCATGCGGCCACCCGTTCGTGAGCTGAACGATCATCAAAGTTCTCTTGTTCCCTCGGGTTTCAATTCGGTGTCAGATCGTCGTCACGTATCCCTAAGAACGCCGTCCTTTCTGCGACTTCATGGCATCAGGCTAATGAACTCCCGATATTTCGACAGCTGACACCAGTTCCTGTTTCGTCACTTAATGGCAACGCACTGACAGGGGTCTGGAAGGACTCCCTGATTGTCCGCCTTGGCCCCTACGAAGGCGAAGCGGCGTTGCTTGAGCCGCACGTCCGAGCGTTTGACATCACCGGCAGGCCGATGAGGAATTGGGTGGTGGTCGAGCCAGAGGGCGTCGAGGACGATGAGCAGTTGGAAGTCTGGATTCAACGGGCGGTTAAGTTCGTCGCAAAGTTGCCAAAGAAGTAACTCACGGGTAGCTGGCAGAATAACGCCATATTTCACAGTGTCCGCGTTCGAATTCTGTCCGGAACGATCAGTCGGGATTCGATTACCAATTCCGAACGCGCGCAGGATCTCAAAAACGGCTTTATTCGCCTGACAGGAGAAACAGCGACAGGCACGTCAACCGGCAGCCACCAGTTTCTAATAAATCAATATCCGCTCAGTGATTTCACTGGTGCTGTAGACAGTGGCTGAAGACATCAGACTAGGCGGGCCTGACGTTCTCGGCACAAGGTCCTTTATCGCTGCGACCTTCTGTAAACGTCACCTCTTGGCCTTCATGCAGATCGTCGAAACTTACGCCTTGAAGTGCCTTCGAATGAAAAAACAGGTCTTTCGATCCGCCTGTGGAAATGAACCCAAATCCCTTGTCCATCAATTTCTTGATTCTGCCTTCTGCCATTTTTGATTTTCCGAGAATGATTTGATGAAGACACGCCTTCCGGCAGACAATTGCCGATGGGTCGCTCTCCGTGAATTTTGAAAAGTGTAGCATTTACCCAGTCTCGATGACAGACATCCCCAAGATCACGCGGAGCAATGGGTACGCAGTTTGGGATGACTCGCGTTTGAGCATGCGGACTTTCATGATTAGTTTCCAGGCTCGTTTAGTTCCACCAGCCCTTCGAGCTTCGTCTTCACGAAATCGCGAATCTCGTCACGCACACGACGATAGTGCCCCAATGCCTGATCTTCCGAGGCGGCGGATTTTGCAAGCTTTGGCGGATCGTCGAAGCCCACATGCACGACACGTGCTTTCCCGAGAAACGCCGGGCAATTCTCGTCAGCATGGCCACACACCGTAATGACTAAATCGAATGGCACAGCGGCCAGCGTGTCAACCACTTTCGACGACTGGCTTGTGATGTCGATGCCTGCTTCACTCATGACCCGGACCGCATTCGGGTTCATTCCATGAGCCTCGATGCCCGCCGAGTACGGCTCGATACGATCTCCCATCAATTGGTGAGCCCAGCCCTCTGCCATTTGACTGCGGCACGAGTTGCCCGTGCACAGAAATAGCACTTTTGGCTTGATCATAACTTGACCTCATCTCTTACTTCAGATTCATGGGACACCAACTGCTTTAGGGCCTGGTATCCAACTGGCGGCTCGATCTGCCAGGGAATAATTGCCGTGCGATGTGCGCAATCTGTGATAACTTCTCGTATGAACTTTGTTTCATAGCTTTGGCGACTTCGTAGCACAGGATCGGTCACGGTCAACGGCAACAGGCTCTGGTTGATGACCCATGCGTACGGTTCGATTTCGGCGCGGCGTAAATCTCGCTGTAGCTGCGCGGCTTCGTGAACCGGTGTCGCCTCTGGAAGAGTGACGATGAGCACACGAGAATATTCTGGATCTCTTAAGCGGGGCAGAAGCTGTTCGACCGAATCAGGCATCTGGCTGGATTGGCGAATCACTTCTCGATGATAAGCCAGCGCTGCATCGAGCAGGAGAATCGTGTGCCCGGTGGGGGCCGTATCCAATACCACAAACCGGTCGCTTCCTTCAGCAACCGCTGCCGCGAATGCACGGAAGACAGCAATTTCTTCAGTGCAGGGGGACCGCAGATCTTCAGCCAGCAACGCCTGGCCTTGGGTGTCCAGACCCGCACCAGCGGTCGTCATAACTTCCGCTGAGTACCGTGCCGTTTCGGCGGCGGGATCGATTCGGCTGACGGTGAGATTCGGAAGTGCATCTGCTGCGATCGTAGCAGCGAGATGTGCTGCTGGATCGGTAGTGGAGAGGTGAACGCGAAATCCGCGTTCGGCTAGCCCCACCGCGACGGCTGCGGCGACGGTGGTCTTGCCGACACCTCCTTTGCCCATGGCGAGAATGACGCCGTGGCCAGGAGCCGCCAGACCATCCATGAGTTCGCCAAGGGTCGAAGGCATTTTGAAGTTCGGTGGAGACTGAACAATTTTGTCGTCGGATGTCATCGTTACTGTTCCCAGCGTACGAAGTGCTTGAACTCCCAGCACACCATTCGCAGTGAGTAGAACCAGGCTGCGCGGAAGGTCTCGCAACGAGTCGGGAATCGCTGCCATGGCGGATTCGCCTCGCTTCTGCATGGCGACCGCCAGTTGATCCGACAAGTCGCTGGCCTGAAACACCCCATTAACAACGAGGTGTTGATTCTTAACACCCAGCGCCGCCAACTCACCACAGGTTCGTGATGCTTCTCTGAATGCAGTCACTTCAGGACGAGCGACGAGCACAAGAGTCGTTATGTCAGCGTCGCTCAGAGCATGCACGGTGTCCTGATAGAGTTTTTGCTGAGCTTGCAGTCCAGCAAGTGGCCCGAGACACGAAGTCCCGGTGGTGTTCGACTCCATGAATCCGGACCATGCAGATGGGAGGGTTAACAGTCGTAACGTGTGGCCTGTTGGCGCGGTGTCGAAGATGACATGGTCGAAGGCGGCGGTGGCGGTCGCATCCCCCAACAAGCGCGAGAACTCGTCGAACGCAGCAATCTCCAGCGTGCAGGAGCCGGAGAACTGTTCTTCCATGCTGGCCACTGCCGCTGCTGGAAGAAGGTTACGATATGGTCCGACCATCCGCTCGCGGTATTCAGCGGCTGATTTCTCCGGGTCGAGATTCATTGCCGAAAGTCCCGGAATTGAAGGGACAGGAGTCGGATGATGCCCCAAAGGCGTCGCCAGCACCTCATCGAGATTCGATGCCGGATCAGTCGACACCAAGAGGACGCGTTTCCCGGAATCCGCCAGTCGCACGGCGGTCGCGCAAGCGATCGAGGTCTTGCCAACGCCCCCTTTCCCAGTGAAGAACAGATTGCGAGTCGGGTGATCCAGGAACTTCATCATGGCTTTCCTTCGTTCTGTGCGATGTGGCTGCGTTTCGTCATTGACGTGGGACAAGTCGCAGAAGCTGCACCGATCATCTCCACTCCAGTGTCGATTGCGTCGCCAAAATAGCGGCGCTGAAAGTACAGGGAGACATTCACCAGTCCGATCAGGACCGGAACTTCGACCAACGGGCCGATCACCGCCGCGAACGCCGCTCCAGAGTTGAGACCAAACACGGCGACCGCTACGGCAATGGCCAATTCAAAGTTATTGCTGGAGGCCGTGAATGCGATTGTCGCCGTTTTGGAGTAATCCGCACCGATCTTGTGGCCCATCCAGAAACTGACCAGAAACATCACCACGAAGTAAATCAGCAGCGGAATGGCGATTCGCACGACATCGAAAGGGATTTGAACGATCAGGTTCCCTTTCAGACTGAACATCACCAGGATTGTGAACAACAAGGCGATCAGCGTCAGCGGGCTGATGGCAGGAATAAAATGGCCCTCATACCAATCACGCCCCTTGGACTTGATGAGCACGAAGCGCGTCAACATCCCGGCGATGAATGGAATCCCCAGATAGATAAACACGCTCTGGGCGATTTCGCCAATGCTGATCTGCACCGCGCTTCCCTGGAGGCCGAACAGGGGCGGCAGGACCGTGATGAACACCCACGCATACAAACTGTAAAACAGAACCTGGAAGACGCTATTGAAGGCGACAAGTCCGGCGGCATATTCGGTGTCTCCCTTGGCCAAATCGTTCCAGACGATGACCATCGCGATGCAGCGGGCCAATCCGATCATGATCAGCCCCACCATGTACTCGGGGCGATCCCCCAAAAACAGAATCGCCAATCCGAACATGAGAATCGGGCCGATGATCCAGTTTTGGACGAGAGACAGGACGAGGATGTTCCAGTTCCGAAACACCTCCCCCAGTTCCTCATAGCGCACTTTTGCCAGCGGCGGGTACATCATCAGGATCAGTCCGAGAGCGATCGGGATATTCGTCGTTCCGACCTGGAAGCGATTAATCCCGGCTTCAATTCCGGGGATCAGACGTCCCACAGCGACACCGGCTCCCATCGCCATAAAAATCCACAGCGTTAGATAGCGATCCAGGAATGCCAATCGTCGCGTCACGCTTCCAGCCATCATCGTCCCCTTCCAAGCAAATCCGTTTCCTGAACTCTCAGCAGCACTTCTTGACGCCGCAACACTCGCCGCCCTGTTCGACAACGGGCGCTGCATCAGTCGGTGCGGACGATTGGGTCCAGAGATTGAGCATTTCCCGCGATGGATAGCCGCGCTGACTCACAATGTGACCATCGACCATGATGAGTGGCAGGCAATGGGTCCCTTGCGTGGCCAGCAGTTGATGAACTTCGGCGTTCGCTATGAACGCCTGCGGCTGTTGAGCCAGGTTAAATCGCTCCACCTGATGTCCCTGCGATTTCAACCAATCGAGATCGGCTGCGAATCGTGGCAAGACGGGATCGACTTGTGGTCCACAAACGCCCGTCGAGCAACACATTGGTTTGTCGTAAACCTGAATTGTTTTCATCGTTGTTTCCTTGTTTTCAAACTCCGCAAGTTCATACTCGGAGGATTTGATGGCATGCACTCGGACACTGGCCGCTTAGGTGTTCGCGTCGAATTGACGCAACACCTGTGCCAGCCCACCGTGCATCGAAGTTGCAGCATGACTGGACTCGGTCGTCGAGCAGCAGACATTTGGTGTCGACGAGCAACATTCGCCGGAACCAGCCTGCGCATAGCCGAATGCCTGCGCCACAGATCGCACTGCCCCCGATTCGTTCAAAAGCCCGTTTCGGGCGACAGCTCCATATTGGTCCTGCACCGTTTTGAGAATCGATTCCTTGCTCATGATTACCTCACAAAATCGTTAATCGCCGAAGCACGATCACTCTCCGCAAAAAAATCCCACCTAGAGCTTTGCGATCAGTGACTTAAGTTCCCTCAATTTCTGCGGATTAATGCAGTAACAAACTTTAGGACCGTCCACTTCCCCTGCAATCAATCCCGACTCCTTGAGGATCTTCAGGTGTTGTGAAACCGTCGATTGGGCAAGCGGAAGACTATCAACGATCTCGCCGCAAACGCAGGTCTCGCGGCTGATTAACAAACGCACAATTCGAACGCGCGCGGGGTGCGCGACAGCCCATGCCAACCGCGCAAGCTGCTCGGCCGACTCATCGGCCGGCAATTCGACGACTGCTTCGTCGGAGCAGTTTGGCTTCGGTTTCCGGTTCACCACTCAATCTCCTATATCGTTAATCTACGATTAACGATAGCGCATACCTGTCGTTTGGTCAAGGGTGAAGTGCGTTGGGGAACAAAGTGTGAAGTCTGTAAGCTGCAGAAACGGGGTGATTGCCTCATGCCGAAGAAGTTGATTCATAGGACTGCTTTCTAAGGGCGGGCAGTTAGCCTGGCACGGACGACACTTCGGCGTGTATGGCGAATTCGCGCTGTATGGCGGTCAGGATCGGACTGCGTCTCGGATCTCCTTCCACGCGTGTCATGCCAACTCTAAGCACCTGCGGCTGACAACAAACCGAATTTCCAATACTCAATTTCATCCACGGAAATGATAGTCTACGGAGACACCACTTGACATGTCGGGATATTCCGATATATTTGAGTGTGTGAGGAGAAACCCGATGAGCAAATCACAACACATGCGACTGACCGATTTGGAATCCTTGAGTGAAGCGGCGGAGTGTCTTCGGATACTAGCCCACCCGCATCGTCTGCGAATGGTACAGATGTTGCTTCAAGGGGACTTCACCGTCAGCGAGCTGGCCGAGGCGTGTGGCCTGCCGAGCGCCATGGCATCGGAGCATTTGAGGCTGATGCAGCGTTGTGGATTCCTCTCCAGCGAAAAGGACGGACGCAAGGTGTTTTACCGGGTTGCAGAACCGCACCTGAAGAACATTCTCAAATGCGTTGAAGATCGTTTTGATTCGCAGTCGGGAAAGTAGTTGTTCTAATTTTTTTGCCATATAGATCGATAGGTTCCGATCTATCTACCTGTTTAGCATTCGACCACAATTCAGGAGCCAATCATGTCCATCAAGACCATTTCCCCAAAGCAGTTACATGGCATCGTGCAGTCCGGACAGGATGTCGAGTTGATCGATGTCCGGACTCCTGCGGAGTACCGCGAGGTCCATGTGAACTTTGCACGCAACGTGCCGCTCGATCAACTTGACGCAGCACAAGTCGCGGCTGGTCGGGCCGGTTCGGAGCAGCCGCTGTATGTGATTTGTCGTTCGGGAAGTCGTGGCAAGCAGGCCTGCGAGAAGTTTCTTGCGACAGGCTACACCAATGTGGTCAATGTCGAAGGAGGAACGCAGGCCTGGGAACAGGCGGGGCTGGCTGTGGTACGCGGCAAAAAGACCATTTCACTCGAACGGCAAGTTCGCATCGCGGCCGGTTCGCTCGTGCTGATTGGCGCACTACTGAGCCTGTTCGCACACCCATATTGGATCGCACTGTCAGCGTTTGTGGGTGCCGGACTGGTGTTTGCCGGGCTCACGGATACCTGCGGGATGGGCATGTTGCTCGCCCGGATGCCCTGGAATCAAGTTCCCAAGACATCGTCAAGCAATCCAACGAGCAAGACAGAGACCTGTCCACCGGCGTCGAAGACATCGTGTTGCAGTTGACCCGTTGGTCCCCCATCGCACCACATCACAACGCACCACACTCCATTCAGGAAAGTTGATCATGATCCTCAAGCAATACTATCTTGGCTGTCTGGCGCACGCGTCGTACCTGATTGCCGACGAACGAACCAAGCAGGCAGTCGTCGTCGACCCACAGCGCGACATCGAGCAGTACCTCAGCGATGCCCAGGAAGGTGGCTACGCAATCAAGTATGTCGTACTGACTCACTTTCATGCGGACTTCCTTGCGGGGCACATCGAACTGCGGAATCGGGCTGGCGCGCGCATCGTGATGGGAGCCCGTGCTCAGGCGGAGTTCGATGTCCAAGCCGTGAAAGATGGCGACCTATTCGAACTGGGGGATGTTCGTATCCAGATTCTGGAGACACCGGGGCACACGCCCGAAGGCATTTCGTTGTTGGTTTTCGACCGCACAAAGAGCGACACCGTGCCACAAGCTGTACTGACCGGCGACACGCTGTTCATTGGCGACGTGGGCCGGCCCGACCTTCTGGCATCCATCGGCGTTACGGCGGACGAACTGGCCGAGATGCTGTACCACTCGCTCAACAAACTCCGCGAGCTGCCGGACTCAACGCTCGTCTACCCGGCACACGGTGCCGGTTCAATGTGCGGAAAGAACCTAAGCAAAGAGACTGTCTCGACGATCGGCGAGCAGAAGAAATTCAATTACGCCCTCCAACCGATGGGATTCGACGAGTTCAAGCGGCTCGTGACGAGCGATCAACCGGAAGCGCCGGACTACTTCGTGTACGACGCCATCAAGAACCGACAGGAACGTCCCGATCTGGAAGCGACACTCCGCACTTCGTTGAAGGCTCTTAGTGTTGATGATGTCGTGCGAATGAAGAAGCAGGGGGCAGAGCTGGTCGATGTTCGTGAAGCGGCCGATTTCGAGGGAGCGCATCTGGCGGGCTCGATCAACATCGGTCTCAAAGGCAAGTATGCCACCTGGTGTGGATCGATCCTCAGTCACGATCGGCCGATTGTCGTGATCGCTGATCCGGGAAGCGAGGAAGAAGCAGTAATGCGGCTGGGCCGGATCGGCTTCGACAACGTCGCTGGTTACCTCGGTGACGGAATGGCGGCACTGGAACCGCGTCCTGAGTTGATACGAGTGATCTCACGGATCACGGCCCCCGCTTTGGCCGAACAGTTGGCCGAGTCGCCGAGTCCGTTCGTAGTGGATGTCCGTTCGGAGAAAGAGTGGCTATCCGGGCACCTGGCCCATAGCCACAACATTCCGTTGATGCACTTGCGGGGACGGCTGGCGGAAGTACCCCAGGATCGGCCGGTCGTGGTCCACTGCGAAGGGGGCTATCGTTCGGCGATTGGCACCAGTCTCCTCGCTGAAGCGGGGCGAACCAACGTCAGTGACCTCGTCGGTGGGATCAAAGCGTGGATCGCCTCGAAGCTGCCGACCGAATCCGACGAGACTGCGTCGGCCGCGTGCGGCACAGTCTGCGCGAAGTGATTGAGAACCGCCACCCTCACAGGGAGTATTTGCGATGTACGACATTCTATTTTTTGCCAGCCTCTTCGCAGGCTGGATCGTCCTGAACATGTGGGTTCTGCCGTGGTTCGGCATTCCCACCTGCATGAGTGGTGCCTGCCGGGTTCCACATGGCACGCAAGACGCGCCGCTGAACACCGCAGACCATGCCGTTCATGCGGGTAAATCCGGACACGAATGAGACCGTTCAGCGGCTGCCAGGGACCGGCGTCTGAACCGGAGGAGACCTCATGCTGTGGCTAAGCCTGATCTTTGGAGCGGTTGTGGGGCTCTCGTTGGGACTGACCGGCGGTGGAGGTGCGATCTTCGCAGTTCCACTGCTGGTCTACGGACTGGATATTCCCACACGGGAGGCTGTCGGGATCTCACTCGCCGCCGTGGGAGCCACTTCGCTCGTCGGATTCCTCCATCGCTGGAAGCTGGGCCAGGTCGAGATCCGCACTGGATTGTTGTTCGCGATCGCGGGCATGGTTGGCGCTCCAGTTGGCACATGGATTGCCGGATTTCTGCCTGAAACTGTTCTGTTGTTGTCGTTCGCTGGCCTGATGGTCATTGTCGCCATACGACTCTGGCAGCAGTCGTCAAGTCCGGCCATTCAAGTCCCGGCTTGCCCGACCCCGGAACACTTGGATGGTCCCACTTGCCAGCGAGACGCTGCCGGGGTGTTGATTTTGAATTCGCGATGCGCCGTGTTGCTGCTCATTGTGGGCGTGTTGACAGGCGTGTTGTCGGGAGTCTTCGGCGTTGGTGGTGGATTTGTCATCGTACCCGCCCTGGTTCTTTTTAGTGGTATGTCGATTCATCGCGCCGTCGGCACTTCCCTGATGGTGATCGCGCTGGTGAGTGTGTCCGGAGTCGCCTCACAACTCTGGGCAGGACGCGCCATTGCACCTGTGGTGACAGCCTTGTTTGTCATTGGTGGGATTGCAGGGTTGTTTGCAGGTCAGCAGATCGGTCGTCGGTTGTCTGGCCCCGCGCTCCAGAAAGTCTTTGTCATCGCCATCCTCGCGGTAGCCGTGTTTGTCATCGTTCGCAATCTCAGCGCCTGAACTCCGAGTAAGGAATCATATTATGTCCGAAACCATTCATCATCAAATCGTCATCGTCGGTGGCGGCACAGCGGGGATCACGGTTGCCGCACAGCTGACGAGGAGTTGGTTTCACCGCCGCGACGTGGCGGTCATTGAGCCTTCGGACAAACACTATTACCAACCGCTGTGGACACTCGTGGGAGCCGGATTAGCAAAGAAAGAGTCCACCGAACACACGGAAGCCTCGGTCATTCCGCGAGGAGTGAGTTGGATTCGGGACGCAGTCGCCGAGTTTCTTCCCGACCAGAACACGATCCGCACACGGGACGGAAAGACTGTCACTTACGACTGGCTGATTGTCGGAGCGGGATTACAGATCAACTGGGACAAGATTCCCGGTTTGAAGGAGTCGATCGGCAAGAATGGCGTTTGCAGCAACTATTCGTATGCGACAGTCGATTCGACGTGGGAAGCGATTCGCAACTTTCGTGGCGGTAACGCCGTGTTCACGAACCCTTCTGGAGCGGTCAAGTGCGGGGGAGCACCGCAGAAGATCATGTACCTGGCGGATGACCGGTTCCGGGAAGCGGCAGTCCGGGACAAAACAAAAATCATCTACGCCTCTCCGGTCTGACGAGCTATCTCGTGATTCTGGATGACATGCAGCAATCTGCGCCACCGCGTGAGGAAGCAGCGATCGACCTGGGGGTCGCGTCGCGTGAACAGGTCCTGGCACTCGAACAGGAGCTCAGCCATACCAGGCGGACGAAGTCGTGGGCCGCAACGCCCGCATGCTGTACCCCTCACAATCAGCAGATCAGTTCGATACCGTCCTGAAATCGATTCGTGCGGGGGAGTCGTTTACCGGCGAACACCAACGACAGCGGAAAGACGGGTCGATCATCGAAGTCCAGCACACCGTCTCGCCCATCCGTGACACCCATGGCCGCGTGGTAGGCGCTTCCGGCATTTCGCGCGACATCACGGCACGCAAACAGGCCGAACGTGAAATTCAACAGGCGATTCGCAATCGCGATCATTTCCTGGCCATGCTTTCGCACGAACTGCGAAATCCGCTGGGGGCCATACTCAATGCCTCGCAACTGCTCGAAGAAGCCCATCTGACCGGCGAGCCTGGTGCCGCTTGTCAGGTCGTGAACCGTCAGGCGGAGCAAATGGGCCTGCTGCTGGATGATTTGCTCGACGTGGCGCGGGTCACGCAGAACAAGATTGTGCTCCGTCGAGAGGAGTGTCTGTTGGCCGATGTGATTGCGGCGGCAATGGATGCGGTCCAGCCGATCATCACGTCCCGCGAGCAACGGCTCGACGTCACAGGTCTCGATTCGGACACGCGAGTTCACGGCGATCCGGCTCGGTTGCAACAGGTCGTGATCAATCTGTTGAAGAACGCCGCCAAGTATTCTCCACCGGGAGAGACGATCTCCGTGCGGCTGGGAAGAGAGGGCGGTCAGGCGGTCCTGCAGGTCACAGACCGCGGCGTGGGCATCTCGCCGGAAATGCTCGACCGAGTATTTGAATTATTTGTCCAATCCAATGAAACGCTGGACCGCGCAGATGGTGGCATGGGTGTCGGCCTGACACTCGTCAGGGCGATCGTGGAACTCCACGGTGGAACCGTCGTCGCCAGGAGCGATGGCTACAACACTGGCAGTGAATTCACCGTGCGATTGCCGTTGCTCCCCGATTCCGCCCCGCGCCGCAACTCGAGCGCGACCGCAGATCTGGGCAGTGGACCCGCGCGTCGTTTCCGAATCGCGATTGTGGAAGACAACGCCGACAGCCGAGCGACGTTGCAAGCGTTGCTGCAGCTCGATCGCCACGAAGTCGATGTCGCCGCAGATGGACTGGAAGGCATCCAGCTCATTTCCGACTGGCATCCAGACGTGGCATTAGTTGATATCGGACTTCCTGGTCTCGATGGCTTCGAAGTGGCTCGACGCATTCGAGCGGAGCAGCTCCGTCCGGCACCATTTCTGGTGGCGCTGACCGGTTATGGATTTCCTTCCGATCGCCAGAAAGCGTTGGCCGCGGGCTTCGACATGCATCTCGTTAAACCCTTGAAGCGCACGCAACTCAAGAAGTTGTTACAGAACATCCCCGCGAAAAATCAGTAACTTGCCAGTAACTTCCAGTGAACCGGAGACACTTCGCAAAAACCATCTTGAAATGCCGATCGGGCAAATTTATTATTCGGGTCTGTCTGGGGCACACACGGAGGTGTCCGTCGAGCAAGACGCTCCCCCGGATGGCATGGGACAGGTCTTCAAGGCCCGGCATCGGGTCATGGAGCGGATCGTGGCGGTCAAAGTGTTGCCGACTGCGATGACAAAGGACCAGGCAGCCATCGCCCGCTTTCACCGGGAAGTCAAAGCCGCTGCCAAAATCAGTCATCCCAACATCGTCACGGCACACGACGCCGATCAGGCCAACGGTGTTCACTTCCTCGTCATGGAATTGGTCGAAGGCAGCGACCTGTCCGCTTTGGTCAAACAGAACGGGCCGCTGTCTGTTGAGCAGGCGGTCAACTTTGTTGTGCAAGCTGCCAAAGGACTCGCAGCGGCCCATGTCGAGGGAATTGTCCACCGGGACATCAAGCCCGCCAATTTGCTCCTGGATAAGAAGGGCGCGGTCAAGATTCTGGACATGGGTCTGGCTCGCCTGAGTTTGGACGGAGACGATGCTCCGCAAGCGGATCTGACCTCTACCGGGACCATCATGGGGACGGTCGATTACATGTCCCCCGAACAGGCTCTGGACACCAAAGCCGCCGACGCCCGTGCCGACATCTATGCGTTGGGTTGCTCCCTGTTTTTCCTGCTGACCGGCAAATCGACTTACGAAGGCGACACGCTGATGAAGAAACTGCTGGCTCATCGGGAACAGCCCATTCCTGCACTTCGCACAATTCGCCCCGAAGTCACCGAGCGGCTTGAAGCCGTCTTCAGGAAATTGGTCGCCAAGAAGGTCGAAGACCGCTACCAGTCGATGACCGAAGTGATTGTGGAATTGGAACGCTGCACCGCTGGCCCGACGCCTTCCGTGTCTATCCAGCAACCGGCGACCACGACTTTGGATGACGTTACGTTCGACTTTCTCAAGAAGCCGCTTGAAGAGCCGACCATTCTGGCGAAGGCACCGGCAAAAGCGGCTCCGGGAAAGACGGGCAACGGCAAGAAGATGGCCCTGATCGGTGCCGCTGTTTTGGGCGTGGTGATGCTTTATGGCATCATCGTCTCCCTCAAGACCAAAGATGGCACGTTGATCGTGGAAGTCGATCAGCCAGATGCAGTGGTGCAAGTCTTGGATGCCGAGGGAAAAGTCGAGATCAGCCAGAAGGGCGGCAAGGGATTGGTTTCCATTTCGGTTGATCCCGGCAAGCATCGCCTCCAGATCGAGAAAGACGGCTTCACCGTTTTTGGACAGGACTTCGAGATGAAGTCCGGTGGCAAGACGCCCATCAAGGCGAAGTTGGTGCCGCTGGATGAGAAACCAGCGATGGTGGGGACGAAGCCTGCTCCGGTTCCTGCCGGGACGAAACCGCCTGTCGGTGATGGGACGAAGAAACCTTTGGCCTTCCAGACGCCCGGCTTCGATCAATGGGTCAAAGACGTGCAAGCTCTGCCCGCCGACAAGCAGGTGGAAGCCGTCAGCAAGAAGTTGATGGAACTTAATCCGGGGTTTGATGGGAAGGTTTTGACGCCGACTGTTGAAGGCGGGGTGGTGACGCAATTTCAGTTCTTGACCGACAACGTGACCGACATTTCCCCGGTGCGAGCGTTGGTGGGGCTGACTAATTTGGTGTCGTCCGGCAGCGAGGCGGGAATGGGAAAGTTGTCTGATCTTGCACCGCTTGCAGGGCTGAAGTTGCAGCAACTAGTGATTTCAGGCACTCTCGTTTCGGACTTGAAGCCATTGTTTGGTATGCCTCTCGAAGTGTTGACTTGTGATTTCTCGAACGTCGAAGACTTGACTCCTCTACGGGGAATGCGGCTGATCTCCCTCTCCCTCAATTACACGAAAGTGTCCGACTTGGGCATATTGAGAGGCATGAGTCTTGTTGGGTTCGGTTGTGCCGCTACTTCCGTCACCGATATTTCTCCACTGAAAGGAATGCCCCTCGAAGCCCTAGCCTTCCACACAACGAAGATCGCCGATCCTTCGCCACTTCAAGGGATGAAGTTGAGGGAACTTCACTGTTATGAAACTCAGGTTTCCAATTATTCCCTGTTCAAAGAGATGCCTCTGAAGTTGATCTACTTCGATTTCGACCCGATGCGGGACGCAGAACTGCTCCGCTCCATCAAGACATTGGAAACGATCAACACCAAACCGGCTGCGGAGTTCTGGAAGGAAGTCGAGGAACAGCAGAAGGGGAAGAAACTTGGATTCCAGATGCGGGGTTTCGACCAATGGATGAAGGACGTGCAGGCCATGCCTGCCGAGAAGCAGGTGGAAGCCGTTTCCAAGAAGCTGGTCGAGTTGAATCCGGGATTTGATGGGAAGATGTTCGGGTACAACGGGGAAGGCACGCCTTCCATTCACGAAGGCATCGTCTGGAATGTCAGGTTGCTGACCGACGACGTGACCGATCTTTCGCCGGTGCGGGCGTTGGCGGGATTGAGAGATCTGATTTGTATGGGTCGTGACCTGTTGGGTCAGGGGAAACTCGTAGACCTGACGCCACTCAAGGACATGAAGCTGACATCGCTCGGTGTCAGTTCCAACCAAGTATCGGACCTCTCCCCATTGCAGGGTCTGCCGCTCACTTCCCTGAACATTCAAGCCACCCAAGTTGCCGATCTCGCTCCCTTGCAAGGCATGAAGCTGACGGCACTATTTTGTTCTAGTGCGAGAATCACCGACCTCTCGCCGTTGCAGGGGATGCCGCTGACACATTTGCAAATTGAAAATACGCCGGTGTCGGACCTGTCACCCTTGAAGGGCATGCCGCTGATATCGCTGTTTATGCAAGGCACGCAAGTCACAGACCTCTCACCGCTCAACGGCATGCCGCTGACATTTCTTACCGTTTATCAAACTCCGGTCTCCGATCTCTCGCCGTTGCAGGGCATGAAGCTGAGCACCCTCGGAATTAACGAAACGCTGGTCGCCGACCTCTCGTCGCTGAAAAACCTGCCCCTTCAGCAACTCAATCTTCACTTCACACCCAACCGGGACACCGCACTGCTCCGCTCCATCAAGACGCTGGAGACGATCAACGGGAAACCAGCAGCGGAATTCTACAAGGCAGTAGAGGACTATCAGGTGGCGGCGAAGAAGCCACGAGCCTTCGAGACACCGGGCTTCGATCAGTGGGTCAAGGAAGTCGCCGCCCTCTCTGCCGAGGAGCAAGTGAAAGCCGTCGCCAAGAAGTTGCAGGAACTCAATCCGCGGTTTGACGGGAAGGTGACGCCAGAGATTCAGGAAGGCGTGGTAACATGGTTGACGTTCTTGACGGACAACGTGACCGACATTTCGCCGGTGCGGGCGTTGGCGGGGCTGAAGTCGTTGAATTGTTCTTGCAGCGGGGGAGGTCACGAAGGGTTGAGCGATCTCTCGCCAATAAAAGGTATGCCGCTAAACCGCCTTTACATCATTGCCACCCATGTTTCCGACCTCTCGCCGCTCAAGGGCATGCCTCTGACACGTCTGTATTGCGTAAGTGCGAACATCGCCGACTTATCGCCCTTGAAAGACATGCTTCTGACCGACTCGAATCTGTCGGGGAATCCGATTTCCGATCTGTCTCCGTTGAAGGGAATGCCACTCACGGGACTTGGTATCAACGCCACTCTTGTTACCAACCTCTCACCGTTGCAAGACATGCCGCTACAGCTTCTCGATCTTGACTTCAAACCCGAACGGGACACTGAACTCCTCCGCTCCATCAAAACCTTGGAAACGATCAACAGCAAGCCTGTGGCCGAGTTCTGGAAGGAAGTCGAGGAGCAGCAGAAGGGGAAGAAGCTGGCGTTCCAAATGCCGGGCTTCGATCAATGGGCCAAGGAAGTCGCCGCCCTGCCGGCCGAGCAGCAACTGGAGGCCGTCGTTAAGAAGTTACAGGAGCTGAATCCGGGATATGACGGGAAGATGACGGATTGGTACTCGACAGGCCGTCCCAAGATCGAGAATGGCGTGGTGACGGAACTCCAGATTATCAGCGATAACGTGACCGACGTTTCGCCTGTGCGGGCATTGACAGGCCTGAAGGCTTTTTCCTGTGTGGGAAGCGGTCAGGGCGAATTGGGAAAACTATCGGACGCATCGCCTCTCAAGGGGCTGGCGCTCACCAGACTGTTTCTGGCCAACACGCAAGTTTCCGACCTCTCGCCTGTGGTGGGAATGCAGATGGCCAGTTTGGAGATCCCAGGATCGCTAGTAAAGGATCTGTCGCCATTGAAGGGGATGCCGCTCACATTGCTGAACATCTCAAACAGTCAAGTCTCCGACCTCTCGCCGCTGGAAGGAATGCAGTTGGGCGGTTTGCAGATAAATGCAACGCTCGTGAAGGATCTGTCGCCGCTGAAGGGAATGCCGTTGATTTCAATTGGCATCGACAATTGTCCGAGTATCCAGGATTTGTCGCCTCTCAAGGGCATGAAATTGGTGAGCATTTACATGCTGGGCACAGGAGTGTCGGATTTGTCGCCGTTGGAAGGGATGCCATTGACGCATCTTAACGCCAACCTCACACAGATTACCGATATGACTCCGCTGAAGGGGATGAAACTCACTCATCTGTATGTGAGTCACACTGGCGTTTCCGACCTAACACCCTTGCAGGGGATCCCAATCACACAACTCGTGTTGACTTCAACCAAAGTGTCTGACCTCTCGCCCTTGGCGGGCATGCCATTGGAATACGTCTACTTCGAACAGACTCGCGTGACGGACTGGTCGATACTCAAAGACATGTCCCTCAAAGGTATCAGACTCGACTTCAATCCGGAACGAGATACGAAGCTACTGCGCTCGATCAAGTCACTGGAAACCATCAATCAAATACCCGTGGCCGAATTCTGGAAGGAAGTCGAGGAGAAGAAAAAGGGGAAGACGCAGTGAACATCTTCACTCACGCGGCACCGTCAACCGCTCAGCCGGCTTTCACCGACTGCAGAATGTCATCCGCCTTCCTGGCGTTCTTGCCCGAGAGCACCACCACGATGCCGGATCTGTCCGCCGGGGCCAGATCAAGAAATATCAAATTCCATGTGTCCGATTTGGATCGCCCAGATCATTGTCCGCTGGGCTTGGGGTGGCGAGCAGCCGTAGGCTGCACGCAACCCACAATGGTGGGGCCTGAATCACTTGAAGTGCCGCGCTTCAACTCTGCCCCCAACCCGTCGTGTCAGGGACTCTTGACTGGCGCGGTGAGTTTTGGTCGATCAGGACAGGGGTGCTGGAATGGCAACTGACCACCGCGCCATTCGCCTTTCGCGTCGTGCTTCAGTTCCGCATACGCTTTCGCGAGCTCGATCACGGCGTCGTCACTCTTATCAATATGGAGTGACAGCCAATCTCCCTCGATCCCCTGCTTGGCGACTCGAATGCCAGCCGCCAGCCGCCCGCGATGATCGCCTCCCGCACAATCGGCCGCGATCAGCGCCGCCAGCAGTCGATCAGCCACGCTGCCAGCCGTGTCTTCATAAGCCGCCGCCATCGCCACGACGACTCCACGACCAGTCAGCGTGTTTCCCTGGCAGCAATAGTAGCGGCCGGTCATGGCTGCCCAGTATCGGCTGCCTGCCGCAGCTTTCGTCGGATTGTGGACTGCCGCCCGGCCCTGCATGTCGATCAGGCCCAATTGCCGCAGTTCGGCGTCCGGATCATCCTTCAGCAGATCGGCAATCACGGACTCCGGACGCATTCCCTGCTGGAGCTTGTCGAGAGTCGGTTCGCCCCACTTTGGCACGTGATGATGCTGGGTGCAGAATGCCCCCACACCCGCGCGAACATACGGCACAACTTTGCCGACCGCCGGATACTTGCTGGCGACGGCCGCACCACACACGCCGCTCTCGGGATCAACGGCAACAATCGAGAAAGTCGCCGTGATCTCAGGTACATCAGCCTTTCCCCGCCCCATGGGCTGACCCCTCGCAGCGGCGTTGTCAGGTGAACTGCCGGTGGAGTTTCTGACCATGGGTTCTGCACCACAAACGAACTCCGGAAGCCATAGCCCCAATGCCAGCGCCCCCCACTCCAGGAAGCTCCGGCGACTCGGTCCAGTCCGTGTCGATTGTTGAAAGTCGTTCGTGTTCATCATCTTGTAAGCTCGTCATCAGGCTAGTTGAGACAAATCCTCGATGCGACAGGACGCACAAAACTGTGCAGCCAAGTGTAACACGAAATCGACAATTAATTGATCAGCGGCTGCGGCCCTCCGACAGTCGTGGCAGAAAAGTACCGAGTGGATGCTACCCTCACTAATTGACTAATGAAGCACCTGCGTCACCCGCGCCCGGCTGACGGCGAGAAATCGAGGGAGTGCTGTCAGTTGGCGCCCAAACGATACCAGTGATTGGCGCTTCAAACGATACCAGTTGAATCAAGGGAGCCGTTGTAGTTCCTTGGCGTGTTTCTGTTCTCCAGAAACACCCGAAGGCGACCACGATGGCTCATCAACTGAGTATGGACAA
>CAMAVF010000047.1 GCA_945861445.1 Planctomicrobium piriforme | reverse complement strand
TTCCTCGGCGAATTCAATTCTCAGAACGGCAAGCACATCGCCGGCTTCAGCGAATCGGCCGTGCAGTTGCTGCAACGCTACAACTGGCCGGGCAATGTCCGCGAACTCGTGAACATCGTCGAACGCTCGGTGGTCCTGGCCAAGGGAACAATGATCGCGGCCGAAGATCTGCCAGACAACTTGCGGCGTCAAGTCGCGATGCCCGACCTGCACAATTCACACCACAACAACACTCCGCTGAAGGCGGCATTGGCGAATCCCGAACGGCAGATCCTCCTGGAAGCCCTCGAAGGACACGGCTGGAATCGCCAGAACACAGCCAAGGCCCTGGGCATCAACCGCACGACGCTCTACAAGAAGATGAAGAAGTTTTCGATCGACTTCGACAAGCAAATGCAGGCACACTGAGACTCTGGACTGAAGTTGACTGTGTGCTCGTAAAGGGCCGGGAAAGGCAGCGTTTGCCTCTCCCGGCCCTTGTTTTTTTGGCGGGCGGCAGCAATCACATATGTCCCATCAAAAAGCGATGGGACAAATAGGACTTATGAGACTAATGGGACGGATGGGAATTGCCGATCCTAGTCCTCAGAATACTCGCTGACCCCGTCGCTGGTGACGAATAACATCGTCGACGTCAGCGGGTGGTCCATCTGCAGATAGTCTTCGGCGACCTTCTGCCGGACATGCTCGACGGCCTCGGGGGTCTGTGTGCTGACTGCCACGAAGAAGTCGCGATTGGGCATGCCGACGGCGAACTCGCGGCCCAGCACATCCTGCAACTTGCCGCGGAATTCGGAACTCAGGAACCGCGACGAGTTATAGGCATCAGGCCGCGACGGCAGCAAAATCTGCGGCCCGTCGGGATCTCCCGCACCGGTCAATTCCATCGGCGAATCGTGGAAGTAGCGATCCAGGTTCTGCATCGCCGTATCGTGCAATTCATCCGTCGAACGGCCCCACAGGTCGAGCAACTCCTGGCGGATGTACCAGTAGGCGTGGCTTTCATCTACCACATACAGGATCACCAGACCGGCGACCCAGTCCGAACCGATGAAATTCGAAAATCGCTCTTTCCAGGCATCGACGGGATACAGCATCGGCATGATGCGATCGCGCACCTGATCCCAGTCGGGCTCGAGACGATCCTTCCCCCAACCCTGCACTTGTACGACCGTCGTTAATGCTGGCAGCACGATCGCTTCGAATTGCTCGGGCGACGCGATGTACGAACGATAGAAATTGAACAGATTGATCCGCGACTCGCCAACCTTCAATTGGAAATCGGGGGCCGGCTCGCACGGCATCGAGGGGAATTCACGCCGCGCGAGGTCCACGACACGCTCGGTAAAGCGTTCAGGAGGGTCGGCGGGGGACTCCGCGATTTGTAAAGTCTGCAAGATCATCCCGACCAGCGTCAGAACTTCGGGATCGCTTTCGTCCGCATGCAGATACAACGCATAGAGGCAAATTCGGCCGCGGCGAATCACCCAGATCCGCCAGCGACGCCAGTTCGCCGGAGCCAGCCAGCGTTTCCACCACGGACCTTCAGTCGGCGGCCGAACTTCACCCTCATAGACCAGCGACTCGGCGTCAATCGGCAGCGATGGCAGTTGGCGAACCTTGCGGCGGCGGGGGAAAAGTTGCTTCAGATTCAGCAAGTCTTCCAGTTTGGCGTCTGATGGCTGTTCGCCCCAGGTGGCCTTGATGGTCAGCAGACCGACTTCGTCGGACGGAGACAGGCTGAAAATCCCGTCGGTCTCCTTGGCATTCCAGCTCGGCGGATATTCCACCGTATACCAGCCCGCGGGGCCGGAATGGGACAACCAGTGATCGGGAGGCTGAAACGACACGGGGCAACTCAACTTCTCAGATGGGCGTGGCCGAGTATCGACAGGACGTCGAACAGTCCGCCACAGTGTCCATTCTAACGTGGGACATCAGGCGGACTAGCGTAATTTCGCTCCGAGCCACAGATTGCGGTCCGATCGTTGTTCCTGATTTTCGATACCGAAGGAGTTGCCATTTGCGAGGACGACTACTTCGCGTTCCGCTCGACCTCCAAAAACGCCACTCGCAATTGATGCAAACTGCGTTCCAGAAATGTCGCCTCTTCACTGCTCAAATTGCCGCGAGTCTTATCCTCGAGCACCGTCAGCATTCCGATAAAATGCTTGGCGATCGGCAACTCGACGGTGCGTTGATTCGTGACCGGATGGGGAATCATGCCCAAAGCCACGGCGGCCTGGGTCGAAAACATCGACACCAGCACCGGAAAGCTGGGGGGAGGAATTTCCGCTGCGGAGATGTTCGATGCGGCGTCCGCCACGATATCTGCCTTTCGAGATCTTTTACACCAATTTCCATCCATCCCGGTACTTCCGGCGAAGATACTGATCGGCCTCCGGGGCATTGGGACACTTCATCTCGACGTGATCCCACTCCAGACGCTTGCCAACGCGATACGCCACGTTGCCGAGATGATTGGCCTCGGTCAACCAACCCGAGTACTCGAAGTTGCAGGTGGTCGGGCCACCGGTCTCGCACGCCTTCAACCATTCGGCGTGATGACCGATCGAGTTGGGAATGAACGGCTCGGGACGTTTGAAGTCGGCAAACTGCTTCTCCGGCAACAGAACGTGCTTGCCGTAATCCGATAACAGCATCCCCTCAGATCCCACGAACAAGACGGCGGAATCCCATTGCGGAATCTTGCCCTCGGTCCAGAGTGCAGGCTTGTTGACTCCCTGATACCAGGTGAGTTTTAACGCGGGCTGATCGCCGCGGGGACCGTATTCGTAAGTCGCCTGCATGGACGCGGGAGCCAGTTCCGCATGGGGTGGAGGTCCCGCGGCTTCGATTGCCAGCGGAGCCTGCAGCTTCAACGCCCAGAACGGTAGATCGTTCCAGTGACTGCCCAGATCCGACATCGTCCCATTGCCGAATTCCCACCAGCGATACCATTTCGGACCAGGGAAGTAGACATCGTGGAAGGGGCGATCGGCGACTGGTCCCAGCCACAAATCCCAGTGCAGCCCTTTTGGCACCGGCTTGGATTCTTTAGGCAGCTCCTGAACCGACACGATATCCCGATGCTTGACCGCGTCCTCCGGGCTTTGCAAGCCCCACGCCCGAGACACCCAGACATGCACTTCAGTCACCGCGCCAATCGCATTGGATTGGATCAGCTCGACCACCCGGCGGTAGTTGTTGCCCGCGTGGATCTGAATCCCCATCTGGGTCGCGACCTTCGCCTTCGCGGCGGCCTCGCGGATGACACGGGCTTCATAGACGTTGTGCGTCAGCGGCTTCTCGCAATAGACATGCTTGCCCGCCTGCAACGCAGCCAGCGTGGCAAACGCGTGGGTATGCTCGCACGTGCTGACGACGACGGCGTCGAACTCTTTTTCATGCTCGAACAGCTTGCGAAAATCGACTTCTTTGCGCGCCTTGGGATGCAGCATGGCGGCCCGCCCCAGTGCCGGCTCGAAGATGTCGCACAACGCGACGATGTTGTGGCTTGAGACGTCCGACAGATTACTTCCACCGCGCCCGCCGACACCGATGCAGGCGATGTTCAGCTTGCTGTTGAGATTCTGGCCCCGCAGGATGGCCGGAGCCGCCAGGACGGCCGCCCCCGTCGTTAAAGTGGCCTGCTTCAGAAACTGCCGCCGGTTCAGCCGCCGCTGTGCGGCCCTGGTAAACAGCTCAGCCATGTTGACGTCTCCTGATGTCGAGCGAACGGGTTAACCCTGCGTCGCAATGACGCAGCTTCATTTTACACCCTGTTCGACCCGGCAAAACAGTGAGACGGACTATTTTTATGAGACACCAGCCTGCGGTCGAATGTCAGCCAGATTGGTCCCCTCCGTCCCATCAATTGGCACGCGGCACCTTCTTGACGACATTGATGGTCTGTGAGACGGTGTCTGGCGTGCCTCCCAGCGGCGATAGCGTGACATCCAGCCGCCGCGTCAGAGTACGCAGCCCTGCCCCCTTGGTCGAGAACTGAATGCCCCGCAACAACGCCTGAATCCCCTGCGCCGTGGCATTCTGATTCAACGTGATGATCCGCGTCAGGCGACCATTGGCATACACCAGCTCGGTCGTCGATCCAAGGTTGCTCGAGGAGGGAATACTCAAGATATCGGCTGCTTTTTTCTTGCTTCCACGAGCGTCCATCGTGATTTTCAAGGTCGATCCGTTCAGGTTCCCGCTGGTCGTGACGACCACTGCCGGTAGCACCGTCACCGCGTCCTGTTTATTGATCCAGGTGATCGTCTGCGGAACACCTAGATCCAGATCCGCTTGCGGAACATCGTCCAAATCAGTCACCGTGACGGACAGATTCTGAGTGCTGACGCCCCCCAGTCCGTCATTCGCTGACACTTGGACTTCATACACGTTATTGTCGCCGACATCCTGGGGATCTTCGAAATCGGGAGCAACCTTAAATGCCAGAGCGCCACCGGTCGTGATGGAAAACAGATTCTGATCGGCGCCACCGGTGATCGAATAGGTCACGATCTGCGAGGGAATGTCGGCATCATCCGCGTGTACCGTCAGGACGGTCGCCGTATTTTCCTCGACAGTGGGCGTGTCCGTCGTGGAGAAAACCGGGGCGTGATTGTCGTCGTCCAGAATCTGTGTGGAGACTGCAGTGCCTGAGAAATCCAATCCGTTCGACACTGCGGTGATGCTCACGCTGATGGTGTCTGTCGGTTCCACGTCGTCGTCCGGAAACGCCGTGACGGTGATGGAACCGGTCGTATTCCCGGACGAGATCACGATCTGCGTCCCACTGCGTGAATAGTCCCCCGGGAAGACTGCCGAACCACTGAAGCCCAACGTGATGGTAACGTCGCCAATCGCGGGATCCAGCAGCGTCGCGGTGATGGTGGCCGTGCCCAACGCTTCGGCAATCGTCGGATGATCGATGCTTAATGAGACACCGAGCGGCGTCTGGCCGGGGACTTCCAGCAGCAGTCGGGCCGCACCCTGGGTGAAGACTTGATAAGTCAATCCACCCACAACATCGTTCAAGCCCGGCGTCCAGCCGGTGCCCATGGTCACCGTATCGTTGCTGTCGCGACGGACGCGCAGCGTATTCGCCGTGTGACTGGGATTGGAAGCCTGCGTCAGATTGAGCACTTCCAGTGCATTCAACGTCAGCGTATTGGCCCCGCTGCCGCGAATGTCGATGACTTCGATGTTGCTCAGTTTGCCATTCGCGAGCGTCGTTAAGTCCAGATTGAGACCGCTGCCGCTCAGCTTCAAGGTGTCATTTCCATTGGCGCCGTCCACCCGGGCGAAATTGGTGCCCGTGACAATCACGGTGTCGTCACCCGGCCCGCCGTACAGCACGTCCGCACCGCCCTCACCCACCAGCATGTCATTACCGCCACCACCGACGAGCTTATCGACCCCGGCAGTGCCAGTCAGCGTTTCGCTGATCGCCGTCCCGACCTGGGTCGCGCTGGAAGTGAAATCCCCCCCGAAGACGACGTACGCCTGTCCGATATGGTCTTTCTCACCGATGATGACACCGGGAGCGCCAATCACGATGTCCGGGAAGCCGTCGCCGTTGAAGTCCCCGGCACCATTCGCCGATTTGCCGCTTTGATCGTTGGCCGCCGCGCCATAGACGATGAACCCGTTGGTACCATCCAGTGCACTCCCGATGAGTGTCGCCGTGGCCGACCAATCTGCCTTGCCATAGACGACATAGGTTTGACCATTGCCCGTGCTCTCCGGATTCAACCCTGCCGCGAACAGCCCACTCATCAAGACGTCGTCATAACCATCGGCATTCAAGTCTCCGATCCCGTCCACCCGGGTGCCCAGCGAATCATTCATCGTGACGCCGTACACCGTGAAGCCAGTCGTTCCATTCAAACTGCTGAGATTCACGCTCGCGGTGGCCGACCAGTTGGCCTTGCCGAAGACGACATAACCTTCACCAATAATCGAATCGACGACGTTATCGATGCCCGCAGCCCCCGGAGCACCGATGATCACATCATCGAAACCATCGCCGTTCACATCACCCGCACCGCCGACCGCCGCACCACTGCCATCTTCCGTATCAATGCCATTGAGGGTGAAACCATTCGTCCCATTCAATGACCCCAGGCTTAACGTGGCGGTTCCGGACCAGTTGGCCTTGCCGAACACCACATAGGTCCGACCCGAAAGGGTCGCGACCATTCCCGGAGCATCAGCGTCAGGCGCGCCGATGATGACATCCGCAAACCCATCGCCATTCACATCTCCCGCACTGCCCACTGCCTTGCCGGCACCGTCTTCCGGTGTCGCGCCATACAAGGTGAAGCCATTCGTACCGTTCAACGAGCCCAAACTCATCGTCGCCGTCGCCGACCAGTCCGCCTTTCCAAACACGACGTAGCTTTCACCCGATGAATCCTTGCTATTGCCCGCACCGTCGCCACCCCCCGCACCGATCAGGATGTCCGCGTAGCCGTCGCCATTCACATCCCCAGCCGTGCTCACTGCCTTCCCGCTTTGATCGCTGGTATCGATTCCATAGAACGTGACGCCATTGGTGCCGTTCAGCGTGCCCAAGTTCAATATCGCAGTCCAACTCGACTTGCCAAATATCAGATACGTTTCGCCGGAATTCGACTTCGCATTGCCAACGCCGTCACCAAAGTAGGCACCGATCAGCAGGTCTGCGTAGCCATCCGCGTTGACATCCCCCGCCGCACTGACAGAGCCACCTGCAAAGTCAGACCCGTCGACACCATACAGAACGAATCCAGTGGTTCCGTTCAACGAGGATAACTCCACGGTGGGAGTTGCCGACCAGTCGGCTTTGCCAAATACCACATAGGCTTCACCGGTCGCTCCGGCGGCATTGCCCGCGCCACTCGTATTCAAGGCACCAATCAGAACATCGTCATAGCCGTCGCCATTGAGATCACCGATCCCCGACACCGACCAGCCCGTTCTGTCTCCGGTGTCGACGCCATTCAGCGTGACACCGTTGGGTGCCAGGCTTCCCAGATCAATAGTGGCCGTCGTCAGGAGACAGCGCAACTCCAGGGTCTCAGGACTGGCTGGCACAACAGACGATCGGCGGGCGCGACGATTTCCTCGCAATGTCTCCACCAGACGACCGGCGTTTCGACGCCAGTTGGCCAACCAGGACTGAAGCAGCATAGTGCGCGCACCTTAAGTAAGGCCGCGAAGTGTTGCTTCACGGCGGATGATTGAAGGGTACGAGCGAACGGGAAGCGATTCCCGAGCCAATCCGGCCGATCACTCGATGCATGTGCGCATCCAATCCCTGGACACTGCTCTCCGTAGACGCTGTTTTCAGCGGAGCACACCAGCCAAACCGGTCCGCAGGCGCGCGAAATCCCATATTAAACGGGGAATTTCACAATACTTCCGCAGTCTGTTCACAGTCTGTCACGACTTCCAATCGTAACCGTTCTGCGAATCCTATCCGATTCGAACCAATGGCCATCGGGCGTCGCACACCCGGCAGCACCATCACATCGTAAAGTTCACGGATAACCCCGTGCAATCACAACCCGGGGACTAAATCGCCAGATTTCAAAGAGTGTCCTGCGTCCCGCCGGGGACGCCCGACAATAGCCCACCGTTTCAACGGTGGGCACAAGACGCGACGAAACGCAAGTCCAGCCAGTGGCGGAAGATAGCAGCAGACCAATAGATCCTGAAAACGATAGCAGATCAGGATCGACGCGAAACCTTACGGCAGTTCCCGAATCCGCAGATTCTTGAACTCAATCGGAGACCCTTCCGACTCCAGGCACAGATAGCCGGTCGCGGGCTGACAGTTCGTTCCGCCAGAAACCTCTTCGCCGTTCACCCACAGCCGCACCTCGCCATTGATGGCGCGGACGTAGTAGTGGTTCCATTCCCCGACACCTTTACTCAGGTTCTTCCGCGGGAAACTGCGACTGCCGTTGGCCGATATGGGAGGAAACGGCGTCATCTTGGATTTCCCCACGGGGAACACGTCGCCATTGGTGGTAAACCAGTCGGATTTCTTGCCTTGCTTTTTCTCATATTGCTCGGCATAGCCGTGATCCAGGATCTGGACCTCGATCCCGCCCGGAGGCAGTTGATTGGGCTTCAATCCGGTCAGCGATTCGTCCGTCGCCCAGACAAAAATGCCGGAATTCCCGGCCGATTTCAGATGCCGCCATTCGGCCACCAATTCGAAATTCGTGACTTTTTTCTTGGTCTTGGTCACTCCGACCGGGGTCCCCGTGCATTGGATGCCACCCTCTTTGAAGGTCCAGGTTTCCGGGCTGGTATTCACGTCTTCGAAATCAGCTTCTCCCAGGGCAACCCAGCCGGGACCGGTTCCATCGATGAATGCCTTCCGTGCTTCCGCAGGAGTTCCGGCGGCCGGTTTGGCTGGTTCCTCAGCGGTTCCGCGTACCACAGCCAGCGCCGAAAACGCACCGATAACGACCAGGATTGGAAATCGTGCTGCAGGTCTCATGCAATTTCGCCTTGGAAAACGGGGACCAATTCCCGAGCCCTTCAGTGAGCGTCGCGGACCGCGAACATCGCAGCCGGGAAGACTCGGGAGAAACTGATCAAGCGACGCGATTGTAACTCAGAATCGCGTCATCGACGAGGAACACGAGCTTGGATGTCAGGTCGGGGTGCAGCCTCCAAATGGCGGGAGCATTTGCCAATCTGAGCGAAGCGAAGTATGACTCCCCCCCTTATAAAGGGGGGGTAGGGGGAGTACGGAGTTGCTGAACGACTCGATTGCTAATCTTTAAATCTGCCGAGACGTGACCGTGTTTATTGAGGTTAAACGACGCTCGTACCCCCCCTGCCCCCCCTTATAAAGGGGGGGAGTGTACGTCGCTGCGCTCCGATTTAAAGCGCAATTCAATAACCATCCGGCTCACACCGAACGCTCGCCTCAAAAGAAAAGCCCGACTCAAAGTCGGGCGATGACGAAAGCGGCCTGTGCGTGATCTACACCAAACGTGTTTCCACGCTGGCCGCGGGATCCTGCAAGGTCCTGACGAATTGCACGAATTCCTGGGTCAAACGCAGTGAGGCCAGATCAGGATCGATCACCAGTTGACGGTAATCGCGAAACCCCAGCGTAACCGATCGACGCAGTTCGCGCATCGCATCTTCGACCTGATGCAGCAGCGCGTAACTGCAGGCCAGATTGTAAATGGCACACGGATCATGCGGCCGAAGTTGGGCCAGTCGTTGATCGATTTGCAGCGTCCGACGATGCCAACCCTTGTCGGCAAACAACTCACCCAGACGGGACAAGACTTCGACGTAGAAGGGATCGCGATTCAGAATCCGTTCGAAGAAATCGATCTCGAAGTCGGATTGCGATCTGCGAACCAAGTCGGAAATCCGACATTGATTACAGCGGTACGAGAAATTCGAGGCACCGTCTGCAGGTGGTGGTGTGGACATTTGCGCGCGTCTCCGACGGGACTCAGGAACGAAATGCGATTTGTCCTAGGATGTATCTGAGACACTCTGCAAGTCGAGAACTGCAAGTCGAGAAACAGTGACGGAAACGTCGAGCCCGTTTCCGAATCAGTCCGACAGCTTCGATTATAGCGCCTGCCCACGGCATGGCAACCGTAACCACACTCGGCAGGTACAAAAAAAGCCTGCTCCTCAAGGAAAGCAGGCTTCGCAGTCAGTTGCCAAAATCCGGATTCGACTCAAATCAACAGGAATTCTGTTGTGCCGAGCAGGAAACCCATCGCGACTCATCACAGCTATTCTGCCACCGAATGCCACACTCGGCAACCAAAATGACAGGGTGATCAGGCAGATTGCTGATTAATAGTCTTCATCGTCGTCGGCATCGTCGAGGTCGTCGTCGTCCTCGAATTCATCTTCGTCTTCGAAGTCGTCGTCGTCTTCGAATTCGTCGTCGTCTTCAAACTCTTCTTCGAATTCTTCGTCGTCGATTTCGTCATCCTCGAACTCTTCGTCTTCGAACTCTTCGTCCTCGTCAGCTTCCAGGCGCAGCCCCCCGGCCACTTCGGCATTGTCGGGAGACCAGGCACCACTGTGATCGAGTTCCCCGACCACGGTGAAGCTGCATTCCAGTACTTCGCGTTCCATGAAGCTCGCAATCGCCATCTTGCATCCACCTCGTTTGCGTCGTCTATAGGTTTCAGAGACGAAACAGCACCTAGATCAGTCGTTCCGTACGCGGCACCAGCACCGCGAACAAGTCATTATTCAACCAGGCCCGAAATCCCATTACTCAACCCAATTTAGGCAGGTTCGCGGAAAAGTATCCCTCTCCGTGAATGATGTCAACACACGAATCGAGAAGATTTTGCGTTTTTTTGGATGAATCTGAATTGCGAACTTTGGCGAGTTTCTCGTCCGATTGGATATCGGCCAGAAAAACCGACTTCGCCATCGCGATTCGGCACTTTAAAAGCGAGCCGCGGTTGGGCGATGTTTTTATCGGAAGTGTCGCTACAATCCGTCGAAAAAAGGGAGACTGCCGTGCCGCAGCGAATTCTGAGCATCTCGGGTCTGCGAGGCATCATCGGTGACGGGTTGGACCCCACCTATCTGGTGGAGTTCGCAGCGGCCTTCGGCACACTGCTTCAGGGTGGTGCCGTCGTCGTCGGGCGCGATGGTCGATCGACCGGGCCCTTCGTGAAACACGCGGTCCTCGCTGGCCTGCAATCGGTCGGGTGCCGCGTTTTAGATGCCGAGATCGCCTCGACCCCTACTGTGGGCGTGCTGGTGCAGCATTTTGCCGCAGCCGGCGGCATCCAGATTACGGCCAGTCACAATCCCATCCCCTGGAATGGCCTGAAACCTTTCTCCCCGCAAGGCTCGGTCTTCGATGAAGCGACTGGCCAAAAACTGATCGGCCTGCTGAATTCGAAGAACTTTGAATACGTCACATGGGACAAAATTGGCACGCTGGACGCTCTGGTTGACGCCAGCGCCCCGCATTTGCAGCGAGTCCTGCAGTTGGTCGACGTGGCCGCCATTCGCCGGCGTCGTCTCAAGGTCGTGCTCGATTGCAATCACGGTTCCGGTTCGATCCTCGGCCCGCGGTTGCTGGAGGAACTCGGCTGCGAAGTTCATGTGGATGGGGGGACTCCCGATGGTCAGTTCGAACACATCCCAGAACCAACCCGAGACAACTGCGATGGACTTTGTACCACCGTCCGCAAGCTCGGCGCGGACGTCGGATTCGCGCAGGACCCCGATGCCGATCGGCTGGCGATCGTCGACAACACGGGCCGTTATATTGGCGAGGAACTGACGCTCGCCCTGTGTGCGGATTTCGTGCTGGCCCGCACTCCCGGACCGGTGGTCGTCAACGGCTCAACCAGCCGGGTCTCGGCGGACATCGCGGCGAAGTACGGCTGTCCGTTCCACCGGTCCTACGTCGGCGAAGCCCACGTCGTGGCCAAGATGCGCGCCCTGAACGCGATCATCGGCGGCGAAGGCAACGGCGGCCTAATAGAACCGCGAGTCGGCTACGTCCGCGACAGTTTTGCTTCGATGGCCTATGTCGCCGCCGGCCTCGCGGCACGCGGCGGCGACCTGGCCACCTGGGTGGATGAACTGCCACGCTACAGCATCGTGAAGGACAAACTGACCTGCCCTCGCGAACAAGTGACCGCCGCCTGCAATGCCTTGCGCCAGTATTACTCATCTGCCACAGCGACCGAAGGCGACGGCCTGCGTCTCGATTGGAACGACCGCTGGGTCCAAGTCCGGGCCAGTAACACCGAACCGATCCTGCGCGTGATTTCCGAGGCACCCGATGAAGCGATTGCAGTCGCATTGTGCCAGGAGGCAATCACGCTGGTACGTGATGCGGTTCAATGAGGGGCCAAAGGCCCCTGTAAGATGGGCACTCTTGCCCGTCTCTTCGTTACAATAATGAGTACGATCAAGAGTGGTCATCCTACGATTCGAAACCCCATCCCGCCTGGACCCAACCCGGTTCAATCCAGCGAGGCCACTTCTCTTTCGGTTTTGCCGATGCAGCCGGATTCCGACCAATGTATTGAATCACACGATACAGATGCTCGCCGTCGCGAATGATGCGATCGTAACATTCCTGTTCCCAGATTTCCCCCTGCTTACCGATAGCCGCGTTGATATTTCTCGCGTTAACCCCCTTCATCGCACCCAGCAAGTCCTCAAGTTCATAACCATCATAAGGGCGAATCACAACATGGCAGTGATTGGGCATGATGACTGAGCACGACAGTTGATATCGTACGCCATTAAAGTACTGCAAACGATCATTCATGTCTTTGATCCAGCGTTGCTGTTGAAAGTAGCATACTCCATGACCTTCATCGAGCCACACTTCAGAACGCCTCATGACTTCACGTGCATATCCACGCCATGCCTCATCCGTCCATGGTTGCGGGTGTGTGTATTCCCAGTGTGCTCGCAAAGTCTTTAGTTCATCGATCTTGGATTCCGGCAGCGAATCCCCCATTCGAAACGTCACAAAATATGTCGCTCCGTCTTGCCGCCAGTGCGGGAGATGCCGGGTATATATCCGGAGATGTTTGTGTGGATCAAATCCTTTAAATCCAGGCGGCAATGGAAGTAGTTCAGCCACAGTGACACCTCAAGAATCGCTCACATTGTTTGGCTTAAAAAAGTAAAAACGAAGACGGGCAGGAGTGCCCATCTTACGCGCAACTCTCTTCTCCACTCACCAATCAATCCGACAGCGCCCCCGGATCCGCATTCCGTTTGCCCTCAATATATCCCTGCAATATGTACTGGGCCGCGAGCATGTCCAATCTCGCGTTGCGCTTCTTTTTTGTGAACGACATGCTCATTAGATGCTCCTCGGCAAACGCCGACGAATAGCGTTCATCCGCATACGCGATCGGCAGCCTGGTCACCTCCTGCAGCCAGCCTCCGAACGCTTTCGACTCGCGAGACTTCTGGCTTTCATTCCCACTCAGATGCACGGGCAGCCCGACCACCAGCCCGACAATGCGGTACTCAGAGACCAGACGCAACACACACTTCGCATCGACCGTCGGAGCTTGTCGCGTGTAATTCTCCACAGGGCTCGCAATCGTCTGCTCAGAATTGCAAACGGCAAATCCGAGCCGTTTTGTACCGAAGTCGACGCCTAACAGCCGCCCCGTCGTCGGAACGGTAGATTCAGGCGATTCGGGAACCGGTTCAGGATTCTGCATAACGGGCAAGCAATCGGAAACAGTGTCGTTGATCCGTAAGATGGGCACTCCTGCCCGTCTGCATTGGCAAGTCGAACGAAAAGACGGGCAGGAGTGCCCATCTTACAGGCTAGCGTCCAGCGGCTGATATATCACAAAAACCGTTCCAACCCCCGCCGCTCCAGCTCAGCCACCAAATCCCGAATGCTGTTCTCATTGGTCTTCGAGCCGACCAGCGTGGCATCAGGGGTATGCACGATGATCAGGTCTTCGACCCCTAATGTCGCGACCAGATGATCGTCGGTCGTCCGAATCACGCAGCCATGAGTCTCCACGCCACAGTGCAGGCCGCTACTCGTGTTCCGATCCACATCGATTCCCAACAACCGCTGCAATGCCAGCCAGCTCCCCACATCATCCCATTCGAACGGGGCTTCCAGCACCACGACCTCGCGGGCCTTTTCCAATACGCCGTGATCGATAGAAATCGACGTCAATTGCGGGAACTCCATCTCGACCGCATGCTCCCAGCCTTTCGTCTGACTGTGCAGGACGATCCGCTGCAAGCCTTCGAAAATCGCCGGTTGAAATTCTTCCAGAGCCTTCAGAATGGCTGCCGCCCGCCAGACGAAAATACCGCAGTTCCAATAGTGCCGGCCACTCTGCAGGAACTCTTCGGCCACCGGGCGAGACGGCTTCTCTCGAAACGCCCCCACTTGAAACGCCCCGGGCTCAGCACCCGCCGCACCCCGTTCAATATACCCGTAGCCGGTCGCCGGATAAGTCGGCGGAACGCCAAACAACACAAACGTCTCCGGCGACTGCCGCACAATCGCACTGGCCTGCTCCACGGCGGCTCGAAAGGATGAGATCGGATGAATGACATGGTCCGCAGGCAGCACCACCATGACGGCGTCAGGATCGGTCTGCAGCAGTTGAATGGCCGCCAGGCCAATACACGGGGCGGTATTCCGTCCGCACGGTTCCACCAGGACTTGCGAGGCCGCGAGATCCGGCAATTCCCGAGCGACTTCCGCCGCCTGCACCGCGTTGGTAACGATGCGCACGCGCGACAGGGAAATCCACGGCGTGCAGCGATCCACCGTGGTCTGCAACATGGTCCGCGGTCCAGCCAGCGTCAGAAACTGCTTGGGCAGCATCCGCCGGCTGGCAGGCCAAAAACGGGTGCCACTGCCACCCGCCATGATCACCGCATACAGGGTGTTAGGCATCGGTTGTTGGTCCTTGGTCCTTGGTCCTTTGTCATTGGTCCTTGGTCATTGGTCCTTGGCAGTGTTCTCCCATAAGTCCCATCCGTCCCATGCGTCCCATAAGTCCCATCGCTGTTGATGGGACTTATGGGACGCATGGAACTTATGGGACTAATGCGACTTCCGGCTGTGGCGACTACTTCTTCACGAACGTCTCTTGATACCAGCGTTCGTCCTCATCGGACAGGGCCGGCAACTTGACCGGTTCGCCCTGCTTGCGGTCCTTCTCGGGAACGATGTCGTACTGTTGTTCCAATTCCTGACGCCTGCGGAGTACCCATTCTTTCGCCGAGGAAATCCGTTGGTCAACCGTCGGCAAATCGGGACTCAGCCGTGCCAGCTTTTCCGCCAACTGATTCACCGAACGCAAATCCATCAGGTCCATGTCTTCCTTGTCACTGAGCATCAACTGGGCTGGCCGATGATTCATTTTGACCAGCAGATTCGCATGGACTTGAACCTCTTCCTGCAACAGTTCGCTGAGGACTTGTCCGATGCGGTGCGCGTACTGCCGCACGAGTTCCGGCCGCTGGACCAGTTGTTCGTATTGATGGGCCGCCAACCTCAATTGGACGCTCGCTCGATGGTTGGAAAAGATCCGTACGGCTTCGGCATCCGACAATTTCAACGCGGCAATGCGTTCCCCGCGCGTCACTTCAGCCCCGGAGACCAGGTCCTTTAAAAAACCCTCGGACAACCCCATTGCCGTGAGCTGCCCTTCGGTATAGAAGATCGCTTGCGGGACCGGAAATTCATCCGTCGGTTCCAGCGGCCAGCGCAGTTCCTGGCTGGGTTGAATGACCGACATCTTCAACTCGCACTGCTTGTCGCGATGTTGTCCGCGCCACGCGAATGTCGTCGCCAGATCGGTCCAATCGGGATTCGCTTCGAGCGTTACGTAGCGCAGAGGCAAGAAACACTGCCAGACCAGCCACGCCGTCACGGCCCACCGAGCAGACGCCGGAAACAGTTCGACCTTTTTGACCGGGACGGGATTGACGAAAGCCCGCGTCGGAGACTTCGCTTCACCCACAATCGGCGTGTCGTCGAACCAGTTGACGCAGGCATCCACCATCCAACCCAACTTGCACAGCCACTTCCAGACAACATTCAACACCGACCAGCGCGACAGCCGGGTGGAGAGTGCGAGCCCCCAGCTTCGCCAGGAAGCAGTCTCACAGAAAACCAGATTCAATCCGGTCAGCAACAGCGGAGACGGGCTCAGATGAAACGCGAACTGGTCCCACACTTGAAACACGGCCATCGCGACCAGTGCCACCCCACGCGTTCGCTGCCACCATAGACACGGCGCCGCAGCCAGATACAACACGGGGATCAGACGCGCCAGCCACAGCACGAGACTCGAATGCCCCGCCAACGGACTGACGGCCCCGTTTTCAGACTCAGTTTCAACCCAGGCGATCAACGGGGCGCCGCTGAGCCAATCGCTGTTCAACAGGCACATGGCAAAGAACACGTAGACCAGTGCCACCTGCGTCCGCACCAGTTCGACCGTCCAACCCGGCACCAGAGTTCGCTGCTCACGCTGCATGTAGGCATCGATCGACGCCCAACGATTCGTCGGCAGCCAGGCCACCAACACTGACAGCAGGCACACGAGGTAGCCGTGATCGGAATAGTTAGCAGCATCAATCAGGAACCAGTAGCTGTAGCCGACCGCCATCAGCGACGCCGTCCACCGCGTTCGCCAGCCAACCAGCACCATCCCCGCCATGATCGCCAGCGACCAGACAAACACGGCCGGCATCAAACCTTGTGGCGGACCGATCCATTCAAACAGGGCGTACTTGAAATGCACCTGGGGCTCAACGAGTAATTCCGCGACGCCGTCGTTGAACCAGACATCGAGCATCTCAATGATGACACTCAGCGCCACCAGCATCCGCACGACAGCCAGCCCCGCACCGTCAGTCTCGCCCCGCCAGCGGTCCCGAATGCTATCAATCAAACGCAACATCAGCTCAGAATACCTTGTTGATAGATGATGACAAAACCTCTGCATCATTTCGGAATCGTGCGAAATGGCCCGTTCTGAAATTCCCACAACTGGTTTTGTCGGCGCCTATTATTGTGAATCGCCGACGGCACCGCCCGCAATTCCAATCAGTCGTCCGCGGAACAGTGCGGGCATTGGAAATGCCCAGCATCGCAGGACAATCGACACGAGCCAACAACCGGCCAACCACGCCACAGGCAGATCCCAAACGATCCAGTCGACCAGGCGGACTTTAACGATTGTAGCAAAGAATCGGGCTCGGCAAAATTGCCGAACTGTCAATCTCCACTCCTTGAGCTCCTTTTCAGAAGAGTTTGAGCCACAGATGAACACGGATGAAACACGGATTGGATCATCGTTTGCCGACGTTTTTATGATCCTGCCAGTTGTTTTATTTATTAACGGCCCCGAAGTCTCAGAAAGTGTCGTTAGCTGGTGCCTTAATCCGTGTTCAATCCGTGTCCATCCGTGGCTAAAAACTCTTCGTCCTCGTGGCGCTGCGGGAGAAAGCCAGCGCTGGGTTAATCCGTGGCCAACAAATCTTCCTGAAATTGACGCCACGGTTTTGTTAGCGTTTCTCATGACAAAGGACAAAGAACCAATGACAAAGGACCAACCATCAAAGAATACAACAGGCCGGTGCGAACCGGCCTGTTGTATTCCGCGTAAGATTGCGACGCATGTCCCACAGATGTCCGCTCAGTTCCGGGTTCACCCAAACTGGAACGGATCGCATCATCCGTGGGATTTCTCAATCGCCCCCGGAGTCGTCGCTCTACGACCGCGAAGCCTGCCCCCCCGAGCAGATCTCCGCGGACGTCCTACGCGTTTCACTTGTTGTCTGGTTTCGTCTCTGCAATGCCGCTGGAAAAATCACGTTCCCTTACGACGCGGGATAAACTCGTAACCCGGCTCTGGTTTGAGTTTGTTGCCGGGTGACTCCGAACTCTTTTCGACTGTCGTCTCGGACCTTGCCGGAGTCGGTTCGTCCTTCTCCGCCGTCGTTTCCGAACTCGACTGATTCACACTCACGGAAACTGGCTTCGCCGTCATCACCTTCGTCGAGTTCGCCGTGGAAGTGCTGCCATTTGCGGGTTGAGCCATCTTCAGGACGTCATCCGGCAACCGGGCGGGAGCGGGCCCCGCGGCCTTGCTGACCAGCGGCGGCAGTCCCTGACGTTTGCGTTCTGCGTTGTGAACCTGCACGGTCACTTCTCGCAGTTGCTGCTTGCGGACGTCCTTGACCCCTTCCAACTGTCCGGCGATTTGATCCACCCAGTTCGGACGGCGGGTCATCGCCAGCGACATCATTCGCAGAAACAGGCTCATCTCGGTGAATGTCCGATCGGCCATCGTACCCGTCACGGGCGACAACACCTTCGCCACCGTCTCCACAGTCTGCGACGGGAACGCCACATACATGTCGGCACGGTGCGTGACGTAAATCGTACCGTCGGATTCCTTGATGAAACTGGTTCTCAGCAGAACCAGCGACCGCGCCTTGAGCGGCTTCTTCAGCATCGGACTTTGATATTGCCCTTCGCAGATCAGCATGTTTTCTTCAGCACTGCGATAGACCACATCAATGGTCCCCGTCGATCCGTCACCCGAATCCCCTTCATATTCGTTCGGGCCCGTCTGAAACATCTTCATTTCCGAGATCCCCATGACGCGCCAGATGCTGACGGCCACGTCGGGATAACGGATAAAGAACTGATAAACATCGGGATCCGCTGCAAACACCGTGGTCGGCAAACGGCGGAAGTACCCGACTTCATCCAGCAGCGATTGCACCCGTTCTCGATTTTTCGGAGTCAGCTTGTCCAGAGGCAATTCGGACATGGCCGTCTTCTTGACCTTGTCCGACGAGGTCCCCTTGACCTGGACGTGGGCTTCCACGGGAGGCGTTTCATGTCCCACCCGGCGGAATTTTCCGGCGGCCGCGGGCTTGGTATCGCTCGCGGGAATCACGCCGACTTTCTCGAGCGTGTGATAGACGGCATCCACGACGGGCGATCGTTTGTCGAGCACCGCGTGTCCGGCCGGTGACGGTGGGGGAGCAAGCTCCACCTCTTCCGCGGCGGCTGCGGCATCCAGCGGCACCAGCGCCGGACGGTCCCCGGCCCACGCCGCGCAAACCGGCCAGCCAGTCGCCAGACTCAATAAGATGAAGGCCCGAACGCGCATCGAGTCCCGTGTGATCGTCACCATCCCCATCCCCCCCTGTCTCACGAAACAGTCCCACCACCGAGGCGTAACATCCCTCATTGCCCTACGCAACCAGCCACGGCTCCTCACGGAGTCCGCGCCAGCCAGCGACGCTGCGATGGCCCCCGAAATCTCTTCAATGACCGGACTTGCAACCTAGATTTCGGGTTGTAGTGGTCAGGTAAACCTTGCGGCCCATACTTCATCGGCAGGACTCTGAGCCATGATCTACACAATCTGCAGACACTTCCGCAGAGACCGGGCATCCAGCACCTAACCGATTGACAGCTAGTAAGTTAAGTCATCGGCAGAGTTGCCATTTCGCGATGAACAGGAACTGAACTTCAAAGCCTTTGGCCGTTAAATTTACCCGTGTCGCCCCAGCTTAACGGACCCCGAAAAATCAGCAGAAATTGCCACCTCGTAGCCTGACTCTCCAGAGCCAGGCGAACTTTTTCACCCCCTCTTTTGAGAAAAATCCCAAAACTCCTCTTTTCAGAAATGCCGAAGCACGATAGCATTCTAATCCAACTATGTGTTAAAGGCTTTGGAACCGTCAGGTCGCGAGCTTCGTCTGACCTGTTACGTGGTTCCCAATTGTGTCTCTGGCTAGTGACTGAACCTCTTTATGTTGTTCGCCCTGCGAATCATCATCGTTGAAAAACCGGGAATGATTACTCCCACCCGCTGAGTGGCGGAGGCCGGGGGAATTGTTCCTGTACGATGACGGTTTCGCACTTCAGAGCAAGAGTTGTCCAGCACACTCTCTCGCCCGCCCTCCGCATCCTCTGTTTGACCCGCTGAATTCCGTGGCGCGGCTCACGCCTGTTGTAACCCCTGCGGTCTGATTGCTGTGAATTTGTGTTGTTAGGGAGATGCTCCCTGTGGATCACGTTGTTTTCGTGACGCGTGGAACATCCTGGGCCTGTCGCCTGACTCTCGCGAGTCGTGCGGTCCCTGCGAGTGTGTCGACTTCCTTTGTGACTTGAGTGTCCCGATCCCGGCCATGTGGACCACGGATCGATCCTGTTCCCTCTCTATACTGGTCTGTGAAAGGTCATGAGCAACTTAAATCTCGTCAACGTCCGTAACATTGGTATTTCCGCCCACATCGACTCCGGCAAGACAACCTTGACGGAACGCATTCTGTACTACGGCGGCCGTATTCACCGGATTAACGAAGTCAAGGGCGACGGTGACGGCGCCACGATGGACTACATGGACCTGGAACGGGAACGTGGCATCACCATCACCTCGGCAGCCACCAAGGTGCAATGGGGCGACACGCACGTGAACGTCATCGACACCCCGGGGCACGTGGACTTCACGGTCGAAGTCGAACGCAGTCTACGCGTGCTCGACGGTGCGATCCTGGTGCTGTGCGCCGTCGGTGGCGTCCAAAGCCAGTCGCTGACGGTCGATCGCCAGATGAAGCGTTACGGCATTCCCCGGATCGCCTTCATCAACAAGATGGACCGCACCGGTGCCAACCCTCAAAACGTGATCAAGGCCATCCGTGACAAGCTGGGCATCACCCCGATGCCGTTGCAGATCAACATGGGTGCCGAGACTCGCTTCGAAGGGGTCATCGACCTCGTCGCCATGAAAGCCATCTACTACGACGGCGAAAAGGGCGAAGACGTCCGCACTGAAGAGATTCCCGAAGACTACCGCGAAGCCGCCCAGACGGCCCGTCACGAAATGCTCGAGACGCTGTCGCTCTACAGTGACGAACTGATGGAAGCGCTGCTCGAAGAGCGCGAACTGTCCGTGGAAGAAATCAAGCCGATCATCCGCAAGGCCGTCCTGTCACGTAACGTGACGCCGGTCATGATGGGCACGGCCTATAAGAACAAGGGTGTGCAGACGTTGCTCGACGCCGTCGTCGACTATCTGCCCAGCCCCCTCGATCGCGAAATGTATGCGACCAACATCGATTTCAAATTCCCGGTACTGGCCGAAGGCGAAGTCGCCGACAAGTCAGCCAACAAGGTCTTGCTCAAGCCAGATCCCAAGCTGCCGCTGGTCTGCATGGCCTTCAAGATCATCGAAGAACAATTCGGCCAGTTGACCTTCATCCGCCTCTACCAGGGCGAAATCATCAAGGGCGACTCGTACACCAATACGCGTACCGGCAAGCGAACCCGGTTCGGTCGGATTGTGCGCATGCACGCCGAAGACCGCGAAGAAATTGAACGGGCCGAGGCCGGTGACATCGTCGCCATCGTCGGTGTCGAATGCGCCTCGGGCGATACGTTCTGCGGTGACGGTGCGAACTATGCCTTGGAAAGCATCTTCGTTCCGGAAGCGGTCATTCGCTTGTCGATCGAACCGTCCAAACGCGATGGTGCCGACCGCCTGGCGAAAGCCCTGGAACGGTTCCGCCGCGAAGATCCGACGTTCCGCGTCTTCACCGATGAAGAAACGGGACAGACAATCATCGCCGGCATGGGTCAGTTGCACCTCGAAATTTATACGGAACGCATCAAGCGCGAGTATAAAGTCGAATGCATCGTGGGCGAGCCGCGCGTCGCGTACCGCGAATACCCCACGAAGTCGGTCGAGTTCAACTACAAGCACAAGAAGCAAACGGGTGGTTCGGGTCAATACGCTCACATCGTGGGGCGTCTCGATCCCTTGCCGCTGGATGAGATGACCGATACGTACGTGTTCGAAAACAAGGTCACGCAGGGCCGTGTTCCCAAGGAGTACATCGCTCCGACGGACTTCGGCTTCCGCAAGGCCCTGCCGAAGGGCCCGTTGTGCGAGTGCGAAGTCGTGGGTGTCAAGATGACCCTCACCGACGGCGGCTACCACGATGTCGACTCGTCTGAAATGGCGTTCCAGATTGCCGGTTTCGACTGCATGCGGGAAACGCTGAAGAAGGCGGGCATCGGACTCCTCGAACCCATCATGAAGATCGAAGTCGAAGTCCCGACCGAGTACCAGGGGACCGTGTCGGGTCACGTGTCCAGCAAGCGTGGCATCATCCACAACAGCGAAGTCCGCGCCGGGGTGTGTTACATCACGGCCGAATGTCCGCTGGCGATGATGTTCGACTACGCCAACGAACTCCGCTCGATGACCCAGGGCAAGGGCGGTTTCACCATGGAATTCTCAGCCTACAAGCCCGTGCCGAAGTCGTTGGTCGACGACATCGTCTCGAAGCGCAAGGCCGAAAAGGAAGCCCGCCTGGCCGCGAAGTAATTCGCGTTCCGGTTCAGCTTGATATCAACAACAGGGCGCTGCGATCGCAAGATCCCAGCGCCCTGTTTGCATGCTGTAGGATGGCCGCCCCCGGCCGTCGCCTTTTGCCTGCACAACCGCCGTCTAATCAGGTGCGCAGAAGCAAATATGTCTACTTGGCAAAACTCCTACGAACAACACTCGACAGCCCGTGTCACTTCTTCCAGCAAGATCGGGTTCCGGTGCTTCTGCCGCGCCAAATCCAGAGCGCTGTTAATCGCTGCGACCGCTTCCGCGGCCTCCAACTCTTCTGGTTTGATCATGTCATTTTCGAACAGCCAAAAGGTCACTTCACACCATGCCCAAAGAGGTGTGTCCTCCTGAAGTTGGCATACGGGAGGCGGAAATCCGCCGGGGCCACGCTTGCCCGTGACATACTGATGAACAAGTTGTCTCGAACGGTGAATTCTACGGGCGATCTCAGCTTGAGTGATCAAGTTGCTCTCGTCCACATACAGCACATCCGCGCCAATTCCGGCCCGTCGGACGTCGCGAATCGCGCTGAAGATTGCTGTCTTCAGCGACGTTGCCGAGCGTGAGAATTCCATGAAGATCCGGCCGTAACAAACGCTCAACGTCGAATCATCGCATCCGGCTTCGAACAAGGCATTCTCAACCTCGGTCGTCAGCTCGAATACTCCATCCAGCACCAGCGAAAAATCGAATTCACGTTCAACAACCTTTTTCTTCATTCGTCTTCCCCGTGTTCTTCCTCGGCGTGCGGACACCCATCAATCCGTTGACGGATTTGACGGGCGTGATTCTCAGGCACTCTGGGAGTCGACCAGACGCTGATAATGCAGCCCTCACGAGTACTAAAGGGACAAAAAAGACGCCCCCACGCGTGGGCATGTGCGCCCGATTTCTCCACCGTCCAGCCCAACGACAGGGCGTATTGTATCGCGCGGTCGATATGCTTATCGGGGTGTCGCAAACGAGCCATCTGCGTAGTCATCCTAGACAATGTGTTGACAACCGTCAAGCAGAATCCTTGAGCCGCACGCTCAATGATGGTAGTCGTACACGATTCTAGTGTTTCATCAAGGCTAAATCTTCGGGTGCCACTGGCTATGCCAGTGCTTTTCGGACAGCCGAAAGACTACCGGCACTGGCATAGCCAGTGGCACCCAACCCGAAAATTAAGTCGTGACAGAGCACTAGGCCAGGCGAGCGCCCGGCGTAAGTCGGATGGTTGTTGGCGACTCACCCCCGCAAATTCATGATTTTTCCCTCGACGTTCCGCCTCCGGCAGATGATAATTTAAACATCGGTCAATCCGCCCTACCCTGCCCCGAGTCCCACAAACATGCCCCGCCTGCCCGCTGACTCCCCCCTCAATCGCCGCCAGTTCCTGGGTTCCAGTGCCAAAAACGCCGCCGGTGTCGCCGCCGGCGTAGTGAGCCTCAGTGCTGCCGCCGCGATCGCCCACGGCAACCTGGAAAAGATCCGCCTCGGAGTCATCGGCATTCGCAACCAGGGCAAGGAACTCGCCACCAGTTTCGCCAGCCTGCCCGGTGCCAGCGTCACCACCGTTTGCGACGTCGACGACAGCCTGTTCCCCGCCGTCGTCAAGTCGGTCGAACAACTGCAGGGTACTGCCCCCAGCACTGAACGTGACTTCCGCCGCCTCCTCGACAACCCGGAAATCGACGCCGTCGTCATCGCCACCCCCGACCACTGGCACGCGGTCATGACCATCCTGGCCTGCCAGGCCGGCAAACACGTCTACGTCGAAACGCCCGCCTCGCACACGATCGACGAGGGCACCCGGATGATCGCCGCCGCGCGTCAATACGACCGCGTCGTCCAGTCCGGCCTGCAACAGCGCAGCGGAGCCCACTTCCAATCGGCCATCGACTACGTCCGCAGCGGCAAGCTCGGCCGAGTCCGCCTGGCCAAGGCCTGGACCGCTCACTTAAGAAAATCAATCGGCCACAAAGCCGACTGCATCGCCCCCCAGGGAGTCGACTACGACCTCTGGCAGGGCCCCGCCCCCTTGAAAAACTTCAACCCGAATCGGTTCCATCACAACTGGCACTGGAACTGGGATTACGGCTCCGGAGAACTCGGCAACTGGGGCGTCCACATGCTGGACATCGCCCGCTGGGGCCTCGAGGTCACCTACCCGACCCAAGTCTCAGCCCTCGGCGGCCAGCATTACTTCGACGACGACCAGCAAACCCCCGACACACTGCTGGCCAACTACACCTTCGCCGGCAAGACGATCGCCTGGGAACACCGTCTCTGGAGCCACCAGGGGATCGAAGGCCGCAGCACGGCCGTCGCCTTCCACGGAGACCAGGGCACCCTGATCGTCGACCGCGGCGGCTGGAAAGTCTACGGCCAATCCGAATCCGCCACGAGCGACTCCAGCAACTGCGCCACCCCGCACCATCAAAACTTCCTGGACAGCATCCGCACCCGCTCGCGCCCCACAGCCGACATCGAAATCGGCCACATCAGCACCACCCTCTGCCACCTCGGCAACATCGCCTACCGAGTCGGCCGCACGGTCCAATTCGACCCACAGATGCAGCAATTCGTGCGGGATCCGGTCGCGGATGTGCTGCTGGCGAGGGATTACCGCAGCCCGTGGAGTTTGCCATTAGTCTAGAACATCGAAATCAGGCATTTGGCGCTTCCGCGATTTTCTGGTAGAGTGATTTTATGGCCACTGTATATGACGAAATCGTCGACTTCATCGCCGCTGGCAGCACCCCAGACGCCGTTGCGCACTTCGAGCCATCCCAGCAAACCAAAGACTACGTCGCCGAATTGATTCATAAGGAAAAGACCACCGGGCTGAGCCCCGATGAGTCCTCAGAACTCGATCATTTCATGACTCTCGAGCATGTCATGCGCCTGGCGAAAGCCCGAGCAAGAACCTTCTGCTCACCATGACGCAGTCCGTAAGATGGGCACTCCTGCCCGTCTCCGAGTACGAGCCAGCAAGGCGGTCGGGTAGGATAGGGAACGTTGTCCGGTGGTATTGTCGCTCCGCTCCTCAACCACCGGCCAATCTCTGGCATCCCACCGGGATACATGGTGGAATCCATAAGGAGGAATGATGTACCAGATCAGACTGAGCATGCTCTCGCTCGCACTCCTGTGTCTCTTCGGAACTGCCAGGCTGTCTGCCGAAGATGCCAAGGCGACCAAAGTTCCGGTAGCGCTGCAAAACGCGGTCGACAGCCTGACAGCCACGCTTCGACATTGGCCACTGAAGCACATCGACCCGGAACCGACTGTCGTCGTCGAAGGCCAGCGGGGCTACCGGGTTGTCTTGCGTCATACCTGGCAAGAGCCTCTTATCGTGATGCAGCGAATCCAACGTCCATCCGGCCAAGATGACCCGGACTTTGTCACGAAACACACCGATTGGCATTTTGTGCTCGTCCCGGTCAGCGAGACCAAACTCTCGCCTGAGGCGAAGCGAGAAATCCTCTGGCATGTACCGGACGAGAAGGAATTCCGTCTGCCGGTCGCATTGGGCGAAGGTCACGGCTTTGTGTGGTTCAGCTACGCGTCCATTCCGATGCAGGATGTTCTCCGCGTCCGCTTGATGCTCACCGGTGGCGACGACCGTCTACAACTGCTGCTGCGGGGACTGACAGTCGACGACGACGGAATAAGCACCCGCCTTTCGGTGGTCCCGATGTTTGTCCAGTTTGGTCCCGCCGGATTCACCGCCCTCGACAAGGCCATTCGGACGAGCGACGATCCGACCTACGCCATTCGCAGTCTGATCTATTTCCGTGATGCTCAGGCGACAGCACGTCTGATCGAACTCTACGAATCGCCCAAAGCCGACGTGCATCGCGCGGCGGCCTATGCCCTGATTCATCAGCCGTTTCGGCCCGCGGCCAAAGCGGCGTATCTCGATATGCTCGACGAGCAACTGCAGGTCACTCGTGCATTGCAGGCCTGTCTGGAGTTCGGCTGGAAGGACGCCCTGCCCTTGATCGAACGAGTGATCGAAAAGCCCTCTTCACTGAGGGACTATCGCGACGCGTACAAGACCTATCGACAACTCTCCGGCAACCCCATCGACGCGAAAATCCTCGCCGCTGCCGACGTCATCGACCCCTACAACCGCATCGCTCGCGCTGCGCTCCCCACAGAGGAAGCACTGGCTGCAGCCCGGCGGACGATCATCGAAACGGCAGACGTCAAAGGTGCGGCCTTCATCGGTTTCTCGCTGGCGACCTACACCACCAAGGGAAATTCCGGGCGCATCAATCAGGAAGGGATCGCCATCCTGCACGCGTTACCACGCCCAGTGGTCGAGCCAATGCTCAATCAGCTCTTGCAGGGACTTGAAGAGTCCGATCGGCCGAAGGTCCTCAAGATTCTGAAACAACTTCAGTAATCGACTGAAGTGCGTTTGTTAGCGGCAAAGTAGCGGCAAAGGACAGGCATATTAGCGGCAGGAGTGTTTCTGGGGGCATTCTTCGCTGCGAACCGAAATCACATACTGTCTTGAGATTCGTTCTCGAAGGAAAATAAATGCCTGTCCTTTACAGAGCGTTGCGCAATGAAGTTAAGTTTCTAGCAGATATAATGGGTGCATGGTTGCGTTTGGAACGCCACTCACTGATTGGAAGGAATGGAGGCGAATCCGAGCGCTGGAATTGCATCTTGATAATTGGAAGAACGTCGACATCG
>CAMAVF010000046.1 GCA_945861445.1 Planctomicrobium piriforme | reverse complement strand
CAATCGCTGCTGTATGTCGCCGACAGCCGGACGCATTGGGTCTACAGCTATCAGATTCAACCTGACGGGTCATTGGCTCATAAGCAACGGTACTTCCATTTGCATGTCCCCGACACGGCCGACGACAGTGGAGCCGACGGAATTCGCGTCGACCGCGACGGCCGAGTGTACGTTGCCACCCGGATGGGACTGCAAGTCTGCGACCAGCCGGGGCGCGTGATGTGCATTATTCCCACGCCGAACGGCAAAGTCTCCAACCTGACCTTCGGCGGACCGGAAATGAACGTCATCTTCGCCACGTGCGGTGACAAGGTCTATCAGCGCAAGGTCAAGGTAAAAGGAGCTCCGGCGTTCCTACCACCGAACAAACCCGGCAATCCACGCTTGTAAAGTCTCCAGTATCATTGACTTCCCTCTGCATTTATCCGTGTTCTAATCCGTATCAATCCGTGGCTAAAAATCTTCCTGAAATTCTTTTCCGCCTCACAACGACACTGGCCTGACTGATGGATGCGGACCCTTCAACAATGACCCCGCCCGTCCGGCAGCGGCGCTGGCTGCTGCCGGCGGTGGGGGTCGTGTTGCTGATCGCAGTCTTGGGATTAGTGTTGAGTGGCAGCGGTATCGGATCAGTTGGTTCCGCCATCCTGGAGTTTCTTCTTGCCCAACTGACGCGGCTCAAGCAGGCGCAGACGGAACATCCCGCCGCGGTGTATTGCGGAGCCTTCGTGTTGTACGTGGTGGTAGCCGGTCTGTCGTTACCGGGTGCCGCCATCATGACGATGGCCTATGGCTGGATGTTCGGGTTCTGGCCGGGGTTTGTTCTGGTCAGTCTGTCATCAACCGCCGGAGCAACCGTCGCCTTTTTAATCTGCCGCTATCTGTTGCGCGATGTCATTCAACTCCGCTTCAGCCAGCAACTCGCAGGTTTCAATACCGCGTTCGAACGGGAAGGTGCGTTTTATCTGTTCACGCTACGATTGATCCCCGCGGTACCATTTCTTGTCGTGAATGCGGTGATGGGACTCACTCCCATTTCGGTCCAGACCTATTGGTGGGTGAGTCAAATCGGAATGCTGCCCGGAACGATGCTTTATGTCTATGCAGGCACGTCGTTACCCGGTCTCGAAGAGTTAAGAAACCCATCCGTGACCAAGATCCTGAGTCCACAATTGCTGATCGCATTTACGATCCTGGGACTGTTTCCGCTGGTCGCCAGAAAGTTGGCGTCGCGTTTCAAGAAGCTGAATTGAATTGCCGTCGACTGGTCTCCCGGCCTCTTCGAGTCGAATGAACCTGAGTGTTTGATCAGAGTCGCTTTGAACAGAATAATTGCGGGAACACAGATTTACGCTAATCTGAAGAATCCGGTTACTTCGTTCCTGGGCTCAGATACAGTTTCACATTGTGCGTGGCACGGCCGCCGGCTGCGATATCAGGCCGGCCGTCGCCGTTGAAGTCTTCGATCACCAAGTCTTCAGTCGCGATTCCGCCGTTGTCGATGATCGATTTTTTCCAGGTCTTCCCGTCGGCGTCTCCTGAAGTGTACAGAAAAACTCCCGGTCCCTTGGGGTCACCTGTGCCGAGATCACTATGGCCGATGACGACTTCATCTCGACCATCCTGATCGAAGTCCGCCAGCCCCACCGCGTGGCCGCGTTTGAGGGTCTTATCGAGGACATTCCGCGTCCAGAATTTCTCACCTGCGGCAGGTTCCGTATAGACCACGACACTGTGTCCGTGCATTGGTTCTACGGTCGCGATGATTCGCTTCGTGCCCAGTTTACCAACCTTGATTTCCCCGGCACCGGTGACCTGTGCCGTGGGCTTTCCAGGTTCGCCCTGTGACAACTGGGTTTTGAGGAACGTCCCGTCGGCCTTGCGTTCGAAGAGGAAGACACCTTCCATGCAGGCGACCAGGGCATCCGTTTTACCGTCGCCCGTGAAATCGCCCATCCAGTGATTGTGCATGGCATTCAGTTGCTCATCCAGTGCCGTGGCCTTCCACGCGTCAGTTTTAGGCTGACCGGGGATTTCAAACGCCAGCAGTCGCACGCCCTGCGGCGCGGTCGACTTGTTGAGGGGTGAAATCACCAACTGGGGCTTGCCGGTCCCCAGGATGTCACCCCAGCGGACACGATGCAGTGCGGCTTCCGTGTTGATGTAATGGACGTGCCATTTGTCATCGAGCGACGCGCCCCGAGTCAACCACTGCAGTGTCCCAATTTTGGTCCAGCCAGCTCCCAGGGCGAAGTCGATCTTGCCGTCGCCATCAATGTCTTGCGGTGCGATGCAGACGTTGTCGCGTTCCGTCTGGTTCTCGATGATGACGCGTAGCTTCCAGGTGGGATTCTGAAACCAGACGACGCGATTTTCGGTGACGGCGACGACATCTGGCAGTTTATCGCCATCGACATCCGCAGCGGTCACCGCATAGCAGATATTGCCGACGTGCGGATCGAGAACCCGGGTTTCGAAGCGAACTTCCGGCTCTGCAGCCGTGGCCATGACGGGTAGCAAAGTCGCCCAGAAAACCGCCACGAAGACGCTCGCACATAGATGTCGCATGGATGATCCCCGGTCAGGAACTCAAGATGTTCAGTCAAGCTCGTTCACGAATTGGAACAATTCAACCGGACGGAAGCAACTGGAAGCACGCGATTCAATCAGTGATTGATCAACCGGGGATCTCGGCGTTCGGGCTTCCGAGCACTCACCACGGTATAGCCCGACACCATCTGCATTTCGATGTCAGTAAAGTATTCCGGCATGTGCTCGTCGTACCAGTTCGGCGTTTTTGTGACCATCATCACGCGCCCGCCTGGTTTGAGTGCCCGATGGGCCGCTCGCAGAAACAGAAACGCAATTTGATACTGCGAGAAGTACGGCGGATTCCCCACTGCCAGATCGTATGTGTCGCCAATCCCGGCTTCTCCGGTGCAGTTCAATCGCGCGTCCAGGTTGGTCAATTGATTGAGCACGGCGCCCCGTTCTGTGCATTGCACGGCACGGCAATCGGAATCGACCGCCAGCACCTGGACGTTCGGCGCGCGGGCGGCGGCAGCCAGTGAGACTGCTCCGCAACCGCACCCGATTTCAAACACGTGATCCCCGGGATTCACGACCATCGTCTTGATCAACGCTCGGGCTCCGCCATCAAGCTCACGGTGATTGAACACACCCGGCCGACTGACCACCTGAATCAGCCTTCCTTGATCGCGAAACGCGAACTGACACTCGAACTGCTTGACCTTCTTCAGCGGCTCCTGTTTCGTGGCGAGGTACACGACGCCATTGTCGAGCGGTCGGCGGGTCACCTTGGGGAACAGTTTCCGCAATTCGGCATGCAGCCAGGTATCTTCCTCGTTGTCCGTGCAACTGATCAATCGGCCGCCGATTTCAAGTGCGACGTGTCCCGCCTGCAGGCGTTCCCGCGTTAGCTCGGCATCGCCGCTGGAACGAACCGGAATGGCCACCAGGTCGAATGGACCTGTGGGAAAATCGGGTGTGCAGATGACTTCCAGATTCGTGTAGGTCGCCAGCGATTCCGTGGACTGCTTGTAGAACAGGTCCAGGAAATGGCAGGTGATGGCAGCTTCAGGAAATCGCTCCGACGCTGCAATCGCAAATTGACCGCGACCGACCGAGGTGCTCAGCACACGCGTTGCCGAGAGCTCGGGGAGCAAATCAATCAGCAGTTGCTCCTGGAGGGGAATCCGCGGAGCATATTCTTCATCTTTATCTTTAGAGGAACGACTTCGACGTTGCATGACGGGTACAGATCTGGAAGAAGCCAGGGCGCAGTCCTACGACACTCAAATCAACCGACAGAGATAACATTTCAGGTAATGATTTTCGAGACACGACACGGCGGTCGGATGGTCTGCCGAAGGGCCGCGACGCTCGAGAATCTGTACGGACCGCCCTGCACCAGCCGCCGCCGCGGCCAGCATTTCCTCAAACATCATCTGATCGACGTGCCCCGAGCAACTGCAGGTCAACAGCAGTCCGTTTGGTTCGAGCAACATCATCGCCAGCCGATTGAGTCGCTCGTAACCGCGAATCGCTTCCGGAACACTCTTGCGATGCCGGGCCATCTTGGGCGGGTCGAGAATAATGCTGTTAAAACGCTCTCCTTGCTTGACAAGCTCTTCGATGTACTTGAAGGCATCCGCTTTCTCGAACCGAATGTGCGGCCCCACACCGTTCAGTTCCGCATTCGCCCGAGCCATCGTCAAGGCCGATTCCGAGATATCGACGCCCAGGATGTCTTTGGCATGGCCGGCCTTGGCAATATTCAGCGCAAATCCGCCCGAATAACAGAACAGATCGAGCACCTTCGGACCACGCAGGACTCCGGAAGCCAGCAGGCGGTTATCGCGTTGGTCGAGGAAAAAGCCGGTCTTCTGGCCTTCCACAATATCGACGCCATAACGAACGTCGTGTTCCTGGATGAACAGGGGCCGGTCAGGAGCGTTGCCCGTCAGAGTTCCGTCACTCAACGTCAGCCCTTCGGCCTCGCGAATCCCTTTTTCGGTCCGCAGCCAGATCCCGCGTGGCTGCAGTTTTTCCTGCAATAGACGCACCAACAGTTCCTGCCGGCTGGCCAGGGCGCGGCTCGTAAACTGCACCAGCAGCCAGTCACGGTACCGATCCACAATCAAGCCCGACAATCCGTCCGATTCACTGTAGACCAGCCGCGCCGCACCATCGGGGTCGTTCAAACCCAGGATGTCCCGACGCAAACTGAGGGCCGCATCCAGCCGAGCCGACCAGAAGGTCTCATCCAGCGGGATCTGCTCGTCCCAACTATAGAGTCGCACGACGATATTGCTGTCCGGATTGAACAGCCCCCAGGCGATGAACTCACCCCGGTCTGAGCGCAACTGCACCGCGTCGCCGGGCTGAGGATCGCCCTTGATATGATGGATCGCCCCTTCAAAAACCCAGGGATGCCGGGCAAAAAACGGCAGTGCTCGCCGAACCTTCAACGCGACTTGCGGAACGATTGCGGAAGCCTCAGAGGACACAGTGACCGCAGCGGGCGGCGGATTCAAAACCGATTCTGATTCAGACACGCGAGATATTTCTACTGTGAAGCGAACAGACTACCAATGACCTTGTGCCAAAACGGACACGGCATTGTACCGTGAAATACCGCCCGTGACCATGCAGTAGAAATGTCTTCCTCATGACCGTGGGAGAGACTTCCAGCCGGTTGTTTCTCACTACCGGCTGACAGGCTGGAAGCCTATCCCACGCAGTGTTGTGCTGCTAAGATTCCCCACGCGCGAGGACAACCAGGAGACAATCGGTGACCACTGAGATTCCGCATTTTGATATCGTCGTCATCGGCAGCGGGCCGGGGGGCGAAGGGGCATCGATGCAGGCTGCGAAAAGCGGCCGCAAGATTGCCACGGTCGAACGCTTTGCACGCATCGGTGGTGGCTGCACTCACTGGGGAACCATTCCCAGCAAAGCCCTGCGTTTTGCCATCTTTCGCATGACCGAAGTGAATAACAACCGCCTGGTCCGTGATGCGGGAATCGTATTGAACTTCGACTTCCCGCAGTTGCTGAAGAGCTCGAAGTCGGTGATCGACCAACAAGTCGACCTGCGGCACAGCTTCTACGACCGCAATCACGTCCCCATGTTTTGCGGGCAGGCAAAATTCGTCGATGCCCACACGATTGAAGTCTGTGAAAGCCACGAGGGACGGCAACGGCTAAGTGCGGACTCGTTCATTATTGCGACCGGTTCGCGGCCCTATCATCCGCCCGATGTCGATTTTGATCATCCTCGCATTTTCGACAGCGATACCATCCTCAACCTCGGCCACACGCCCCATTCGATCACGGTTTATGGTGCCGGTGTCGTCGGCTGCGAATATGCCTCGATGTTTCGCAATCTGGGGGTAAAGGTCAATCTGGTCAATACCCGCAGCAAACTACTGGAGTTTCTGGACGATGAAATCGTCGATGCCCTCGCCTATTCCATGCGGGAACGCGGTGTCGTGATTCGTCATTGTGAAGAATACTCGAAGGTCGAAGGCCGCGAAGATAGCGTAGTGTTGTCGTTGAAGTCAGGCAAACAGATCAAATCCGACATCCTGTTATGGGCCAACGGCCGGACAGGCAATTCGGATGGCATGGGTTTGGAAACGCTGGGGATCGTCCCCAATGCTCGCGGACACATTCCGGTGAATGCGGATTTTCAAACCACCGAGCCGCACATTTACGCTGTCGGCGATGTCATTGGCTGGCCATCCCTGGCAAGTGCGGCGTATGATCAGGGACGATATGCATCCAGTCACTGCATGTTCGGCAAGTGCGAACGAACCCTCATCGAAGACATCCCGACCGGTATCTATACCAGCCCCGAGATCAGCTCCTTGGGCAAGACCGAACGCCAGTTGACCGAGGCCCAGATTCCGTACGAAGTCGGACATTCCCAATTCAAGAGCCTGGCTCGAGCCCAGATTACGGGGCAAACGGTCGGCATGTTGAAGCTGTTGTTTCATCGTGAAACACTGCAGATCCTGGGGATCCACTGCTTTGGTGCGAACTCCGCCGAGATCATTCACATTGGTCAGGCGATCATGTCGCAACGCGGTGAAGCCAACTCGGTCAATTACTTCGTGAACACGACATTCAACTATCCCACAATGGCCGAAGCCTATCGTGTGGCAGCCCTTAACGGATTAAACCGACTGTTTTAGGGAGAGTAGTCAGTTCTCAGATGTCAGCAGGAGGTCCTCCAGGGCCTCAATAACCAGCACTGACAACTGACAACCGACGCCTGAACAAAACAAATGCAACTTTCTGGCGAACAACTTTGGCAGCGCTACCGCGAGTATCTCATTTCTGATGAGGACTTGGGCTTCGCGCTGGATGTCAGCCGCGTCCATTTCAAAGATGACTTCCTGAAGAAGATGACGCCGGCCATGGAAGCGGCGTTCAAGGCGATGGACGACCTGGAACGCGGTTCGATTGTCAATCTGGATGAAAACCGGATGGTCGGTCACTACTGGCTGCGCAACCCCTCGCTCGCGGTGAGCAGTCATCCCGAGATCGCCCGCGAAATTCAAGCGACCAATGCGGCGATCCTCAAGTTTGTCGGGGCCATCCATTCCGGCGCACACGTGGGTGCAACCGGGAAGTTCAAGAACGTGCTGCATATCGGCATTGGCGGTTCGGCCCTGGGGCCGCAGTTCCTGGACGATGCCCTGGGCAATTCTGACGACAAGCTGCGGATGTACTTTTTTGACAATACCGATCCAGACGGCATCGATCGGACCATTCAACAGATTGGTGACGAACTCGGGCAGACGCTGATCACCGTCGTTTCCAAGTCGGGCGGGACCCAGGAAACGCGGAACGGCATGATCGAAGCCCGCCTGGCGTGCGAGCGACGTGGGATCAACTTTTCCCAGCAGGCGGTCGCGATCACGCAAGCCAACAGCAAGCTGGATCAACAGGCGAAGTCTGAAAACTGGCTGGCCCGTTTCCCGCTCTGGGATTGGGTGGGCGGGCGGACGTCCATCACGTCGGCGGTCGGCCTGCTGCCGGCTGCATTGCAGGGAATTGACATCACGGCTCTGTTGCAGGGAGCCGCCGACATGGACACCCTGACGCGGACGCACGACTTGCGGGCCAATCCCGCGGCGATGTTGGCCATGATGTGGTTCCATTGCACCGCGGGCCGGGGGGCGCGCGACATGGTGATTTTGCCGTACAAAGATCGAATGATGCTGTTCAGCAAGTACCTGCAGCAGCTAGTCATGGAGTCGCTGGGCAAGGAGTATTCCCGCAGTAATCGCCTGGTCCGTCAGGGAATCGCGGTCTACGGCAACAAGGGCTCGACCGACCAGCACGCCTACGTCCAGCAGTTGCGGGAAGGGGTGCCGAACTTCTTCGTCACCTTTATTCAAGTCCTCAAGGACCGCGTTGGAGCGTCCGCACAAGTGGAGACCAACGTGACTACCGGTGACTACCTGCATGGATTCTGGCAGGGAACCCGTCGCGCGTTATACGACAACGACACCGACTTGATCAGCATCATTCTCGACGATGTCACACCACATAGCGTGGGTGCGATGATCGCCCTTTACGAGCGAGCGGTTGGTCTGTATGCCGAACTGATCAATGTGAATGCGTATCACCAACCAGGTGTGGAGGCGGGCAAGAAGGCGGCTCAGGAGGTCCTGAACCTGCAGCTCAAATTGCTGCAACACCTGCGTTCCGCACACGCACCATTAACGGCAGCAGACCTGGCCGCGGCTTCCGGCAGCCCGGCCGAATCCGAGACCGCCTATCACATCCTGCGGCACATGGCCGCGAACCCCGATCACGGCATCCGCCGCTGGGCGGGCGACAACCCTGCAGCCGATAGATTTGGACCTTTATAAGTGATGAACTCTGTTCCGGAGGCTCGTTGTGAAATCGACAATCGTAACGTCCATCACGCTGGTCATTGCCGTGTTGTATTGCAGATCGGAGTTCCTTGCCGCGCCGCCAGCGGCGGTCCAGCCCGCTGACGAAAAATGGGCAGTGGCGTCCGAGTCCGTTTCACTGGGCGAAGGCGACTACCGTTTGGTGACACGAGATCGCTCGAAACTCATCTTGGAACATGTCGCCCAGGGTAAGGTGACGCACTGGGAAATCGACATTCACGATGAGCGACCCGCCTTTGGCCAACCGCAGGAGTCCTGGAGCGATGACATTCGTGAGATTGCCCTCTCCCGGTGGTCTCGACGGAATCTGTTGGCGGTCGTACGGCTCGATGATCAGGCCGACTCCACATTCTGGTGCCTGTCGATCAGTAACGTGAAAGAGACGACTGCGAAACAACTCCGCCTGACGGCACCTGCAGGTGTCATTGCTAAGGGGAGCAAGGATGATCGGATCCTGGTGCTTTCAGGAAATCGTCAATTGAATTCGATCACGGCCGTGATGGGAAAATGGTCGGAAACCCAGCCCGGTGCGGTGGAGTCCGGTTCCATTTTCTTTTACGGCTGTCCGACTCAGGGAGTGATGGGGGGCCGGACTGGGAAATTCAAGACCGAATATTCTCCGGCAGCATTCGACACCAGCGACAAGATTGAAGACGGCAATGGCAAGTAACTCGTGTCCGCAGTAAACCTAAACGACTTTGAAGTGACGATGACCATGACCATGTGATTTTCACCCCGGGAGTAATGCGATGACCAATCTTCGTCGACGTGGATTTATCGGGCAATCGGTGGCGGGCATGTCGGCACTGGCGGCCAGTCCGTGGCTGCTGGGGCAGGATGGCAAGTCTCCGGCGTCCGAACGAATCAAGGTCGGTTGTATTGGAGTCGGCGGACGGGCTGGATTCTTAATGAAGACGTTTGCCGCCCAGAAGGACGTTGACCTGTTAATGGTCTGCGACGTCGACACCAACAGGCTGGCTGCCGCTGTGTCCGGGGTGGAAGCGATCAATGGGAAGAAGCCCGAGGCCGTCGCTGATTTTCGACGCTTGATCGACCGCAAGGATCTCGATGTGATCGTGGTCGGGACTCCTGACCATTGGCATGCCATCCCGACGATTCTGGCCTGCCAGGCTGGCAAGGATGTCTATGTCGAAAAGCCCGACGGGCACAACATGATCGAGGGCCAACGGATGGTGGCCGCTCAGCGAAAGCACAAGCGGATCATCCAAATGGGGACACAGGCCCGCACTTCGCCCCACTTCAGTGAGGCGATGGCCTATATCAAGTCGGGCAAGCTGGGAAAATGCCTGGTGGCCAAAGGTTGGGAAAGTTCCAAGCAGGGTTCGATCGGTCGGCCGGCCGACAGCAATCCCCCGGCAGGTGTGGATTATGACGTCTGGCTGGGACCGGCGCAGAAGCGACCGTTCAACATTCGGCGGTTTCACGGCAATTGGCGGTGGTTCTTTGATCTGGGAACGGGTGACTTGGGGAACGATGGTGTGCATCGCCTGGACGTCGCACGCTGGGCTCTGAGTACCGCCGTCGAAGCGGAAGGGGGCCAGCCGCTGGGGTTACCGCAATACATTTCGGCCAGCGGCGGCAAATGGTACTTCGACGACATGCAGGAATGGCCCGATACGCTGCAGGTCAACTATGAGTTCGCCGCACCGGCAGGCAAGCCGGGCCGATTGCTGACTTATGAAATGCGAGTGTGGGCACCTTATCATTATATGGATGAATCCGAAGGGGCGGCCTTGTTTGGCGACCAGGGCTATATCGTCATCGGGAATGGCAGTTGGCGCGCGTACGACAACAAGAAGCAGATTGTGGCTCAAGGCAAGGGGGGCAATGACGGGGCCGATCACATTCGCAATTTCCTGGAATGCGTGAAGTCACGTCAGAAATCGAATGCCGATTTGGAAACCGTCGGGCACCCGTCGTCGGTGTTGTGCCATGCGGGCAATGTAGCCTGGAGAACGGGCCATCGCCTGAGTCTCGATCCGGTCACCGAGTTGTTCGACAACGATCCAGAAGCCAACGCCCTGCGGACGCGGAAAGAATATCGGGCACCGTATTTGCTGCCGGAAGTATAGCCGGCAGGGGTCGGGGCCGCGATTTTTGGAAATTGGCCGAAGTGCGTCGGTTGGCGTTGACGACGTTGGGGCGGCCAATTTCGAAAAATCGCAGACCCGACCTAATCGGCAGGCAAAGAAGAAACACCCGGAAGCAGCGGTTTCCCAGGGGGGCGAAGGACACACGCTACTTCCGGGGGCGATTGGTTTCGTCTCTCAGGCACGATGCTGCTCGACTGACACCGTAGTGCCAGCCAGCTTGGGATCGATGGAGAGTGGTATTCGGTTCAACTGTGATCAAGAGGGAACATGCAACCGTCTGCATCCGTGCTGACGGCGCAGTCCCTGGCCGATCCGTGATTGCTCAACAGGCCGACCCGCCACGCGTGGTGGTTCAAATGATTTGGAGTTGTAGTGGGTGAGGTATTTGACTGCGGACAGGAATGTTTGACGGGTGAATCAATCAAAGCGGGGGGAGAATACTCAGGCTCGCAATTTCGGTCAACAGCGATTTTTGAGATTTTTCTCCTTGGTCATTTTTGATTGGTCCTTTGTGCTTTGCCATTAGTCCTTTGTGATTGAACGAGGAGAAATTGACTCTTGTTTTGGCAGGTGGATTTCGTCAGTCGTCGGCTCTTCCGATATTGCTTTCACCGTGCAATTCACGACGTCTGGCGTCGCCCCCTTTGAGAATGTCCTGCGTGGCATTAGGATAGAGAGACACGATTCGGTCGCCGCAATGCTTCGAGCGGGCGGCCGGGATGACTCTCTCCGATCAGGTGGTTGATGTCTGCGACTTTCGATCCGTATCACAAGTGGCTGGGAATCCTGCCCAAGGACCAGCCTCCGCACCATTATCGCCTGCTGGGACTGGAGCCCTTCGAAGACGACCTGCAGGTGATTGAAGCTGCGGCCGATCGCCAATTGGGTTTTCTGCGCAAATTCCAGTCGGGGGAACACTCCGCCGATTGCCAGAAACTGCTGAACGAGGTGTCCCGAGCTCGCCTGTGCCTGCTGAAGCCTGTCGCCAAGCAAGCTTACGATAGCGCGTTGAAAGAGCAATTGGCCGGACCGGTCGAAGCAGAGATCGCATTTGAACCCGTTCTCGCGACATCTCATGCGGTGTTGAAGTCCCCAGGTCCAGGCATCGTCGCCTGGGCCAGTGCGGCGGTGTTGTTACTGCTGGTCGTTGGTGGTCTCGCCTACATGTTTTCAGGAAGTGCAAAGGTTGATAAACCCCTTCAACCCGCAGTGGCTGACACTAATCCCGAGGTGCGACCGTCCGAGCCTGAACCTGACAAGGCTGCGAAGTCCCCGGAATCTGGAACCAAGCCGGAGGTCGCTCAGCCAGAACCAAAGCCCGATCCTAACGGCCAGATCAGTATCCTCCCCTTGCTGAAATCCGTTAACATTGTCGCGGGTAGTTGGTCCATCAAACCGGATCGATTGGAATCACTCGCCCACAACCTGCGGGCGCAGGCCGCGTTGCCCGTCAGTGTTCCCGCGGAATACACGTTACACGTCGCAGGAACCCGTCTGGAGCATCCCAACGCTCCCACGAATACGTGCGCCATTGGTTTGGTGTGTGGCAACCAGCAGTGCATTTTTGGGATGGATGTCGATCCTCGAGCCGGAATTTCCGGCCTGGAAATGGTCGACGGCCGAATCTGGAAGGAAAACTCGACGACGCTGCCCGGCTTTCGCACGACGGTGGGCAAACCGTTTCAATTAGATGCCATTGTCCGCAAAGAGGGCATTGAAGTTCGCATTGATGGCCGGACGATCGTCGATTGGCACGGTAGCTTCGACAGGTTGAAACGAGCTCCGGGACAATGGGATCAGTCCGATCCCAAGCAACTGTTTGTGGGTGCCGAGTCGAAATATGTTTTCACGAAGGTGACACTCGGGCCACCATTGCCCCCCCGCAAATTGCCCGGTGCGGATCTGAAGTCCGGTGAGAGTGTTGAACTCATGAAACTTGTCGACCTCAAGCGGGACGTTTGGAATGGCGACTGGCTGCAGGAGGGACTGACGATGAAGAGTTCCGCCGAATCCGGATCTGCGCGATTTGCTGTGCCCTATCAAGTTCCCGAAGAATATGAACTGGTGGCCGACATTCAAAGCGATGCTCCGGGCCGCAGTTTTTATATTGGCTTGCCTATCCAAAGTGGACACGCGGGAGTGGGCATCGGCGGACGCGATGGCGCATCCAACGCTTTGCTGGTGGATTTTGCGGCATGGTATCGGGAACCACATATCGCTCATCAGGAACAGTTTTTGACAACTGAGCGACATCAGGTTGTGGCCACAGTGCGCAAGAATCACCTGACTGTCAAAGTCGGCGAACGGACGGTATTCGACTGGAAAGGCGACCCGCGACGCTTTATTGCCTGGCCGGATTGGGCCACGCCAGGCAATCTCGTCACGATCGGAACAAATGGCTTTAGCTTCCGCATTCACACGCTCAAGCTCACCCGGCTGGCGCCTTCAGAGTCGTTTCCGAAGCCGTCGCCGCCGCGAAACGGTGATCTCCTGGCGATTGTCGATCTTGATCGTGATACGACGCAAGGGAGTTGGACTAAGACGGCAAAGGGAGTTGAAGGTTCTCCCCACAATTCCAACGGCTTACGCTTTCCGGCACAGTTGCCCGCCAACTACGAGTTCCGCCTGGTTGCAGAACGCAAGTCAAACTCCGAGTCTCTGTTGGTTAAGTTTCCCGTGGCGGGCCGCCCTGTCCAGGTCGACCTCGGATTTAGCAGAGGAACCAAGTCGGGCATCTGCTGGATCGAGGGGAAGCCTGCAGACCAGAATTCGACGACCTTGCAACATGCAACACCTCTGTTCAGCGACGGCCAGCCAACAGTGATCCAAGGTCGCGTTGAAGGCCACCATCTGAAGCTCGAAGTCGGTGGCAATGTGCTGTGGGATCTCGACATTCCTGACTCGCTGATAGATCCCGTGTGGATGTTGCGAGCCGGGTGGCTCACACCTGAGGAACGCAAACAAATGTGCATTGTGACCTGGGAGACAGGGTATGAACTTCAGGAAGTTCGATTCCGCCCCCTGGATCGCAAGTCGCTCCCGTTTCCTTCGCTCAATCTCGCAAAATTGACCAAGCCCACGACGCCTGGCAGTCCCGGATCCAGCGCAAGTCCGCCCAGCACCAAATCTCCCAATCCCGATCAACCATTGGTGCGTGAAGGACTGCTGACGACGGGAACTACGCCAGTTCCCGACGCAGCGGCTCAGGAGGCTGCCACTCAGAAGATCCGCGAGATCTTCAAGGATCAATTCGCGAGCTCCAAAAAGGACGCCGAGAAACTCGGCCTGGCACAAAAACTCGAACAGTTGGCCGACGAAACCAAGGACGATCCGGCCGCAAAATACGTGTGTCTGGAACAAGCTCGCAAGCTGGCTGCCGAAGCTGGCGACCTGACCAAGGCGTTCGCCCAGATCGATCAGGCTTGCGCGGAATTTAAGCTTGATGAGCTGGAGTTGAAAGCATCGACTTTGAAATCGGTCGCTGCCAGGTTGAAGGGGCCTTTGTTGAACAAGGAACTCGTAGATAAAGCCCTCCCCTTGATTGATCAATTGAATGCTGCAGAAAGGTTTGACGCAGCTAGCGACCTGGTGGCAATGGCTTTGCAGGCAGGAAACAAGGTCAAAGATAGAACGCTGATGTCGGACCTCAACGACCTCCGCAGACAGACGGGGAGTTTGGCGAAAGAGTTTGCGATTGCTGACAAGGCGCGGACGACACTACAGACCAGCCCTGACGACGCGCCAGCCAATCTGGCATGGGGGCAATGGGTCTGTCTGCATCAAGAGAAATGGGAAGAAGGTCTCACGCTACTGCAACGATCGGGGAACCAGAAGTTGCAGGATCTGGCGAAACGAGACTTGCAAAACCCGTCGAAAAAAGAGGACATCCAGCAGTTGGGAGCGGACTGGCTGGACTATGCGAAATCGCGTAAGGATCGTAGTCTGGCTGGATTTGCAGATAGGGCCGAATTTTGGCTCACGAAGGTCTTGCCTGAAGCGACCGGTCTGACCAAAACTCGGATCGAGTCGCTGATTGCGGAGGCTGTTGCCATCAGCGATTGGGATTCGCCACTTCCGGCGGTGATCCAGTTGGTTTCCGAGAAGATCAAGCAGAAGCGCTACGTTCTGTCCGACCAGATCACGGGTGGCGACGGCTACGACTTCGAGCAGATTTTTCCCCCGGGTGGACTGCTGATCGGATTGAATCTCTTCGCGCCATCCGATAGTGAATATATCTATGGCCTGCAGCCAGTTTTTGTGACGCCGCAGGGAATCAAGTTGGGTGAGGTTGCCGGCAAAAGCCGCGGAGTTGCCACGGAGATCCGGGCTCGACCGGGTTATGCGATCAATGGTGTGGCTTGTCAGGTTGAAACCGGATTCACGACGATTCAGGTGTCATTTGCCCGGATCACCCGATCGGGTCTGGACTTAAAACGCACCTACAGTTCGCCCCCAGTCGGCAAACCTTTCGCCACGCAGCCCCCTCGCTCGCTCAGTTCCGGAAGTCAACCTGTCGTCGGCTTTACAGGGCGAATGAATGAATATCTGCGCGGCTTGGGATTGGTGATCGCCAAATAGCGTCGCGCCCGAAGTGTCTCTGGTCAAACTCCGTCTGTGGCGGTTTTCATGCGAAATCAAATTAGCGATCCCTTGGCACCCGCCGCGCACGACTCCGGCAATCTCGAGATGCCTTCGATGTTCACCAGCCATAGGTGGCGGTGTCATGTGTCCGCACAGGTTGACCGTGCCACGGTTGTTCGGCTTCTGGGCAGTTTCTTCCTCGGCTGGGTGATCCTGGCTTATTTCAGTATGGTCGCTGTAGCCCAGTTGCCCGTTCCCGATGCTGCGGCTCAGGAGGCTGCCACGCAGAACCTCCGCGAGGTCCTCAAAGATCAATTTGCGAGCTCCAAAAAGGACGCCGAGAAACTCGGTCTGGCACAAAAACTCGAACAGTTGGCGAAGGAAACCAAGGACGATCCGGCCGCAAAATACGTGTGTCTGGAACAAGCTCGCAAGCTGGCTGCCGAGGTGGGAGATCTGGCGAAAGCGTTTGCACTGATCGACGCGCTCGTGATGGAATTCGAGACCGACGCTTTGGAATTAAAAACTTCCACGATGATGAATGTGGCCTCTAAATTGAAAGGCCCGTTGTTGAACAAGGCGCTGGTTGACAATGCTCTTCCCCTGATTGAGCAACTGGTCGCCGCAGAAAAATTTGACCCGGCCGTCGATCTGGCGGTCGCGACATCGCAGGCGGGGCTAAAGGTCAAAGATAAGGTCTTGGTATCGGATCTCAACGACATTCGCAAAGAGACGGAAGATCTGGCTCGAGATTATGCGGTGGCGAGCAAAGCCCGGGAGACGTTGGCCAGCCACCCCGAGGACCAGGCAGCAAGGTTGATCTGGGGGCGATGGCTGTGTTTACAGAAGGACAATTGGCAGGAAGGATTGGAACTGCTCAAAGGAGCAGGGGACGAAACTCTGAACGAGCTGGTGACTCGCGATTTGAAAAACCCGGCTGATAAGGAAGAAATCCTGCGGTTGGGGACCGACTGGCTGGATTATGCGAAATCTCGCAAGGATCACAGTTTGGCGGACTTTGGAACGCGGGCATTGTATTGGCTGTCGAAAGCTCACGCCGAATCGACTGGTCTGGCTAAACCACGGGTGCAGGCATTGATGGAAGCAGCCGTTTCCGTCCGGGATTGGAACTCGCCTATCGCTGCGCTATTAGATTTTGTCGGCAAAAAAGTCGGCCAGCAGAAGTTTACGATGTCTGTTGAGGTGACCATGCGAGGGGGAGGAGGAGTTCCAGAGTTCCGTGATTTCCCACCAGAGGGAGGAATTCTGATCGGGCTGAATTGCCATTTGGGGGAATACGACGAGGGGCAAATTGTCCGCGGTCTTCAACCGGTATTTTTCACGAAAACAGGACAGAAACTGGGGGCCTGGCATGGGCCCGAAACCGATCGGCCAGTCGCCATTCGGGCTAGAAAGGGCTACGCAATTTGCGATCTGTCGGGAATGCCGGGAGGGGAGACGGTTTTTCGATCGATTCAAGTTTCGTTTGGCAAGATTTCGAAGTCTGGTTTAGATCCCCGCCGCGGTTATGTCTCACCCGTTGTGGGCGATCAGCGAAACCGTGACCAATGGAAGCGTCTGGGACTGCAGGGCAATCAGCCGATCATCGGGATTTTTGGTCATGCGGACAATTATTTCCGGGGTGTTGGCGTCATCTTTACGAAATGATGGCATTCGGGGGCACGGGCCCACCGGTTTGCGCCAAGCATGCCCGTGTGATGAACGCCGGAAATATCCTGAAACGAGCCTCGTCGCTCACGCAAATATCTCTTAGAATCTAGGATGTTAAAAAAACGGCTTGGGGGTTTCGCTGGAGACACAAGTCGGGTACGGTAGTCGTGTTCAGTCAGGTCGCCCGGGTATTCCCGGGTAGTTCGGACCGAGTACCGTTCAGTTCTTCTGATCGGATGGATTCAATTTCGGTGTGTGGTGGACTCCATGCTTTGTCGAACTCACGAAGTCCCAACACCCTGCGTTCAGCGTTCTGGCAATTCTAATATGGCGTGGAATTTGGCTGGCGATCGATTGCGGCTCGGCACGCGAGTTTCCGATCGCGCTACCGCGAGACTTCAGGGCCTGTGGCGATTCGTTCTGGGATTGGTGATCTTGTGCCAGTGGAACGCCTTTGCGCTGGCCCAGGCACCACCTGCAACCCCTCCTGCGCCGGCTGCGGGTGCCGTTCCAGCCGCGCCGGCGCCTGCGGCCCAGCCAGTCGGCACAGTCCCCGTCGTCGGTGGTGATTACCCTCCCGATCCCTATCCCTTCTATCGGGGAAGTGGAGCCGCAGGACCTGTTGGCTGGTATCTCAACCTGTTCATGTTCGTTCCCGTGCTGGGATGGCTCTTTTTGTGGGCCTGGACCACGCAATGGGTAGACGGTGATGCACGTGGCCTGAAGATGACGGCTTCGATGTGGAATCCGCTGGTGCTGTTTTGCGGTGCGTTGGGTTTCATCTTCATTCTAATTGTGCCGAACGCCCTGGGAGGATCCTTCCTGCTCGCCCTGTTCTATGGGACGCCGCTGGGCTTCTACATCGTCGAACGCAACAAGCGCGTTCCCGAATCGTCGCGCGTCATGACCCCGAAGCACATCAAGAAGGTGTTGCTGCAAGCGTTAAGCCAGCTGGGACTCAACTTCGGCTCGCGTGAACGTGGTGACTATCGGTCGGGACCGCCGATTCGCTTTATGGGCAAGTCGCGTCAGGGCAAGGGAGTCGCCGACGACAATCGCACGCGGTCCGTCGAGAATTCCAAGGGCTACCTGGCCGCCAAGGAGATGATCTACGATGCGATCCTGCGGCGGGCGACCGACGTCCATCTCGAACCGCAAGAGGACGAACTGTCGGTGCGGTATCGTATCGACGGTGTGATGTATCCAGCCGAACCGTTCGACCGAGTCGTCGGTGACGCCATCGTCAACATTTTCAAAGTCTTGTCCGCGATGGACATCACGGAAAAACGGAAGCCACAGGACGGCAGCTTCCGAGCCGAAACCGAAGGCCGCGAAATCGACTTCCGTGTCGCGACACAGGGCACGCAAGTCGGCGAAAAAATGAGCTTGCGTATTCTGGACCAGGAGAATTCGGTCCGGACGCTGTCGGACTTGGGGATGCGAAAAGCCCTGTCGGATCAGATTACGGAAGTCATCAATCAGCCGCACGGCATGTTCCTCAGTTGCGGCCCGACGGGTGCCGGTAAATCGACGACGCTGTTTGCCGCCCTGGCCGGGTTGGATGCGCATCAGATCAACATTATCACGATCGAAGACCCCGTCGAATATCGCATGGCGGGCGTGACGCAGATTGAAATCAATACGAAAGCCGGCCAGACGTTCGCCGGTTCCCTGCGAAGCGTGTTGCGTCAGGATCCTGACGTCGTATTGATTGGCGAAATGCGAGACGACGAAACGACGCGGATTGCCTGTCAGGCCGCCAACACTGGTCACATGGTGTTTTCCACGGTCCATGCCAACGACAGCATTTCCGCTCTGTTCCGAATTCTGGATCTGGGCGTTGAGCCGTTCATGCTGGCCAGTTCGCTGTCGGCCATCCTGGGCCAGCGACTGGTACGCCGGCTGTGTGAGGACTGCAAGCAACCCTACAAGCCCGACCCCGACACTCTGAAGAAGAACAACCTGCCTCCGGAACAAGTGAAACAGTTCTATCGCCCGCCGGGGGGGGACAATCAGTGCCCGACCTGCGGTGGCTTGGGTTATCGTGGCCGCGTGGGTGTTTACGAACTGCTGGTGATCAACGATCGGCTGCGAGATTTGATTCGTGAGAACCCGCAACTGTCGGTGATCAAGGCCGAAGCCCGCAAGAACGGCATGCTCTACATGAAGGAAGAAGGGCTGCGACTGGTGGTCAAGGGCATTACGTCGATGGATGAGTTGACCCGCGTGGTGAAGTAGACTGCGTACGCCCACGGAGAAGAATTACGAAGACTTTTTAGCCACGGATGGACACGGATTGAACACGGATTAAGACAGGTTGAGATTCCAGTCTGTGCCGCACTTTGAATCGCTATCCATGATCGGGTTAGCCTCGTTGAAATAGCTCCGCATACGGTGAACCAATCCGTGTTTCATCCGTGTTAATCTGTGGCTAAAAACTCCTAATTGAAACGGGAAATGCCCGCGTAAGCTCGCAAAGCAGAGGCCGAAATCGTCATGGATCTTGTCGTTGATGTGATGTTGGTGGGAGTGGTTGGGCTACTGACCTTTCTCATTGCCCAGGATGGTCCCTGGAATGCGATTTTGACGTTCTTCGCGGTCGTCTTTGGCGGTCTGCTCGCCATGAATTTTTACGAGCCGCTGGCTGTGATTCTGGGCAGGCAAAGTGCTTGGATGGAGACGCGTGCCGATATCATTTCGCTACTGGGATTGTTTTCGGTATTTGTGTTCCTGATCCGGCTGGGATTGGACCATGTTGCTCCGACCAATCTGGAGTTGCCGGATCTGGCCTATAAGATCGGACAATGGGCGTTCGGTTTTGCGACGGCCTATGTCACGATGGCAATCATCGCGACATCCCTGCACACAGCGCCGCTGCCGCGGAAGTTCCTGGGGTTTACTCCAGAGCGTAAGAACTTCCTGGGCGCCACTTCCCCCGATGTGCAATGGTTGGGATTCACACAATATGTGACGGAACATGTCTTCGCGCGGCGGGTGAGGTCTGCCGATGCCCTGGTTCGCTATCGCAGCTTCGATGGGAAGACCGAAAAGTTTCCAGATAGCCCCAGCCTGGATGTGCTGCCAACATTCATCATCCGACATGCAACTCGCCGGCAACGAATCAGCGGTCAACTAGCCGCCGCACCGGCTCCCGTGGCGGGCCCTCCTCCTGGATCCACAAGCGGTGGAGTGGGCCCCGCGTTCTAGCGCCCGTCTAGCCGGTCACGAAGTGACCGCGAATACAAGCTCGAAGCGCAAGCGAGTGCATCCCCTGTGAATCGTTAGGAATGCACTCGCTCGCGCTTCGAGCTTGTATTCACAGACAAGCCAATCATCAGCGTTTTGCCGACGATAAGACGCGTTTCAACTTCATCTGCGCGAGACCTTCGGTACTCCGTGAGCGAAGACGACTCTTCAAGTCCCAACGTGATGCAAACATTCTGTGGCAAAATCTCCACGGACCGGAAAAACAGTAGTGATTTCGACTTCCGTAATTTTAAAGACTGTGTTATCTTTTCACGCATTCTGAACTTCAACGACTGATTCACTCCCACAAACAGCGGATGTAACTCTCATCTGGCAAAGCTGTCTGTCATCACGAATGGCAGTCCAGTGAGCCTTTGGTGTTCGGAGAATGACGGGCGAATGGCGTCGCCCGATACACGTCGTCTGCGTTGCAAGCCCGGTTGGGCAAGGAGGCCCGGTGAATACCAAGTCCATTACCAAGGCAGCCCTCAGCGTTCAGATTCGCTGGATGATCCGCCGAGACATGGCGGAAGTGCTGCAAATCGAACGGTCGAGCTTCGAGTACCATTGGACCGAAGCTGACTTCCTGCACTGTCTACGGCAGCGAAACTGCATCGGCATGGTCGCTGAGCACGGCAATCGGGTGGTGGGGTTCATGATCTATGAACTCTTCAAGAACCGCCTGCACATTCTGAACTTCGCGGTGGCTCCTGATTACCGTCACTGCGGGATTGGCAATCAGATGGTCGCCAAGTTAGCCAACAAGTTGTCGCAACAACGGCGTGAATTCATCACCCTGGAAGTTCGCGAGACCAACCTGCAGGCGCAGATCTTCTTCCGTGGTCAAGGATTCGAAGCAACGAAAGTGCTGCGCGATCACTACCAGGACACCAGCGAAGACGCCTACTTCATGCAGTTCGCCCTGCACGCCGCCGAGAATCCACTGCGCTTCGAAGCGTCGAATCGAATCGCCGATTACGAAGAGGCCTGATCTCACTGCGACGGACTGTCATCCGGAACACCACAGCTTAATCGCCAGGCGGTTAGGCTGTTTTCGTTTTACTGCGGTGATTCCTGCCCGAAGGCCAGTCGCTTCTGCGGATCCGATTCGGCCTGCCACTCCTTGAACAACAGGCTCGGCTGGATGTCCTGGTTGTTCTGGTACTTGGAACTGGCGTACTCGGTGATCTCGCCGCGGACGTCGTGGTAGAAGATCTGGCAGATCGGTATCCCGGCATAAATGCGGATCGGCTGTACCGCGAACATCTCCAGCGTCCAATAGCCCTTGAAGCCAATGTCGCCGAACCCCGCGGTGATGTGGACGAACAGTCCCAGGCGGCCGATCGAGCTGCGACCTTCCAGCATCGGCACGAGATTGTGTGTCTCGGTCCGTTCGACTGTTCGCCCCAGGTAAAGCTGCTGGGGATTCAGCACCAGCCCCTCTGGTGGGATCGACAATCGCCGATAACGATTGGGCTTGCGCATGTCGAGGATGACTTCCTCGTAGACCAGCAATTCATCATGCAATCGCATGTTGTAGCTGTTCGGGTTGAGCTGTTCGGGGCTGAACGGCTCAATGACGATATTTCGCCCTAGCTCGGCCTGAATTTGGTTACCGGTGAGGATCATCGAGACATCACACTGTAAGCCCGTTAAAACAGGCCAGCCACGGGGAATTCCAGAACAGGAGCGAACCAGATCGTAACGCAGTTCAACTCGCGGCGTCAATCAGCCGAGCAAAGAGTTCAAGACCAGCCGAATGGCCCGCTTGAATGTTGTTGCGCTCAGCGAGATACTTGTCACGCGCAGCATAGGATTAGCCCAAGGCGCGAAGTGACACCTCAGGGGCCGTAGCTCAATCGGTTAGAGCAGCAAACTCATAATTTGTTGGTTCTCGGTTCAAGTCCGAGCGGCCCCACTAGAACATAAAGCCGTAATCCGTCGAGGGGTGCGGCTTATGTTTTTTCTTGTTTCTGACTCTCGAATTCTCCATATTTTAGGGGCATTTACTGTCATTTAGCAATGCCCCCGGAGTCGAACGATCATGCAGGTCAGAAGGAAGGGGATAGGTGAGGCGGCTCATGCGTTAACCGCAGTGATCCGCCCCTTTCCGGTCTGCGAAGGGGTTGCGGTGCGTTGGCACGCATCGTCGGCGTGACGGAAGGAAAATCGCGGGGCGGTCCAGTATGATGGCCGCGGTTGATTCAGCGTTCTTCTCGAGACTGGGATTGTGGCATGTCGCGGATGATTGAGCCGGGGGCGGCGATTGGCGTATTGGGGAGCGGGCAACTGGGACGCATGTTCGCCATTGCCGCTCGAAAAATGGGGTATCGCGTCCATACCTATTCGCCGGACGATGACACACCCACCGGGCAAGTTGCCGACCTGGAAGTGAATGGGGCTTATGAAGACCTGGATCGGGTCCGTGAATTTGCGTCCAACGTTCAGGTCGTGACGTTCGAGTTCGAAAATGTTCCTGCTGCGACCACCGCTGCCGCCGCCGAACGCACGCTCGTTCGGCCACGCGGTGAAGTGCTCCATATCTCGCAACACAGGCTCCGGGAAAAGACGTTTCTCCAGCAGTCTGGATTCCCAGTAGCGCCGTTTCGGACAGTTCGCTCGGTTGCGGAGCTAACTGCTGCCCTGACGGAACTGGGCTGTCCCGCGGTTCTCAAGACGGCTGGCTGGGGCTATGACGGCAAGGGCCAGGCCAAGATCACCGACCTTTCGCAAGCCGATGCCGCGTGGAAGACCTTGAATACGGCCGAAGGAGTTCTCGAAGGCTTCGTGCAGTTCGAGCGGGAAGTTTCCGTTGTTGCAGCCCGTGGGGCGGACGGCGAGTTTGTCCATTACGGTCTGATCGACAATCGCCATCAGAATCACATTCTGGATGTCTCGGTGGCTCCGGCGGAAGTCCCAGATGCGGTTGCGCGGCAGGCGGTTGAACTGACTCGAAATGTGCTCGAGAAACTCGATGTCGTCGGCGTGCTGTGTGTCGAGTTCTTTCTGACTCACGATCAGCAGTTGATCATCAATGAATTGGCCCCGAGACCGCATAACTCCGGCCATCTGACGTTTGATGCAAACGTAACGAGTCAGTTCGAGCAGCAACTGCGAGCGATCTGTGGCCTGCCTCTGGGATCCACGGAACTCCTGCGGCCAGCAGCGATGGCGAACTTATTGGGAGACCTGTGGTTTCCTCACACCCCGAACTGGGCGAGGGCGTTGTCCATTCCCGATGTGAAACTGAATTTGTATGGAAAGCTGGCGGCGCGTCCGGGGCGCAAAATGGGACATCTGACCGCGATGGCCGCGACGCAGCAGGCTGCCATTGAAAAAGTCCTGCGGGCACGCGAATTGCTGACGTCGCCGTGAACATTAAGTAGTCCGCCAGCGGTTCATGTCGGACCAGAAATCGCGGCCCTTTTTGGCGGCGGCTTTGGCCCATTGCGTGCGCAGTTGCATGACTACCATCGACCGGGCTTGCAGTTCGTAAACTGCGTCGGGTTGTTGGCGAGGATAATTGCGGATGACGCGGGCGGTGTCGATGATGGGTTGCCAGGATTCTTGGATCTGTGTCGCGGGAAGCTTGAACGGCAACGAATTATGATGCGCGTTCAGCAGAATCAAGAGCGTGGTCCCCTCGATTGCCCGACCGCGCTCGTCCACTTCGTCGGTCATCTGGCCGTCCAGGCGGAATCCCAGGCACCGCACGAAACCGGCATTCCACGCCTCATCGGTCATTTCTTGACCATCAGGAGCGAGCCACGCAATGTCCTTGACTGACGCTCCACGAATCTGGCGGCCCTGGAAGAATTTCCTCCGCTGAACCACGGGATTCTCACGCCAGACCTGGATGACGCGGCACACAAATTCGAAGAACTCCTGCTCTTCGCTCGACAAATCCCAGTTGAGCCAACTGAGTTCGTTGTCCTGGCAATAGGCGTTGTTATTTCCGTGCTGGGTGTGACTGAGCTCATCGCCGGCCAGCAGCATCGGGACGCCTTGTGACAACATCAGCGTCGTAATGAAATTCCGCTTCTGCTGCATTCGCAATTGATTGATGGCAGCGGTGTCCGTGACACCTTCGACCCCGCAATTCCAACTGTCGTTGTTATTCTCGCCGTCACGATTGCCTTCGCTGTTGGCCAGATTGTGCTTGTTGTTGTAGCTCACCAGATCATGCAGCGTGAAGCCGTCATGACAGGTCACGAAGTTGATGCTCGCATACGGCCGGCGACCACTTCGCGAATACAGGTCGCTACTGCCGCAGAGCCGCGTTGCCATCTCTGAGACCGCGTGACCATCCCCTCGCCAAAACTTGCGGATCGAGTCACGGTACTGCCCGTTCCATTCGGTCCACAGGACGGGGAAGTTGCCGACTTGATAGCCACCGATTCCCAGGTCCCAAGGCTCGGCAATCAGTTTCACTTGAGAGAGAACCGGGTCTTGATGAATGATGTCGAAGAACGCCCCCAGCTTGTCGACGTCGTACAATTCGCGAGCCAACGCACTACAGAGATCAAACCGGAAGCCATCCACATGCATCTCCTGCACCCAGTAGCGCAGGCTGTCCATGATGAGTTGCAAGACTCGCGGGCAGCGCATATTGAGCGTATTGCCGCAGCCGGTGAAGTCCATGTAATACCGGGGATCATTTGCGACCAACCGGTAATAGTTGGCGTTGTCGAAACCGCGCAGGGACATTGTCGGCCCCAGTTGATTGCCCTCCGCGGTATGGTTGTAGACGACGTCTAGAATGACTTCGATTCCCGCTTCGTGCAGCGTGCGGACCATACGCTGGAACTCGCGCACTCCGTCCTGGGGACTCTTCGCGGCAACATACCGGCTATCGGGTGAGAAGTAGGACAGGGTGTTGTAGCCCCAGTAATTCTTGAGCCCCTTCTCTTCCAGAAACCTGTCGTCCGCGTGGTGATGCACGGGCATCAACTCCACCGCGGTGACGCCGAGTTTCAACAGATGTCGCAGCGCTTCATCCGAGACGACCCCCGCGTAGGTGCCTTGCAGAGCTTTCGGAACACCGGGATGACGTTTCGTGAACCCACGGACGTGCATCTCATAGATCAATGTCTTGTGCCACGGAGTCCGTAGCGGGCGATCGTTACCCCAGTTGAATGAGGTATCGATGACGACTCCCAAGGGGGCTTCGCCGGCATTGTCGCGGGAATCGAACGACAGATCGGACCGGGGGTCGCCGATCTGATAACCGAACATGGCATCCGACCACTGCACGTCGCGGCCGATGGCCTTGGCGTAGGGGTCGAGCAATACCTTATTGGCGTTGAAGCGATGCCCGGCAGACGGATTATAGGGCCCGTGGACCCGATAGCCGTACACTTGCCCCGGCTCGACATCGGGCAGGTAACCATGCCAGACGATGTCCGTTTGCTCGGGAAGCGGAATGCGTCGCGCTTCCACGCTGAGGTCTGTCGAATCAAACAGGCACAGTTCGACTTTATTCGCGTACTCAGAGAATACGGCGAAGTTCACACCCGATCCGTCCCACGTGGCCCCCAGGGGATACGGTCTACCTGGCCACACCCGCATGTATTGCTCCATTCGTTAGCTTCGCGCGTTGGTGATTCTACGGGATCATCAAGGGTCGGCAAAGTGCGCGGCGAAGATCCACTGCGGTCAGCTAAATTCTTTTCTGAAATACTCCTTCGTCAGTTTTCCCCCGTTTGGTGATGAGGTTGCCAGCGAACTCCGCAGTCGGGCACAGGGACGGAAGAGACCCCCAGGGGAATTCCAGCAGTTTCCGCAGGTGGTTTTTCTGGATGGGGCTGGCGCATGGGTTTTCAGCCGAATTTCCAGTTGCTATCCTGATGCTTTGCCGACGAACCAGACGAGTAATCTACGAGGTTTGTTGACACTTTTTGGATAGACGCCTAAAATACGACTAAATTAGTCGGATATTGCTTTCCCGACGGCCAAGAGACTGCCGATGAAATTGTCCAGGAAATCGGATTATGCCTTACGAGCCCTGCTGACGCTGGGTGACCGCTTCGGGGAAGGTCCGGTTTCCATTCGAGAATTGGCCGAGAAAAACGACGTTCCACAGCGGTTTCTCGAACAAATCATGCTCGACATGAAGAAGCTGGGTTGGGTCAAGAGTGTGGCTGGGAGAATTGGGGGATTTCAACTCGCCAAGCGGCCGGAAGAAATCACGATGGGGCAAGTAGTCCGCCACTTTGATGGAGTGCTGGCCCCGATTGCGTGCGTATCTTCAACACACTACGAGAGTTGCAGCCAGGAGTCACACTGCCGGTTTCGCCGTGTGTTGCTGGAGATTCGAAACTACACGTCGCGGTTGATGGATCAAGCGACGTTGGCGAAGGTCATGCGGGGTGCTCCGGTGGCCAGAGAAGAAGTCTTCTCGAATTTCGTATTTGCGGACGGGATCTAGTTTTTAGATGACGTTCCAATTTTTTTGCCCAAAAATATCACCAAGGGTCTGCTAGATTGTTGGCCCGGCAGAGTTCAAAGGAAGTTGCAGCGATGTCCATTTCTGATCGGCGCGGGTTTATTCTGGGATTATTGGCGAGTGCCGGACTGGTTGCCATTGGCACTCAATGGGGATGCGCTCCCAGCGCCCCGAACGCAGGGGGAACTTCGCCGAGTTCGCCAGGAGCAAAGCCGGGGCCCGGCAAAGTCACTTCGGTCGAATTGCTGAATGTTTCTTATGATCCGACCCGTGAACTCTGGAAGGACCTGAACGCCGCCTTTATTCCGCAATATGAAAAAGAAACGGGCATTAAAGTCAAAATTAATCCCTCACATGGCAGCTCGGGCACGCAGGCTCAGGCCATCGTGAATGGGATTATACTTCACGCGGTGAGGAATGAGGCCGGGTTGAAGTGTTGGAAGTTGTGGGTCATGAGGGTGGCGAGTTGGGGGCGGTGTTTTGTGGGGATGTTGTCGAGGCAGCCATCGATGGCGTGGCGGAATTCGGTGAAGTTGTCGTAG
>CAMAVF010000045.1 GCA_945861445.1 Planctomicrobium piriforme | reverse complement strand
GGCGGCGTAAGCCCCGGGATTCTTTTGTGATATGGAAATACCCGTGCGAAAGAAGAATCCGGGGGCTTACGCCGCCCGGCTCGCCTACTCATCTGGTTGTGGATACTCACTTGGGAGCAGCAGATCATGAATTCTGTTCGAGCCTCAACGCACCGTCGATCCTGGTTGCTCATACTCTCCCTGATTTGCGCCGCAGTTCTGGGCAATCACTCTGGAACGTCCGCCGCACCTCCTGCCGCGACCAATCCCAAGCCTGAGGCGCCGGCCAAAGACGTGATTGTTGAGAGGCCGTCCCTACCGTATCTCACACTGTTGTTGGCTCGAGATCCGGCGGTGCATGCTGAACTCGCCCTGGATCGAGCACGAATTGACAAGATCGGTAAGGCGATCGCCAGTGTTGATCAGGTGCTTTGGCAACTGCGCGATGTGCCGGTCGACAAGAGTGAAGCCCAGACGTCCGCCTTGCTGGTCCAACTGCGCGATCAACTCAAACGAGACTTAAAAAAGTCGCAACTCGAACGACTGGATCAACTCATTCTGCAATCGCGTGGAACGAAGGCCCTGATCTCACCCGAAATCGCCCAGCGGATCAAACTTTCCACCAGTCAGATCACCCAACTTAAGAAAGTCATTGCGGAGGCTGCCGGGACTTCAGATCTCCCCGAGAAGGATGCCAAGCAACCCGCACGTTCACAGGAGGCACGGAATCAGGCCGAGATCAAGCGCGTCAACGAGATTCTGAATGCCAAGCAAACCGCGGCGCTCACCACGTTAGTCGGCAAGCCATTTGACTTCAGCCAAGTCCAGCAGATCTGGGCCGTGGCTCCCGAGGTCCGCGGCGTCGACGCCTGGATCAATAGCGATCCGTTAACGCTGCAGCAACTTCGCGGCAAGGTTGTCGTCGTTCACTTCTGGGCCTTCGGTTGCATCAACTGCATTCGGAATTTACCGCATTACCAGAGCTGGCATGAAAAGTTCTCGGCGAAAGATGTCACGATCATTGGCTTTCAAACTCCCGAGACCGACAGCGAACGGAATCTTGAGAATCTCCGTAAACAAGTCCGCGAACGCCAGATTGCCTATCCGGTCGCCTTCGATCTGCAGAGTGAAAACTGGAAGGTGTGGGCCAACAACATGTGGCCCAGCGTGTACCTGATCGACAAGCGCGGACAGGTCCGCAACTGGTGGTACGGCGAACTGAACTGGCAGGGGGGGAACGGCGAGGAGTTCATGCGCAAGAGAATCGAACAACTCGTCGCCGAGCCGGATTGAATTTCCCACTCAGGCCAGGATGTCGCGCACGACATGGCCATGCACGTCGGTCAGCCGGAAATCGCGGCCCTGGGTCCGATAGACCAGCCGTTCGTGATTGATGCCCAGCAGGTGCAGGATGGTCGCATTCAAGTCGTGGATGTGAACTGGATTCGCGGCAATGTTGTAGCTGAAATCATCGGTCTGGCCGTAGGTCGTGCCGGGCTTGATGCCGCCGCCCGCCATCCACATGGTGAAGCAGCGTGGATGATGATCTCGACCGTAGGTCTCCTTGGTCAGTGTTCCCTGGCAATACACGGTGCGTCCAAATTCGCCACCCCACACGACCAGCGTATCGTCCAGCAGGCCGTGTTGCTTGAGATCCTTGATCAGCGCGGCCGACGCTTGATCTGCCGTCTGCGCCATAATGCGCGCATTTTCGGGCAGCTTGGTGTGATGATCCCATCCGCCCAGCACGATCTGAATGAACCGCACATCGCGTTCGGCCAGGCGGCGGGCAAACAGACAGTTGGAGGCGTACGAACCGGGTTGAGTCACTTCGGGTCCGTACATGTCCAGGACATGCTTCGGTTCTTTCGAGATATCGACGAGTTCCGGTACCGAGGTCTGCATGCGAAATGCCATCTCGTACTGCTCGATGCGCGAAGCAATCTCGGGGTCACCTTTCACCGTCAACCGTCGCTGATTCAATTCAGCCAATCCATCCAGCATCAACCGGCGGGTCTGACTATCGACCCCCGCGGGATTGGAGAGGTACAGCACGGGGTCGCCGACCGAACGCAGCAGCACTCCCTGGTGGGTGGTCGGGAGGAAGCCCGAGCCCCACAGTCGCGAAAACAGCGGCTGTGGATCGGGTCCTTTGGGCGTTCGAGAATGCATCACGACGAACGCCGGCAGATTTGAATTCGGACTGCCGATGCCATACGAGAGCCAGGCTCCCAGGCTGGGACGTCCGGGAACTTCTCCGCCCGTTTGCAGAAACGTCAGGGCCGGATCGTGATTGATGGCGTCCGTGTGAACGGATTTGATTACGGCAATCTCATCCGCGATCGTGCTGATGTGCCGCAGAAGTTCACTAAACCAGCCCCCCGACTTGCCGTGCTGAGCGAACTTGAACAGCGACGGCGCCACTGGCAACCGGGCCTGGCCCGACGTCATCGTCGTGATCCGCTGATTCAGTCGAATGGAATCGGGCAGATCCTTATCGAACTGGTCGGCCAGATTGGGCTTGTGATCGAAGAGATCCAACTGCGACGGTGCATCCGCCATCAGCAACCAGATCACGCGTTTGGCTTTGGGAGCATGATGCAAAGCGGGCAGGGTACCCAAAGTTCGGGGAGCTTGCGTCTCGCCGCCAGTGACTCGCGCAGGATTCAGCAGCGAGGCCAGGGCTGCGGAACCTAATCCCAAACCGCTACGTTCTAGAAAGTACCGGCGGTTTATCCGTTGGGTGAGATCAAATGGTGACATTCACTCACTCCTTCGTGATCGCTTCGTCGAGATTCAGCAATAGGTTCGCCAGGATTGTATACGCTGCAAGTTCGGCCTGATTCAGTTGCGCGTTCCTGGGAGATTCGCCTGCCGCGAGCAATTTCTCGGCGGCTGGCTGGTCGCGCTGGAATCGTTCACGGCTGCGGTCTAAGACTCGAGTCAACACTGCCACTTCGGCTGTTTCCGGTCTCCGGGTTGTCACCAGCCGGAAGCCGTAAATTAAACGTGCTCCTTGTTCGCTGCCCCCTTCTCGCAGGATTCGCTCGGCCAGCTTGCGGGCTGCTTCGATGTACTGTTCGTCATTCATGAGCGCCAGTGCCTGCAGCGGCGTATTCGTCCGTGGTCGCCGAGCGGTGCAGGTGTCGCGGGTGGGAGCGTCAAAAACCATGAGCCCTGGAGGGGGAGCCGTTCGCTTCCAGAATGTGTACAGGCTGCGACGGAACAAGGCCTCGCCGGTCCCGCGCTGATATTTGCTGGTGTTGCTGGACGAATGCGCCACGACTTCCCAGATACCGGCGGGCTGATAGGGTCGGACGCTGCGGCCACCGATCTGGAGGGATAGCAGGCCGCTGGCGGCCAGGGTCGCATCCCGCACGACCTCGGCATCGGCCCGGAACCGTGGGCCACGTGCCAGCCACCGATTCTCGCGATCACGCCGCGCGAGATCCGCCGCCACGTGCGAATCCTGTCGATAAGTCGCCGACAGGACGATCTGCTTCAGAGTCCGTTTGATATCCCAGCCATGTTCAATGAAGTCGAGCGCCAGCCAATCCAGCAGTTCCGGATGCGAGGGCCACTCTCCTTGGGCACCAAAATCCTCAGAGGTGCCCACAAGCCCGATCCCAAATAACTGTTGCCAGAATCGATTCACCGTGACGCGTGCCGTCAGGGGATGCTCGGGAGCACACAGCCAGCGTGCCAACGCCAGTCGATTGGGCGGAGCATCCTTCGGCAGCGGGGGCAGGGCGGCCGGGACATTTGGTAGGACTTTGCGATTCTTATCGGGCTTGTCGTACTCGCCCCGCGTCAGCACAAACACTTCGTTCGCGGCCCCCGGCCGGTCCTCCATCACCATCGTCGAGCCAATCAGCTTGTCGTGTTCTTCATAAGATTTCTTGACAACCGCAAGTTCCTGGTGCAGTGGTTCAACGATGGCTTGAGAACCAGTGTGGGCGAATTCCACGAAATACTCCCGCAGGCGCTGAAGCTGCTGTGCAGTGCGTTGTGCCGGTTCCGTTTTAATGATGGCCAGGACATCCGCCGGCAGCGTGCTCTTTTCGCGAGCTTTTTCCAGTTCTTCCCAGACTTTTTGCGAGGCAAAGTGCGTCGGCGGTTTGCCCGTCGTGACGATTCCCGCCTTGTCCCAGTAGACGGTGCCCTCAAATTGGACGAAGTTCCAGCCGTTCAACTCGGTGCCGGCTTGCAGACCGATCGCGGCGGCGGGCACTTCGAGGCGAACCCATTTTCCCGTCTCAGGCAGCGGGCCCATCGGTTTGCGGCCGGGCGTGTTGTCCTGATCGATATTGACCAGATTCTCACCCCAGTAAGCCCGGTGCGAGTACGACGCGTCAATCGCCTGCAACATGATCGTACGCGGCGGATTTGCCGGATCGAGATACACGTAGGCGAACAGCGTATCCTTCTCGGCGATCTTCAGGCCCGGCTTCGCGCCCGTGAAGTAGTGCTGCCCCAGCCCCTTGGAGGTACGTGTGTTCGAACGCTCCCCGGAAAAGACTGGAAAGCCGGGCTTCGAGACCCATTTCCACGACTCCGCTTGCTCGTCACCTTGCGGCATCGCGCCGCTGGGCAAGGCATCGTCGATCCACACAATCTCTTCGGGCTTCGGAGCGATCGATTCCGGCGACCCCGTCGGTTCGACATAGTTGTATGTGGCCACCGCTTGTCGCAGAGCGAGTTCTTTCGCCACGACAAGCTGGCTCAGTTCGGCCTTGCGTCGCGCTTCTTCGACGGTGGGCACTTGAATGAAGGGGGGCGGCAGCAGGGCGTTATCGTCCAGCGGCTTGTCGGTGCCATTCGCAAAGTAGGCAAACAACTGATAGAACTCGGCCTGCGACAGCGGATCAAACTTGTGATCGTGACAGGCCGCACACTGTGCCGTCAGCCCCAGCCACACCTTGGCGGTCGTTTCGACTCGATCGGCCGCATTCCTCACGCGAGCCTCTTCCACGATCGACCCGGGCTCGTTGGTCGTGACATTGCAACGATTGAAGCCGGTGGCAATCCGTTGGTCCAAAGTCGGTGATGGCAACAGATCACCCGCGAGTTGCTCAATCGTGAATTGATCGAACGGGAGATTCGTGTTGAACGCGCGAATCACCCAATCGCGATACGGCCACAGGGACCGCTCATTGTCGAGAAATAGTCCGTGAGTATCTCCATAGCGGGCCATATCGAGCCAGGATCGGGCCAGATGCTCGCCGTAATGGGGTGACTCCAGCAGCCGGTCGACGAGTTTCTCATAGGCGTCCGGAGAATTATCCGCCAGGAACGCATCCACGGACTCCAGGGTAGGGGGCAGTCCCGTCAAATCGAGGGTCACGCGACGACAGAGGGTCGCGCGGTCGGCCTCGGGACTTTGCCGCAGCCCTTCGCGATCCAAACGCTGCAGGACGAAGTGGTCAATCGCATTGCGTACGACTGCTCCAGCTTGACACACAGGCGGGACCTCGGCCCGACGTGGCGGCTGGAAAGACCAGTGTCCCTGCCAGACCGCACCCCCATCAATCCAATCCTTCAGCAGTTTGATTTGCTCGGGTGAAAGAGTCTTGCCACTGTCCGGCGGCGGCATGCGTTCCGTGGCATCCGTGGAGATAATCCGCTGAAACAACTCACTCTCGGCACTGTTCCCTGGAATGACGGCGATGATGCCCGTGTTCAGTTTCACGGTCGAAGACTCTTGCCGGTCCAGTCTGAGTTCGGTCTGCCGCTTCTTTTCATCGGGGCCGTGGCAGGTATAACAATAATTCGACAGAATCGGACGGATGTCACGGTTATAGTCGGGCACTGGTTCGGCAGCGAACGCGACAGACCTCTCAACTCCACCACTGATTGCGAGGAGCAGCAAAACGAATCTGAAGCCGTACCTCCGGCCGAGAAGTTGCGTTAGGATTTCAAACTCTCCGAGGAACGACCATCAAACAGATGCAAACCACTGACTCAACGAACGCACGCACAGATTTTTACTGATGAGTGTAGACTACACCAGACAAGATCAAAAGCAAGGGGACGTGAGCTCGCTGCTCACGTTCCGCTCGCTGAAACAATTCCCCTAATTAACTGAGGCTTACCTCATGCAGCAACCAGTCTATCGTGCCGCCATCATTGGCTTGGGTTTTATCGGTGCCGGCGATCAGGTTTCCGGCGATCGACTCGGTCAACTGGTCAAGCATCTTGACGGTACTCACTTCGATGCCTTGGCGGGCAATTCTCGAGTGCAGCTTGTTGCCGGCAGCAGTCGCGATCCCGGACGCCGGACGCGATTCGGGCAACGTGCCGGAGTCCCCACGTTTGAAAACTGGCAGGACATGCTGGCATCGCAGAAGCTCGATATCGTCAGCGTCGCTTCCTATGGGCCGAGTCATGCCGAACTGGTCGAAGCCTGTGCCCGCGCCGGCGTGCGAGCGATCTTCTGCGAGAAGCCCATGGCCACGCGTCTCGCGGACGCCGAACGGATGATTCAGGTCTGTCAGCAATCGGGCAGTCTGCTGGTCATCAATCACAATCGGCGGTTTCATCCCACCTTCCGCGAGTTGACCCGTCGGATCGCGGCGGGTGAGCTGGGCCAACTGACGGGGGTCTGGCTGACCTGGGGCGCCGGGCGGATCGGAAGCACTGGGACGCACCTCATCGATGCCACCACGATGTTGGCCGGCAGCACGGTGAAGAGTGTCGCGATGACTTTGGATCTGGCCGGGCGGCCTGACTGTCGGGGTCCCGAATTTCGCGATCCAGGTGGCTGGGGGATGCTGCGACTCCAGAATGATGCGGTCATCCACATCCATGCTCCCGACTATACGACCTCGCCGTTTGAAATCCGGTTGGATGGAATGTTGGGGCAGGTCAGCATCACCGGTGGGTTGACAACGATTGGGAAATGGCAAGCCGATCCGGAGGTCATCGCACCGCCATCCGCCGAGTGGGGCACGTCCATGGATCAAGCAGTCCGTGAAATCGTCGCCTGGCTGGACGATGGCACTCCGCCGTGTTGTGCGGCAGAAGCCGCGCGACACGCCCTGGAAGTCATCGTCGCCTGCCACGCCTCACATGCCCGTCGAGGCGCCTGGACCGACCTGCCACTGACTGGCGCGGACCGGGAGATTGAGGTCCTGGCAGGGTAGAGTGCTTTCGCTAATTCACCAACTGCCGTTGCCCCGTCTCCGCAGCCTTGTAGCTGGCGAAGACTGTCTTCAGCACCCGTAATCCATCTTGCGCGGTAATCGGCGCCGCTTCCAACCCCGCACATGCTCGCACTGCCGCACGCACAAAGGGTGTGTAACCTGATTCAACTTTCAACGGCTCGTAGCGTTCAATCTTGGCCTCGCGTCCCGCCTTCGTGGAATAGTACGTCAACGGCCCGTCCTCCATCCCTGACAGGTCCAGCCAACCGTGTTCGCCCCAGATCTTGATGTGCGTGTGATAGCCCTTGTCGAGATAGTAGCCGGACGTCAGCGTGCCGAGCGACCCGTTGTCGAACCGCAGCACCAGTGCCGCCGAGTCTTCCACGTCCAGCGGCTGACCACCCGCCACGGCGGTTAGTGCCGAGACCTCTTTCACTTTCAGGCCGGTCATAAAAGTCGCCAGATCGAGCCAGTGCAAACCGAGCCAGATCAGATGACCGCCGCCACCGCGGGCCTTACTGGCAAACCACGTCTTGTGATATTCCGCGCGTTTGAGCCGCGTCTGGTCGGCCACGATGTGCATTTCAATGCCGTAGATCTTGCCGAACAGACCCGACTCGATCAGCCGACGAGCCTCTTTCACGGGCGAATTCACGCGATTCGCCAGCGCCAGCATCAGATTCAAATGCTTCCCATCGGCATTTTGCACCAACGGGGCAAAGTCTTCCACTCGCACGCAAGCCGGCTTTTCGGCGAAGACATGACTGCCGGCATCGAGTGCCGCCGCGATCTCCGGTGGCGCCAGAGCCGCTTCGAGACTGACCAGTGTCATCACCGGCTTCCCCTCGCGCAGCATCTGCCGTGTGTCCGGAAAGGTCTGCTTCAGCTTATCGCCGAGGATCTTCGTGGCCTGAGGAATCGTGCCACCTGTGGCATCAGCCAGGAAGACGGCCTCGACCTCTTCCGTGCGCGCTAACGCCTCAAAGTAGGCGCCCAAATGAGCCCCTTCAGAATTTGTGATAAGTCCTACTGGAATGCGCTTCATCACCTGGCTCCTTATCACTTTCAATAATGACCACTGACAAGGCCGTTGATCACTACTGAATTACTTGATCTCGCGGATCCGGAATTTCCGAAACTCCAGCGCGGCCCCTTCAGCCTGCAAGCCAATATGGCCTTCCGCCGGCTGCAATCCCGTGCCCTCCCAGGCCTGTTGTCCGTTGCACCAGAAGGTCACCTTGTCGCCGACAACCAAGAAGCGCCATTCGTTCCATTCGCCAGCCGGTTTTTGGAGTTTTGAAACAGCCTTCGCGCCGGTGATCTTGCCGCCAATGAAGGCACCTTCACCTCCCTTGGCGAGATTGATCTGGTTCGTTCCGACCTTCGGCCCGCTTCGGATAAAGAAGCCGCTATTGTAGTTCTCTTTGGGTGACCGCCATTCGAACTTCATCTCGAAATCCCCATAAGCCTTCGCACTCGCCAGGTGGGGCGCACCGCCACCCGACAGTTGGATCATCCCGTCAGCCACTTTCCAGTTTGCAGGCGGAGCTTCCTGGCCATCAAAACGCCAGCCAACGAAGTCCGCACCGCTAAACATCGAGACGAACCCCACATCCTTCTCTGCCTGGCTGACTTCGTTACTCGGCTTCGTGTCCTGAGCGCAAGCCACTGTCAGCAGGCCCACAGACAGCAAACCATTGACTAGCAAATGAAGCGATTGTCGAATCGTTGAAAGCAACATGTTCAATCTCCCAAGGCGTTGTCGGTCAGGTTGGCTTAACTCACTTCTCATTTGCTGCCGATACAATATAAGAAACGGTCGGTTCTCAAAAACAACTGCCCGTTGCTAATTGCCGGCGAGGCATTCGTGCGACTATCGTCATCTTGAATCACATTGTGCGCGAGTAATTCGAATTGCGGCTTCGCCGCAACCACGAACGTACCGTTGTGCTGCGATACGAAATACAGCTTGCCGTCACCCAGGACCGCGGATGACCAAATTGTGCCGGGGCGCGGCTCTAATCGCTGCTGATAGACGGTCTCACCCGTCGCCGCGTTCTGACAGCACACGAAACCGCCGCTGTCGCTGGCCCAATACAGGTGCCCGTCGTGATAGATCGGGGACGAAACATTCGAACCCAGCGGCTTCCTCCAGACCGTATTGGTTGTCGTCACGTCATCGCTGCCACCCAACTTCACCGCCAGCGAAGTATGGCCGCCACCGATCGCATACACCACGTCATTGTGGGCCACCACACTGGGACAGACATAGCGGTGAATGCCGTCGGCGTTCCACAACGGCAGGCCGTCGTCCGGATTGAAGCTCTTCAATCGCCCCTCGACACTGACGATGACTTCCGCTCGCTGCTTGCCCTTCACCAACAAGGGCGTATTCCACGAGGAATTCATTCCCTTCGTTTTCCAGACTTCCTGACCCGTCAGTTTATCGAGAGCCACCAGCGATCCACTTTCGATACTGGCGTTCACTAACAGCAGGTTTCCATGTACAACGGGCGACGTTCCCGAACCCCAACCGTTCGTGCCGTCACCGACACTCACCTGCCACTGTTCCTTCCCTTCCAGATCGAAGCAAAAGACGCCAGACTTTCCGAAGAACACGTAGAGCCGATCGCCATCGACCAGGGGGGTACTGGCCGCATAGCCGTGGTACGATCCCTCGCCTTGATAGCCGTGTTCGGGAAGCTTCGGCTTGAACTCCTTGGTCCACAAGACTTTCCCCAACTTGCGATCAAAACACAGTAAATGCCGTGTCAGATCATTCTGATCACCCTTATTGGGTTCCAGACCATACCCGGTGTAGCACGTCAGGTAGACCCGCTCACCAGCCACCACCGGACAGGATGCTCCCGGTCCCGGTAACTCACCCTTCCAGTCGATGTTCTCCGTTGCGGACCACTTCGTCGGCAACGACTTCTCATCACTGATACCCAATCCCCCGGGACCTCGAAACTGCGTCCAGTCCGCTCCATAGGCTGAGCATGTCGCGAGACACAGGCCAACCAGGAATTTGTTCACCCAGCGAAGTCTCATGGTCGGTTCCTTAAACTGGAATAATGGACATCACCAATTACTTAACAGTTGCTGCAATTGGGGCAGATTTCAAACCTACGCTGTTCACTGTGATGACTTGATAGGTGACCTTCTCCCCGACCTTGGCACTCTTTTCAACGAATCGCAGCAAGGGCAGGGGGGCCTCGGGAGTATCGTGATAAGACATGGTCTGAAATAACGGCCGACCATAGCGCCCGATGGGTTTCTCGGGGACTTGCCCGATTTGTTTCCCGTCGCGCTGAATGATGAACGCCTGAATGCCGCTTTCGAAATCGGCGTCGGCATCCCACGTGATCTCAATCGTCTGGTCTGCACCGGCCGACGCCTGGACGTGGTGCGGCGCGGAGGGCGGAGTCGTATCACCGACCGCTCCCGTCCGCACGTATTCCGCCCAGGCTTTCGCGACCGCCTCGTTCGGTAACCAGACCGCGGCATTCGCCGGACCTTGGTAAGCACTCGCCGCCTCCGCTTTATCACTTAAGACAGTGGCCAGCCAGGCCTGCTGGGGATCAACCGGTTTGAGTGACTGATTGGCCGCATCTTTATCCGGCAGGCGCAATGCCAGGCAGGCATCGAAAAACGGAATCGCCAGATACCGGGAATCGCCACACTCGTGCGCCGACCGGGGATCCGGTGCAAACCCCGCTGGAGCCCCTTTCGCACGGTAGGCTTTGAACATCGACAAGGTCCCGGTCCATGCTCCGGCAAACCGCCCGCCGTCGTTTTCTTTCGCCCCCGGATTGCACATCATCGGGATTTGGTACGCCGCCGCCGGGATTTCTGGCTTCGGGATGTCCCCTTTCTCCCACGTCTCATACGCGGTCCCCGACCGGAACCAGATCGCCACAATTCGCTCGGGATGCAGCGTCTGCATCAGGCTGGCCCAGAAGCCACCTCCCGAGTGTCCCCACAGACACCACGGCACGGTCGCCAACTCGGGGTGCTTGGATTGAACGGCAAGCTCATTAAGGGACTGCAGAAACGTCTTCTCGGACCCATTCCTGGGATCACACCACAGCCGGCAGTTTTGCTTGTCCTCCTGATGGTACGACGGTCCGAGCAATGCACAATCCCATTTTTTGGCGAGTGCCTGCCAGTGCAGATCGTAGGCGGCGGTTGCTCCCCCTTTGCACGCTCCGGTCCCGCAACCGTGTTGATGGACAATGATGCCGCGAATCTTCGTGACACCATCGGGAATCCAGATCGAGTAGGTCACTCCCAGCGAGAGTTTTCCCGGTTCGGTTGAGGCGGGATAAGTGACCTCGTGGATCTTCCCGGCCCCCCAGGACGCCTGACCTGATGCCCAACAACACAGAGCGAGAAGAATCGCGGACCAGGAGCGCGGCATGAAAGGGATCCTTATTCAGCGAGCGTAAAAATTCAGTGAGCGTACAAAACGTGAAGGCGACTCTGAAAGAGCCACTCCACGAACGCCGTTGCAAATCATTCATCAACAACACTTGATTCGATGCATGCTGGTCGCCTCATGGCAATTTGTCAACAAGACACGATCCGCCCCGAGCTGGGAGTGCAGTCTGTTCACAGCCAAGATATAATCTGGCGTTGATGTGTGATTGGGGCGCAAGGCATGAAGGATTGATCGGCGATGCGTCTGACGGCAGCCTGCTTCTTGATTTGCGCGGCATTCGCAGGAGCGTTGCTGCGCGCTCAGGAAGAAGACGTTTCTGTCGACCGCAGCCATTGGTCCTTTCAACCTCGATCAGTGCCGGCGGTTCCTCAATTCAACCTGCCTGAGGATCGCAACTGGGTCCGCAATCCCATCGACGCGTTCGTCCTCGAAAAACTCCGCACGCAAGGTCTCGCGCCGACGGTCGAAGCCGATCGACGAACGCTGATCCGCCGAGTCTCTTTTGATTTGACTGGCTTGCCTCCAAACCCCGAGGACATTGACGAGTTCCTCAACGATCCCGGTCCCGATGCTTATGAGCGACTGATCGATCGCCTGCTAGCCAGCCCGCATTACGGGGAACGCGCAGGCCAGCAGTGGCTCGATCTGGTTCGCTTTGCCGAGACCGAAGGGTTCGAATACGACCGTCATCTGCCCCATGCCTGGCGCTATCGGGATTATGTCATCCGAGCGTTTCAGGACGACAAGCCGTATGACCAATTCCTCAGCGAACAGCTCGCGGGAGATGAAGTCACACCCGTGACGGAAGAAGGGCAGATTGCGGCCGGATTCCTGCGCTGGGGCCCGATTCGCCGCAACGCGGGCAATCCCGATGTGGCGATCAGCCGGAACGAAGTTCTGACCGAGATGACCGATACCGTCGGCGTCACGCTGCTGGGGATGACGATGGGCTGTGCCCGCTGTCACGATCACAAATTCGATCCCATCCGGCAGAGGGATTACTACCACTTACAGGCGTTCCTGGCGAGCACCTTCGAAGACGACGTCCCGCTGACGGATGCCGCTGCACAAGCCACATGGAAAGCAGCCCATGCCAAGGTCAACGACGAAATCAAAAAACTCGAATCGGCTCTCGACAAATCGACGGGCGACTCGCGACTCGACTTGCTGAAACAAATCAAAGATGCAGAGAAGCGGCTACCCCAGCCGCTGCCGGCAATTTCGACCGTGCGCAATAACGACACGAAGCGAACGGTCATCCATGTGCTGAAGCGGGGCGACGACAAGAAGCCGGGCGATCAAGTCGGCCCGCGTGCCCCCGGTGTGTTTCTCTCCAAAGGCGAGCCGGAAATCCCCGCGACTGTCGCCAATCCCCGGACGACGCTCGCCAATTGGATTACGAGTCCGACCAACCCCCTTACCGCGCGGGTCATTGTCAATCGCCTTTGGATGCAACATTTCGGACGTGGAATCGTCAATACGCCGAACGATTTTGGATTGAATGGCGACCTTCCCACTCACCCCGAATTGCTGGACTACCTGGCAAACGAACTCGTTGCCGGCGGCTGGCAATTAAAGGCGATTCATCGACTGATCCTCACCAGCAGCACCTACCGGCAAGCTTCGCACTCGCCCGACCAGGCCCGCAACGTGAAACAGGATCCCGACAACCGCTTCCTGTGGAAGTTTGCCCGGCAGCGTTTGTCCTCCGAAGCGATCCGCGATTCTTTGCTGGCAGTTTCCGGCAAACTGAACGACGCGTCTGGTGGCCCGAGCGTCATCGTCCCGGTCGATGCGGAACTCGTTGACCTGTTGTATAAGCCCTCGCAATGGATGGTCACGGACGATTTGACAGAGCATCACCGGCGGTCCATTTACCTTATCAAGAAGCGAAATCTGTTGTTGCCATTTTTGGAAGTGTTCGACCAGCCGACGCTGCAAACCAGTTGTCCGAAGCGCGAATCCAGCACGCATGCTCCGCAAGCCCTGGAACTTTTGAACGGAGCCTTGTCGAACGAATTGGCGGTGGCCTTCGCCAAGCGATTGGAAACTGACGCCGGGCCAGATCGACGCCGGCAAGTCGATCGAGCCTTCCAACTCGTCTGCGGTCGTCTGCCGACGGACCACGAACGCCAACTGTCATTGACCTTCCTGGAAGGTCGATCGCTGAATGAGTTTGCCCTGGCCATGTTTAATTTGAACGATTTTGTTTACGTGAAGTAATTCCGACCCCATGCAACAATACTCCTTAACACCGACCACGCGCCGCCAATTGCTGCAAGAGTCTTTCTGCGGCCTCGGGGGACTCGCATTGGCCTCGCTGTTCGCCAGTGACAGCCGCCAGGCGCGGGCCGCCAATCCGCTCGCTCCGAAACCACCACACATCGCATCCGCCAAGGCCAAATCGATCATCTTCCTGTTCATGGCCGGCGGCCCCAGCCATCTCGAAACATTCGACCCCAAACCGCTCCTCAATAAACTGGATGGTCAAGTTCGCCCTGCCGAATTTGGCAAGGCCGACTATCAATTCATCAAACCCGACGCCCGACTCCTCGCCAGCCGCCGTACGTTTCGCAAACATGGTCAAAGTGGAATCGAAGTCTCGGACATCCTGCCGCTCACTGCTGGTAGCGTCGACGATCTGGCGATCATTCGCTCCTGCTACTGCGACAAGGTCGTCCATTCTGCGGCACAATACGAATTGTTGAGCGGTCGCACGGTGCCCGGCTTTCCCAGCATGGGGTCCTGGATGGTTTATGGCCTGGGATCAGAAAGTGATTCGCTCCCCGCGTATGTCGTCATGCCCGATCCCAACGGCGCGTTAGAAGCCGGCCAGCCGATGTACGGCAACGGCTTCCTGCCAGCCCTTTACCAGCCAACCATGTTTCGGCCGGGTGCCACGCCTGTTCGCAATCTCAACTTACCCCCGGGCATTTCGCTGTCCGAAAGACGCCACACCGTCGAGTTGATCCGCGACCTTAATCTGGCGGGTAATATCGATCGCGACGATGAACTCGCCGCGCGGATTAATTCCTATGAGCTGGCATTCAAGATGCAGACTCAGGCCCCCGATGTCTTCAATCTGGCGGGAGAAACGAAAGACACGCTCGACCTGTACGGAGTCGGCACCGAGCCCACCGACGATTACGGACGGCGTTGCCTGATGGCCCGGCGCCTCGTGGAGAGCGGCGTCCGCTTTAGCGTTGTCGTGTCAGGTGGCGGCGCCGCTAATCTGCAGTGGGATGCGCATCAGAACATCGAAGAAAATCACAACCGTATGGCCAAAAAGGTCGATCGCCCGATTGCCGGTTTGCTGCAGGATTTGAAACGCCGCGGCCTGCTGGACTCCACGCTGGTCGTCTGGGGCGGCGAGTTCGGACGTTCCCCGGAAGCTCAGGACGGCAAGGGCCGCGACCATCACGCCCTGGGTTTCACGATGTGGATGGCGGGAGGCGGAGTCAAGGGCGGCCAAACGATCGGCGCCACCGACGACATCGGCCTGAAGGCCGTCGAATCACCGCATCACTTTCGAGACATCCACACGACAATCTTGCAATTGATGGGTTTGGAACAGGACGACCTCACCTACTTGCACCAGGGCCGCAAAGAGCGGCTGACAGAAATTCAAGGTAAAGTGATCGAAGAACTTTTATAAGAAACAGGCGAGCGTCCGGCGTAAGCCGGATGGTTGTTAGCGAGCCACAAATTAGTTTGACCACAAGTTTTTTGGGAACGACACGTGGTAGCCTGACTCTCCAGAGTCGGGCGTCCCAGCAGCAAGCGTTTCAAGCATTATTGATCCACAGATGTCGCAGATGACGCAGATGAAGAACTGGAAATTCAATCTGCGTCATCTGCGAAATCTGTGGATAAATCGGCATTTTTTGTCAGGAGCATGATAAAATGGGGAGGGCGAGGCTCCTGCCGAGCCGAAAACGAGCTTTAGCTCGGTGTCCGCCGGAGGCATTCATACCTGCCTCCGGCGGTCGCCGACCTGCGGTCGTACTAGGCTCGGCGGGAGCCTCGCCCTCCCGAATCTTGCCTTTTCATAGTCATCAGGAATATTTATCCGATGAAGCGATACGGCCTCCTTGTCGCGAGTTTGCTCTGTGCGAATATCGCCCATGCAGAAGACCCGGTCGACTACGCGAAGCAGATCAAGCCGATCTTGCAGGCGCGCTGCTACGCCTGCCACGGTGTGCTCAAACAGGCTTCCGGTTTGCGGTTGGATACGACGCAATTCGCAATCAAAGGTGGCGACAACGGCCACGCCATCAAGCCGGGTGATCTCGCCGACAGCCCGCTAATTGAAAAGATCACGGCGACCGAAGTCTCCGAGCGTATGCCGCCAGAAGGCGAACCGCTGAAGCCCGAAGAAATCGCGATCTTTAAGACCTGGATCGCCCAGGGGGCCAAAGGCCCCGCTGACGAGAAACCTGAACGAGACCCCCGCGATCACTGGTCGTTCAAGACACCCGTCCGCCCCGCAATTCCGGCGGTGAATGACGCGGCGTGGGTGAAGAATCCGATCGATGCCTTTATCGCCGCCGAACATCAGAAGCGCGGCCTGAAGCCACAACCCGCGGCCAGCAAGCACGTCTGGCTGCGCAGGGTCTCGCTCGATCTCGTGGGGCTGCCTCCCACCCGCGAACAACTCGATGCCTTCCTCGCCGACGAATCGGCTCAAGCCTACGACGCCGTCGTCACGCGGTTGCTCGACAGCCCGCAGTATGGCGAACGCTGGGGGCGGCACTGGATGGATATCTGGCGCTACAGCGACTGGTGGGGCCTGGGGGCCGAGGTCCGCAACTCCCAAAAGCACATCTGGCACTGGCGAGACTGGATCATCGAGTCGGTCAACACGGACAAAGGCTACGACCAGATGCTGCGCGAAATGCTCGCGGCAGACGAACTCTATCCGAATGACCTTGATCGGCTGCGAGCCTCCGGGTTCCTCGCTCGCCAATATTTCAAGTTCAATCGCACCACGTGGCTCGATGAAACCGTCGAACACACGGCCAAGTCGATGCTCGGCCTGACCTTCAATTGCGCGAAATGTCACGACCATAAGTACGACCCGTTTTCACATGTCGAATATCACCGCATGCGGGCCTTCTTCGAACCGTATCAAGTTCGCACCGACGCCGTCCCGGGCGAGATTGATTTCGAAAAGGACGGTATCCCCCGCGCGTTCGACTGCAACCTCGACGCGCAGACGTTTCTGCTCCTTCGCGGCGACGATCGCAATCCCGATAAGAGCCGCCCAATTGAACCGATCGTCCCGGCCTTTCTCTCACTCGGTGAATTCAAGGTCGAACCAGTCGCATTGCCGGTGGATGCTTATCAGCCGGGACTGCGTCCATTCGTCGTTGAGGCCCATTTGAAGGCGGCTCAGGGGCGCATTGACGCAGCTCGCAACGCCCTGACCGACGCGCAAAAGAAACTCGCTGAATCAGAAGCGGCAGCCAAGCTGGCTGCCGCCAAAGTTGAGGAGACCAAGCCGGCCGCCGACACGAAACCTTTGGTGAAAGATGACTTCGCCGCCGCGAAACCCGATGTGTGGGAGACGCGGGATGGCATGTGGACCTATGCCAACGGCAAGCTGACTCAGTCGGAAGTTGGCGACAAGCGCTGTGCCATTCGCTTGAAGCAACTCCCCCCGGCAGACTTTGAAGCGAAGCTAAAATACATCCCCACGGGAGGCAATGTCTGGAAGTCAGTCGGCATCAACTTTGACACGATCGAACAAAACGAAGTCCTGGCCTACTTGAGCGCGACTGCCGGTGGTCCCAAATCTCAAATTGCCTACAAGCAGGCTGGGAATTATGTGTATCCACCGGGTGCCCTCCAGAACCGGGCGGTGGAACTCGATAAGCCACACGAGCTAATCGTGCGCGTGCGTGGCACCTTGATCAACGTGCTGGTCGATGGCATGCAGTCGATCGCTTATCGCCTGGCGATTCCGCGAAAGCCCGGCCATCTGGAGCTGATCACTTACGATGCTAAGGCAGACTTCGTCTCGTTTGAACTGTCCGCGCTGCCGCCGTCAGTTACACTGGTCGAAACCACTCCGGCAACAAACCAACCCGCGATCGAGCCACTGGACCGCGCGAAGCAAATGGTCGTGCTGGCCCAGGCGGCGGCGATTGCTGCCGAAGCACAGCCGGCAGCCATTCAGGCCCGCGCCGCGGCCGACCGAGCGCGCCAGCAACAGCCACCACCAGCCGACCTCGCCACGATCATCGCGGCGGCAGTCCGAGCCGAACGCATCGCGGCAGCGGCCAAAGCCGACGAAGACGTCGCAACGGCCGAACTGGACCTCTTGAAAGCTGCCGCCGACAAGCGAGCCGACTTTGAGAAAAAGGTCGCTGCCGCAAAAACAGCTCAAGAAGCGGCCCGCAAAGCGGTCGATATGCCCGGCGAAACGTATACGTCGCTCGTGGGTTCGCTGAAGACTCTGGAATCGAATCTGGAAACTGAAGATTCACGCCGCAAGCCGTTCCCCACCACCAGCACCGGCCGGCGGTCAGCCCTCGCCAAATGGATCACCGATCCGCGACATCCACTGCCGGGTCGCGTTGCCGTTAATCATCTCTGGTCGCGTCACTTTGGACGCGGCCTGGTGCCAACGGTCTTCGACTTTGGACGCAAAGGGACTCTGCCCACCCATCCCGAACTGATCGACTGGCTCGCGGTCGAATTCATCGAACACGGCTGGAGCATGAAGCACATTCACCGCCTGATCGTCACGTCCAACACCTACCGGATGACATCGACCAGTGCCGGAGCCACTCCGGAAACCGTGAAGGCCGATCCCGACAACCATTTCCTGTGGCGGACGAATCCCATCCGCATGGAAGCACAACTGGTACGTGACAGCCTGTTACACCTGGCGGGAGAACTCGACCTGACCCGAGGCGGCCCACCTCTTGGGGTGAATGACGAAACCTCACGTCGCCGCAGCCTGTATTTCATTCATTCTCACAACGAACACCACCAGTTCCTTTCCATGTTCGACGACGCCAATGTGCTGGAATGTTATCGGCGTTCAGAGAGCATCGTGCCGCAGCAGGCCCTGGCTTTGGAGAACAGTCCGTTCTCCGTGGCGATGGCGGAAAAGATTGCTGGACGGATCGCGGCATCGAATGCGAAGCTGACAGATCGCGACTTCATCCGCGCAGCCTTTCTGACCGTCCTGTCGGTCGAGCCTTCGGAAGCAGAACAAGCCGCAGTGTCAGAAGCGTTAGCGGGATTGACCGAAGCTGCCAAAGTGAACAAACGCCCGAACCCGGAACTGCAAGCCAGAACGAATTTGATCCAGGCCCTGATTAACCACAATGACTTTGTTACGGTGCGTTAGCACCGACAAGGCGAGCGTTGGCCGTAAGCCCAATGGTTGTTAGCGACTGACTTCTATCATTAACTGCTGGTTTCATAAGTAATGCAAAAATTGACCCGAATGAGGTAACCGTCTCAGAGAAACCCGTAAGCGTATAACAACCATCCGGCTTACGCCGGACGCTCGCCTTAATTAAAGAGACTTTCCCAGGAGTTCCCCAGTGAATTCAATCTATCCCCATTCAAGCTCGTGTGGCATGCATCGTCGCTCGTTCCTGGCCGATGTCGGCATGGGATTTACCGGACTTGCCTTGGGGGCAATGCTCGCCAAGGATGGAGTCCTGCGGGCCGAATCAGAATCAGAAACCCTCTGGCAACCGCCCAATGGCCAGCCGCACTTCGCTCCCAAGGCGAAAAGCGTGATCTGGCTGTTCATGAATGGCGGCGTTTCGCACGTCGAGTCGTTCGACGCCAAGCCCGAATTGACCAAGTATGCGGGCAAGTCGATTAATGAAACTCCGTTCAAAGACGTCCAGAATCCGGAGAAGCTGAAGCTCGCGCGGGTCACGGTCATCAACGATGCCAACGGCCAGCAGCGCAACAAGCTCTATCCATTACAGGTCGGCTTCAAGAAGTACGGCCAGTCGGGTATTGAACTCAGCGACTGGGTCCCGCATCTCGGCAAGTGCGTGGATGACATCGCGATCATTCGGTCGATGTACACCACCGACGATAACCACGGAGCCCAGACGCAGTTCCATTCCGGCCGGCACATGCTCGACGGAGAATTCCCCACGCTTGGCGCCTGGGTCCATTATGGACTCGGAACTCTCAACGACAACCTGCCGCAGTTTATCTCGATGGGCAAACGCGAGTATTGGAACAACAAGGACGGTCACTATCTGGGCCCGGCACATGATGCCATCCCGATTCGGGTGGATCCCAAGAACCCGCTCGATTTCGGCAAACCGGCGAAAGATCTCAGCTCGGCCGAACAGAAGATCGGCTTCGACCTGGTGGGCCGCTTGAATCAACTGAAAGCGGTGGAATATCCCAACGATCCGGCGCTAAATGCGCGGATCAAGGCCTATGAACTCGCCTATCGCATGCAGTCTTCTGTCCCGGAAACGCTGGGCCTGGATACCGAGACCAAGGCGACCCAGGAGCTCTACGGGATGAATGATCCGGCCACGGAAAGCTTTGGCACGCAGTTGCTCGCAGCGCGACGATTTGTCGAGCGTGGCGTCCGTTTCATCCAGATTCAACATGGGGCCGGCGGTGCCGGTGTCTGGGACGCACACGGGGGGTTGAAGGCCAATCACGAGCGCAACTTCAAAGCGGTCGACAAGCCGATTGGTGGCCTCTTAACCGATCTCAAACAACGCGGTCTGCTCGATTCCACGATCGTCATTTTCGCGAGCGAATTCGGCAGAACGCCGGGCACACAGGGGGCGGACGGCCGGGATCACCACATTTACGGGTTCTCGGTCTGGATGGCAGGGGGCGGAATCAAGGGGGGTATCACCCACGGGGTCACCGACGAGATCGGTTTCCACGCTGTTGAGAACCGACACTATGTCACCGACATCCACGCGACGATTCTGAAGCAACTCGGTCTCGATTCGCGCCGTCTGGAAGTCCCCGGGCGTAAACGCCTGGACATCGACCATGGGAAGCCAATCACGGAGATATTGGCCTGACGGATGAGAATCGCTCGTGCAGATGCGTAGTGATCGCGTCCAGCAGCGCCGTACGGGCGCTGCGTCGCGAGAACGTATGGTCGGCGTCTTTGATGAAGGTGAGTCGCAGCTTGCCCGCTTGTCGCAGTCGATTCGTCTGATCCTTCGCCTTGTGCATCAGGATGCTGTAACCGGGGTCGGTCGTTGCGAAGAACATGGCCAGTGTCCGGCCGGCCCGTTCGATACTCGCCAGGTCACCCGGCAGATCATCCAGCACGGGATGGGAGGCGACTCTCACCGGAACGACCTGGTTTATCTGCCGTTCGGTCGACTGAGCAGTTCGCTGGACCCCAATTCGGTTGGCCAGCAGTTTCACCGCTCCGAACAATCCAATCTTGGATTGTCCGCTCAATAACTTCAGCCACTTCTTCGGCTGCAAGGCCGAACCCAGATAGTAATGTTGTGCGATCAACTCACCCACGGGAGCAGCATCCAGTGTCATCCCGTCTTTCCAGAAGAACGTCAGCGGATTGATTAAGATGCTTTCCACGATAGCGGGATTGGTAATACTGGCCGCCGATTGAAATGCTGCGTAAGCTCCGGAACACAGACCCATCAAGACGCAACGCTGCACGCCGTAATCGCGTTGCAGCATTTCAATCGCGAGTTCCACATCGCGAAATGCCGTCGCGGGGTACGTCATGTTCTCTTGCGACCGATCAGCCGTGACACTGTCTCCCAGACCGCAGAGGTCCATCCGCAGACACCGCAAGCCGCACGCGGCCAGTTGACGGGTCAGATGCACGTGAAGGCGTCCGGGACCGATGTGATACGCGGACCCGGAATTCAGTACGATGACTGTCGGCAGGTTGTCGACGTTCGCAGTCGCCGGTTCAGTGATAATTCCAAACAGATCCGGATCGTGGCTGATGCGAACAGCGCGTTCCTGAATTTGAGCCGGATCACTGTCCATTGACGATTCAGCATGATGCAGAAAGGCCGCGTCAGTCGTCCCGCAACAGGACCAGTCGGGACGAAACTCCACCGGCGAATCCGCTGCGACCTGTGCCTGAACCCACCTAACGATGTCGTGAATGGCCCGCTCGGGAACCCGGCTGCGATGCGGTTCGGCCAGCATCTCGCTGTAGCCGGCCGCCTGGATTTGATCGACCGAAAATCCCAGGCTGGTCAAGCGGTCGCGCAACCGATAATCGGCGGGGCCATCATCACGTCCCACGATGAGCGCCCGCCGGCACCAGGCATGCGACTTTTGTAGATTCAACTGCGATAACTCGGCCGCCGCCATCTTGTTCAATACGAACCCGCCCGCCTGGATGTCGCCAGTGGGGGTCTCAGTCGCCGGTGGACGAAATTCCGCGGTCCACTCGATCGCCGTCATTTCGCGGACATAAGCCCGCCCATTAGTAACAGGCGCCCACAAGACCAGGTTGGCGATCTCCAGTTCCTCTGTCGACACCACCGCCAACGTGGCCCCCAGCCGCAAACCGACAATGCTCACCTGTCGGCAACCCAGTTCCTGACGCATCCATTCCACAGCGTCACGCAGGTTGGCCTGCCACGTGGCATAGCGGCTTCCATCTTCATCGATCCCCGCCGAATCCCCCGTGCCATGCCAGTCGAAACGTAATGTGGGAATCTGCTGTGTGGCCAGTTCATCGGCGAGGTGCCGCAAACTGCGGTGCGCGTGCAATTGCTCGTAGCCGATAGGGGAGCAGACAATCACTCCGTGATCCACACAAGCTTGATCAGCGGGCGTGTGCAGCCAAGCCAGCAAAGGTTGCCCGGAACTCTGCAGATAGAACGCGTCCCGGCGCACCCCCGTACTCGCCGTTGCGGCATCGGCTGCGATGGCATCAATGGGATTGGTCACAGTTGCAGACATTGTACGGCTACTGTCTACACGCTCGTTTGGGGAGCGCAAATTCGGAACGGGAGTCCCAGGTTCAGCGCTTCGACATCAACTTTGAATGTCGCTGGCGCGTTGTTCTGAGCACGAAATGTCACTGTCTTTTCACATTGGGGCGGCAAGTGGAAATAGTTGTCGTCCGGTAGAAAGCCCTTCGCGTGTAAACGCACTCCATGCACGAAGCTGTCTGAACGAAGCATGATGCGATACTCGGTGGCACTAACCTTTTCAGCCGTCCCTTCCACTGTGATCGCTGCCGCAACGGGATCATGGCGGCGGATAAAGTGGCAGGCCTGACTGACGATGTTCCGGTCAGTGTCGTACCAGGTCACGACAGCCACATCATGCTGCGGAGGTCCAAACCGGTAGGCATAGCTGACGTCGTAGAATCCACCGAGAACTTCGTCGGCACTCAGCGTTTGCTTCGAACGACCCGTCAATTGAATGACCGTTGCCTGACGCGCCACGACTACGTTGGGTTCCTTCAACAGCACGACTTCGAGAGTTCCGTGACAGTCATCCGCAGTCTCATTAATCAAATGCAGATGCAGCCCGTTGAGACCCTCATCCGTAATGGTCAATTGCCGGCTCTGCCATGCGCGTTTTAAGTAATAATAGGCGGCCTTGGGAGTCCCAGTGGAATCGACGACTCCCCATCCAGCAGCCGGCCAGAGATCTTTATAGAACCAGACCAGGCCACCTTGATTCTGACTATGGCCGCTGCGCCACTCGGAAAATGTCCGCAGCATCATTTCGCCTGGCACGGTGCGGCTGAGTTCCAGATAGTGCGGCATGTTCCAGGACCGCAGTTGCACGGGATCAACGCCATAGATCTCGCGCAGATAGTGATCGCGAACATCTTCAAAGTCCCAACCGGCACCCGTATCACGCGGCACGCGGCGTTTCCACTTGGGATCGTGAATGACCGGCAAGGCACCGCCGGTAATCTGGTCGATCGTCTGCGGATCGGGGATATTCGCGAACCCCAGACACTCCGGCGTGAACTTCACATCGGCCTGACGCAGTTCGGCCGGCGACCTTAAGTAGGCTCCCACACCGTAATAGTGTGTCACACCCGAACTCGCATGAAACGGCAACACGCCGCCACTTGGAGTCGATGGCACATAAGCCGTACCGGGATGATTGGCCGCACACAGCTTGGGCAGATCCTCGCCAAACCACGTATTACGCCACAGCTCGCGTGGCATGCCGAGCATTGCGGCCTGTTGTTCGATTTCGCTGTTGCCGCAGTAGACGGCGACGCATGGATGGGCCGCCAATCGCTGGATTTGTTGCGTTGCTTCCGTGGAGATATTCTGGTGAAAATCGGTGTCCTCGACGGGATAGTCCATGTTGGCAAACATGAAGTCCTGCCAGACCAGAATTCCCAGTTCATCACACAGCTGATAGAACCGGTCACTCTCATAGGTCATCGTGCCGCCAACACGCAGCATGTTGATACCCGCATCTCGCGCCAGCCTGAGGTCGTGTGTCAATGATTCGTCACAACCAGTGAGCGTGAGGAGATCGCTGACCGTCCAGCACGCACCACGGCAGTAGATTGATTCTCCGTTGATGCGGATTCCGAACGGTCCCGCGTAGTCCACATCCAACTGCCGGAAACCGATCGGAGGGCAGGGGAGATGATGTTGCTCACCATTGCCATTGATGATCAATTCACAGGGCAGCAATTCGGGGCGGCCAAGCGTATGTGGCCACCACAGCGGAGGATTCTCAATCTGGATTTCGCCGCAGACGAACAATCCATCAGGTTCGCGTCGCATGTCTAAAAACTCTTCTTGATTGCCCACGCGGATCATCGCCGTCTCGGGTGGAAGAGCACAATTCAGCCGGGCCCGAATCGAAACAGTCCCTGAGGTTCCATCCAATCGCGACTGCAGATGGACGTCATGCACCGACACCAGCGCACTTTCCAGACGGATGTCACGCCAGGGTCCAATCGCGGGAGCAGTGGGCGACCAGCCGGGGATTCGACCCTGCAACGTGGTCCGGTGCCAGCGTAGTTGCTGCTGGGCAACGAGATTCGTTTTCCAGCGTGGCCGTGCGCGTTTCTGTTTGAGTGCCTCTGTGACGGATCGAAACCGGATTGCCAGCTCGTTCTCGGCCAGCAAGACGTCCGACACGTCAACGCGATAGGCACGAAACATATTATCGGTGGTCAGCAGCAGTTTGCCGTTCAACCAGACTTCGGCCAAACTCGCCAGGCCATCAAAGCACAACTGACAGGGTTGCCCGGCAATACGCTCTGGCGCGCGAAACGAAGTGTGAAACCACCAGTCTTGTGAGTCGATGTCCAGCGGCTCGTCAAAGCTCCAGCGACCGGCTGCATTCAGTGCTGACGCGACGGTGCCCGGGACAGAGGCTCGCAACCATTGTGTCTCGGCGTCGATGAGCTGGCTGGGGTGAGTGATCTCATTCGGCCGATGCGCGGAGCACGACCACGCACGCCAAGAAGCAGGCGCTGGGGTCACAGTTTGGCCAGATGGAACATCCAAGACGTCAAGCATCGACATACTTTCTCGCGCGATTAGAGCATTCTCAACTTCAAGTGATCCATCGCTGCGGTCCACACTGCTGCCATTTCATCGACCGTTGACAAATCGAGCGGCTTCTTGCGGACCATCGCGCGGGCCAGTTGAAACTGCATCGATTTGGCACTTGTCGACAGTTTCGAGAAGGCCGCCGTCGAGTGTTCCAGACCGGTAATATCGTGGGCCTGTAGCCACTGCAGGTAGGTCGCTGCGAGTTCGTAGCAGGCACCAAATTGTCGCAATGTAGCGAACGAGTATTGATGAAAGACTTCGATGGGCGCATGAGACAGCCAGTCCAGATCGGCCGCAATCCGCAGCTTGAACTTCTGGAATGGATTGGCTTCCGGAAGGGCTTCAAGCTGCCGCGTCAACAGCGCCAATGATTTGTCGACGAGGTCTTTTCCCGTTAATGCGCCATTCGCTCGCCGTTTGACGAATTCGAAGTACGGGGGCAACATCTCGGGACCGTTCGGCCCTGTGAGACGAAAGACTTTGGAGAAATCGTCCCCACTGAGATGATAAAAGCCCTGACCGTGGTAGTAACCGACGCGCTGCGCAGCCACATCGATATCGATGATGGCCACGGTCGACTTCACGTGCTCGCGCTGATACGCCGTCCCTTCCGTATCGGGAAGGTAGTACGAATCCAACTCGACCAGGCACGGACGGCCAAGTCCCACTTGCTCCTCGATGTGCGCGACCAACGGACGCCAGACAGCCAGTTCCTGGATGTCCAGCCCGTAGAGTTCGCGCAGGTCAGCATGCGGAAACTTAAAGAACGTCCATTGGTCTCCTTCGAAATCGATTGCCAGGGTGAACGGCAGCGCGGCGAGAGGTTCGAAACCCCAGCCGTGCAGCAGTTCAATCAACACGTCCACATAGCAATTCGTTTCGGCCCAATCGCGTTCCCTGGTATGGATCAGATGTCGCTGATGACATGCTGGATCCGCGAGAAACACGTGCTTGGTCATAATGCGAGTAGATTCTTCACATCAGAAGGCCATTTGTCGGTATTGAAACCGTGCTTCATGAACAGGGCCAGAGCGATCCGCTCCAGGCCGAATCCAATGCACGCCGTATGCGCATATTCCCCGTCGGCAGTGTGAATGCCGAACGTGTGTCCGAAGTGGTCCAGGTGGCAATTGCACGACGTAATCGCGGTCGGCTTCTCGTTCGTCGCGACGGCATGAACCAATTCATACTTGAGATTCTGTTCCTTCTGCGTCGCTGCCATCATCTTGCCGCCACGCCCGAAGAACGGGTCATTGGCGATGACGGCTTCCACTTCCAGACCGATCGAGATCAGAATGTCCTGGCCCAGTTCCAACCAGTAGTCACGATGTTCAATCGCTTGTTCCGCAGTCCCCAAACGTACAAATTCGCGCTGCCGGAAGATCTGCATGCGAGCGGGGTCAATCGACGGTTCGTGACGGAAGACGAACGATCGCAGATCGACCAGCCGGCCACCCTCGGGCAGCATGCCGGTGGCTGTGGGGTACAGCGGATAGCAGGCCGCGGGTGTCAGCATGACATCGGTCGGGCTAAGGTCCTTCGTCCAGTCCTCACCAGCGGCCCTTTTCTGCAGCAGCTTGACGTGGTCCTGTTCATTTCCGGTGAAGCTGTGGACCGAGCCCATCAGATCGGGGAACGATTCAATATGTGTCGTCTTCAAATAATCCCTGCGGCTGAAGATCGCCGGGAAGCGAATGACTTCGGCGTTTAGCGGCTTCGCGCGTTTGGTGACATAGGCTTCGAAGTTCTCGATGACACCTTCGAACGCACCGGCATGTCCGTAGACTCCCGGCACTCCCAGAGAAATCAACAAGCCCGCTTCCAGCAATTGTGCCTGGCACTCGCGGTAGGCTTCAGTAATGTTCACGGTTGCAATACACATGCTTATACTTCGCGCGGCAAGGAATGAGGTCTTGGCGAGGCGTTGGTTTTTTGGGATGATGGGTGTTGGTGTCTGATGGGGAATGGGCAGGATGAGTGAGGGGTCAAGGATGACTCGACTGACGTTTTCTGAGGAAGATCGGCTGCGG
>CAMAVF010000044.1 GCA_945861445.1 Planctomicrobium piriforme | reverse complement strand
CGCGATTGCCAGATCGAAAACGGAGTCCCCAACAGTGCGAAAAAAAAGCAACTGCAGGATAGGGCAAATCGGCTGTGAATTTCCGTGCGGACCTTGTTGAAGCGATCCGTGTGCTGATCAATCTGGAATTGATAGTGCAAGAAATCCGGTCGGAGGAACGCCTCAAAATCACCGCGGGACAACGCCAAGGTCGTCGCCATCAACCGCGTCTGATTCAATTCCATGCGTTTCTCGTCCAGCCAGATCAACTCATCTTCCAACTGCTTGATCGTTAAATCACGCGGCACCTTGCGCTTGGAATCTCGGTCGGGAATCGGAAATCGCTGCTCCTGCGTCCGCATCTTGCTATGAAATGTTCCTCGCTCGACATACGCATTCTGCAACTTCAATACGACTTCTTTCCGATCCAGATCAAAGTCGATGCCTGCCCGCTCAGCTTCCACCGTCAACACGGTGCCCCCCGCCTGACGATAGCGGAACGTCGGCTTGATGAGCGTGCGACCCTGGACGGCGAACACCGAAATTGAAATATTCGTCCGGGGATCAACGATATGTCCGTTGGTCCGCAACGTGTCCAGAAAAATATCTTCCGTTGCCAACCAGACCGTTTCCTGGATCCGCTCACGAGCCCACGGAATGAATTGATCCGTCAGAATCAAGGTGCCGACGCTCAGCACGCCTCCGAAAAACAGGGACGGCCAGATCACGGACATCACGCTGATGCCGGCCGCTTTACACGCCGTGATTTCTTGATCGCCACCCATGCGTCCATAGACGACGCAGACCGTCAATAATAGAGTCGCCGGGATCGCGAACGGCAGCAGGCTGGGGACCACGTAGGGCAAGATCTGCAAAATCTGCTCGGGCCCGAGGCCACTCCTCAATGCCTCCCCAAGGACCCCCACAAACACGAGAATCACCACGAGTCCGCTCAGCGCCAGCGCGAACACGCGCAGCAGATCGCTCATCACATAGCGCTGTAACAATGGGATCATGGCAGTACGGTTCTCGGTCCCATCCTTGGTCTGGAGACACTCGCAACGAGAGGCACAAGTGCTGTAGCGGAAAATGGGCGATTGAGTCAAGATGGATGCACGCGCTGCCGAGCCCGTTGCGACGCGCGCTTCACGATTCTGGTCACTTCGCAATCCTGCACGAAAACGCTTCCGCAACAGCTCAGTCTCGCGTAACTTGAATGGCTAGAATAAGATCTGCCTGTCAGGGCTATGTTCGCCTGGGGTGTTGCGATTCGATTTGTTGAGGGAATCTCAGTCGTATTCGGAATTCTGAATGTGGGAAACCATTCGACGGAAACGATACTTGTGAAGTGCAGAAACTCTCGTCAGGACATCAGACTGTTGGCCAACTGGTCGCGGTCTCTACTTCGTAATTGAAGCATTCCTGAATTCAGATGTTTCTCGAACTCGTTCTTTCATTTGTCGATGGGCTACGAAGATGAAAGAGGCGCGAATGCGCATTCTTGCTGCTTGGAATGATGCTGCCGAAGCCGAGTTGCTCGGTCTGTACTTGAATCTCGAAGCGAACCAGTTTGTCGTCACTTCAGACTCAGCCACGTGCCTGGAGCAGTTGGGCTCGCAGGAATGGGACGCCGTCCTGCTAAGTCTGGCGTTACCGGACATCGATGCGGCCTACGTCTTGTTCCAGAAGATCCGGCAGCTCCAGCCAAATTGTCCAATCGTCGGCGCCTGCTTCCCGCAGGAAGTTTTCCAGCTCGCACGATTCATGATGAACGGGCTCCGCTCGTACATCCTGCGCGACGACGTGGGTGACTTTCTGTTCCTGGTCCACGTGACGCTGGAAAATACCGTCGCCGCCGTGAAGGCCGAGCGGGAACAGAAGATCGTGGAGAAGTTGCGTGAAGAAATCGATTCGGTCCGTAAGATCCAGGAGACCTTCATCCCGAAGAACCTGGAAGCTCCGGCAGGTTATCGAGTCGCCGCACGCTATGAACCATCCCAGATCCAGGTCGTCGGGGGAGCTCCGGTCGTGTTGGCGGGTGGTGATTACTACGACGTCTTCAGAATCAACGACAAGACTTTGGTGCTGCTCGTAGGAGACGCGTCAGGACACGGCATGAAGGCCTGCATGTCAATCATGATCATGCATACGCTCGTCCGCATGATCCGCAGCACGCTCTATATGGATACCGCAGCCTTCGTGGCCGAGATCAACAAGCATCTCTGTTCGCAGACGATTGTGCAGCAGGAAGGGGGATTTATCACCCTGCTCTATGGCGTGCTCAATAAGGAGACCAACGAATTCCAATGGACGTCCGCCGGGCACCCCATGCCGTTGTTACATGACATTCAACAGGAATGCATGCAGCAAATCGGAGATCACGAGAAATCGGGCCTGCCGTTAGGGGTCTCCGATGATGCCGAGTACGAAACGTGTTCATTCATCCTGCCACCCCAAAGTAAGCTGCTGCTGTTTACGGACGGCCTGATCGAAGCCTTCCCGACGCATAAGACCGAGGGCCACTGCGAATTCGGACTCCAGGGGGTCTTTTCCACCATGTACCAGTCCGCCGACCTGGCCCCCAAAGAAACTCTCGAGGCCCTCTTCGACGCCTCCCACGCCTTCACCGAAGGCTCCGGCCGCCACGACGACACCTCAATCGTCATCCTCTCCCGAGATTAATAAGACCCGCCCCAATCACCTCCAAACCGCACGCTAATAAGTAAAGCACGCTAAGCAAAGGACAGGCATATTATTGGCGATCGGCTAGAATCACAAATTGCGGACTGCCAGGAAGCTTGGGAGGAACGTCGTCGCAGTGGCAAAGTGCAAAGTCATTGAACAGAAATGATCAGGTGGTAGCCGCACTCGCCAGAGTGCGGGCGATCTGCAAACCGGCCCGCGTTCTGGCGAACGCGGCTACACGGCAAATCGAATGCATGGGACACATGGGTCTTATGGGATGGGGTTTCGGCGGCCGTATTGCAGACTTAATGGAACTTCCAGCCCGTGCTGTTCCAGGAATGTGGCCTGCGACAGGATTTTTGCCGGAGGCCCGTCGGCTTGGATCCGACCGTGATTGAGCACGATGACCCGTGAGCACAGATCCAGAATCAATTCCAGATCGTGACTCGCGATCAATTGGGCCGCGGGACATTGCTTCAGGATGCCGATGAATCGCCGGCGGGCACGCAGATCCAGATTGCTGGTGGGCTCATCCAGCACGAGCAGCGAGGGCTGGCAAGCCAGCACCCCCGCCAGACAGACCCGTTTGCGTTCGCCGAAACTCAGATGCATCGTCCCCCGTTGTTCCATCCCTTCCAAGCCGACAGCCGCCAGGCACTCGGTGATGCGGCGTTCGACTTCGGCACGCGGCAGGCCGAGGTTCAACGGGCCGAAGGCGACATCTTCGCGCACGGTCGGGCAGAACAACTGGTCGTCAGGGTCTTGAAACAGAAACCCGACTTGCCGGCGGATCTCACGCAAATTGGACTTCCACATCGGCAGGCCGGCCACCGTGATGGCGTTTGATGACCCGGCGGGATGGCGATCGGGATGAGTCTCCGGCAGCAGGCCATTCAAATGCAGTTGCAGCGTGGTTTTTCCCGCACCGTTGGGGCCGACCAGTCCGACAACTTCGCCAGGTTGAATGTGGAAACTGACATCACACAGCGCGACCGTCCCGTTGGGATAACGGTAGTTCAAGCGTTCGATCTGGATGATGGGGGAATCGGGCATTAGGGCAAGCTTGTCTGATAGGTCGATCAGGTCAGAGCGCAATCTATGATGGTAAAAGGGTTTTATCTCCTCTCGCCTCGGTACCCCGGGGAGGGTTGGGGATGAGGGGCACGGCAAACTACTGGGTCTCACATATGCTTACTTGGTCATCCGAATAAGTAACTCAAAAACTCTATTCCAACTCGCTCGACGTTCGAGCCCCTCACCCCCTCACCCCCGTCCCCTCTCCCCGGCGTACCGAGGCGAGGGGGGAAAGACTCGCACTCGTAATAATCATGGATGAGGTGATCGGGTGAGCTGCGTCTCCACGCTGATCTCCCCCGCGGGATTGATTTCTACGGTCACCGCCCCCTGGCGGCCGGTGGTCAGGATTTCCGCGCCGGCTCCGTAATTCTGCTGCAGCTTAGTCGGCGAGATATCTCCCCCGCCACTGACCACGACCCAGCGCGGCGCGACCCACCGGGCGACATCGGGAGGATTGGCCTTCATGCTGCCATGGTGCGGGGCTAACAGGATGTCATGTGTTTTCGGAGGCAGCCTCAGCAACGCCTGCTGGCCGGCCTTCTCCAGATCGCCCGTCAGCAGCAATCCCCGCCCGGCATAACGCACGCTGAGGACGATGCTGTTGGCGTTGTCGTCGATGCTCAGTTTTTTGGCCGGCGGTAGCAGGATTTCCACCGTGACCTCTTTATCGCAACGTAAGCGATCCTCGCCCCAGATCAGTCGCAGCGGAACTCCCGCAGAGAACGTCGCTTCGCACAATTGACGGACGCTCGGCTGGCGGAAGTCCAGGAATGCCGGACTGACATAGACGGCCCCTACCGAGAAATTCTCCAACAGGCCCGGTACCGCGTTGAAATGATCGACGTCGGCGTGCGAGATCACCAGGGCATCCAAATGGGTCAGACCACGAGACAGCAGGGCACTCTCGACAATCTGGCGGGCTCGGTTTCCGTCTTCCAGCGATCCGGCGTCGTAGAGGATGGTTTGTCGATTGGGGAGTTCAATCAGAATGGCTGCACCGTGCCCGACCGCCAGAAACGTACACCGTAAACCGGGGTTGGAAGAGGGCGGCAATCCCCAGGCCAGTCCGGCGACGCACCACGTCAGGATCGGCCTCCAGCCGCGCGCCTGCCAAACGTGAGGCAACAGGCCGCTGCCAATCGTCAGGATCAGCAGGTAGAACACCGCCAGCCACCAGTCGGGCGGTCCACTGAGTTGGAAATGCCCCCACGGCAGGCTCGCCGCGTAACGGATCATCCCCGCAAAGCCCGACAGACCCAGCTCAAAAAATGGACCGACGAGTGTTCCCAAGACAGGAAACACGATCACGCAGGCGAGATACAGATATCCCAAATACAAAGTCGCGGTAATCCAGAGCGAGAGCAACACATTCAGGACGAAGCCGATGGGCGACACCAGATGAAACCGGGCCAGAATCAGCGGCAGCGTGAAGATCCAGACGGCCGTGGTCGTAATCAGGGCCGAACGCAACAGGCCACCGGCACGATACAGCAATGTCTGCCACCACGAACGGCTGATTTCGTCAAGTGCATCGGGCGGCTTGGGAGCGACAATCCACCGGACCGACCAGAGCCAGTTGAGCGCGACGATTGCCAGGAACGAGAGTTGGGCCCCGACTTGAAAGAGGTCGTGAGGATTGCTGATCAGGATGATCAAACCGGCAACGGCCAGATGATTCAACGGAGCCGCTGGACGACCCGACGCCAATGACAACAACATCATCCACACCAGCACGGCGGCACGGATGACGGGCGGGTCTGCATCGGTGATCATCAAATATCCGGCCACACACACACCAATCAGCAGCAGTTGCAGGCGTCGTGGCAGCCGCAGCATCAGCCCAAACGGCCACAGGAAGGCGACCAAGATTCCCACATTAATCCCCGAGATCGCCAGAAAATGAACCATGCCACTTTGCAGGAAAGCCTCTTTCATTTCCTGGGTGATGTCGGTCCGAGGCCCCAGTAACAAGGCAATGGCGAGCGGTGAATTCTGGGAACTGAGTCCGCGCCGCAGTCGGTTCGCGACGACGGCCTGCCAGGAAGACACGTCGGGCAGCCAGCCGGTGCGCGGCGGTGCGAGAACTCGAACGCATTCGGGAAACTCACAGCGTACGAGCGTATGAATGCCGCGTTCCCTCAGAAACATTTTGAAGTCCAAAGTACCGGGATTCCGAGGCGGTCCCGGCTGCGACATCAACCCCCAGACTTCGATTTCGGATCCACGCGTCAGCGTCGGCAGCAAGGCCTGGACTTCCAATCGCGCCCGTCCCGTGACGGGGACTTGCCAGGCACGACTTCCGTCGGACACCAGGGCGATGACCTGGATTTCGGCCAGCGTGCGGTCGCGTTTGGGCAGGGCCGTCGGGAACGGGGTGACCTCGGCAGGGATCAGGATCGGGGTCGAGTCGACGAACGCCCGCAATCTGACGGGCCGATATTGTTCGGTGGCGTAAGCAGACAAGGCGTTGGGCGGAACCAGGGACCATTGCAGGTGATGCCAGGCCGCACCAGTCAGACCGCAAGCCAATAGCAAAGGAACCGCGGCCCAACGGATTCGAGTACACGCAAATAGCGCACCCCAAATCACGGTCCAGACAGCAGCCCCACCGATCCAATACTCCCACGGAATCTGCGTCGCGTTCCAGTCGGCAATGATCCCGGCAGAGACACCGATCAACACGGTCACGGCGGGATGATGGCGGCCGGTCGTCGAAGTGCGGAGGATCAACGGTTCGTGGCGGGATGATTTCACGCTCAATCTCACACACGAGGCGTTCCGTAACCTGACTCTCCAGAGTCAGGCGACGGTTACCTCGCCAGTTCCCGGCGAATTCGAATGCCGTTCCACAGGCAGATCAGACCGTACACAGGCAAACCTAACGCCATGAGCAGCAACCCGACTCCGGATGATTCCGGTTCAGCGTAATAGGCCATGTACAGGAACCAGCTCATCCCCGCGAGATACAGCCCCGGCACCAGTGGATAACCCCAGGCGCGATAAGGACGAGCCCATTCCGGATGCCGCAGCCGCAGCACATAGACCGCCAGCACGCACAATGCATAGACAATATTCGCCGAGTACACCACGAAATTCGTGAGCAATCCGAACAAGTTTTTGCCCTTCAGGTCGTCGACATGCAACAGCAGATAGGTGCCGACAATCACCAGGCTGCACGACATGATTGCCTGCGTCAAGAGCGACACAGCGGGCGTGCGGAACTTCGGATGGACGTGTGCCAGGGGACGCCAGAAGATGCGATCGCGGGCCATCGCGAACGCCACGCGGGGCCCCATCATCAGATTGCTGTTCAAGGCGCCGAAGACGCTGCACAGCGTCACTGCGGTGATCCCGGTCGCGCCGAGCTTGGCCCACTTTTCGCCGAATGGCTGCAAGGTTCTTTGAATCGTCAATTGCGCTGTCAGATCGCCCGCTCCGGCAATCTGAGCCATCGACAAGACACCGTGATAAGCGACATTCACCGACACATACAGCAGCATCAGAAGCAGCGTTCCCCCGATCAAGGCCAGCGGAATGTTGCGCTGCGGATCACGCACCTCTTCGGCCACGGGGGCGATATCATGCCAGCCGTTATAGGCCCACATCACGGCCAGCAAGATGGCCGCGAACTGCTCCGACTGAATCTTCTTTTGAGGCTCCACTGTCGTCGCGTAGTTCGACCACTCCACGATGTGCGAATCCAGACCGAGGAAAAGAAACGGCAGCAGTGCGATCAGCGCCAGAAAGCCGGCTTTGACGATCGTGGTCAGGCTTTGCACATGCCCACCCCAGACGACTCCGACGATGTTGATGGAGGTCAACAATAAAATCGTCAGGCAAGCCACGACCGCCAGAATCCAGGGATTCGCCGCCAGGCTGGAGGGCAGTAACAAGCCGCAACTCAGGCTGGCGAAAAAGACCGCCAGGGCCCCGTTGGTCGCGGTGCGGCCGAACACGTATTCATTGAAGCCATACATGAATGCAACCGGCCGGCCGTAGGCTTCACGCAGGAAGACATACATCCCCCCCGCTCGCGGCAGCATGGCGGCCAATTCGGCGAAACACAACGCGCCAAACAGACAGATGATGCCGCCGAGGACCCAGCCGGTAATGATGAGCGGAAACGAACCGCAATCGGCGGCAATGCGGCTGGGCTTGGCAAAAATCCCCGCGCCGATGACATTGCCGACCACAATGGCGATGGCGACCCCCGGCCCGAGTGCTCGCAGCAATTGATGCTCGGCAGGAGAGTTTGGTTCCGAGCTACCAACTGCGGGGAGGACTGGAGAACTCACGGGGCGCCTTCCAAACTACGGCGTGATTGACGAATCGTTTCTGACCTGGTGGCTGGTCACGAAGTGACCGCAAATACAAGCTCGAAGCGCAAGCGAGTGCATTTCTATTGCTGTTTTAGGACGGAATGCACTCGCTTGCGCTTCGAGCTTGTATTCATCAAACACGCCCTGACCTTGGCGGATTAGAACGACGGAGCCGCGGGAGCCGCCGTGCCGGGGGTGGCCGAGGTACTGGCGGCCACACTGGCGGGCAACTGCAGGGTTTCCAGACAGAGTGGGATGCGTTCGCCAAACCGTTCGAGCGAGCTTGTGGAGTCGGGATAGACGATCAATACCATCGCCTGGGTTTCCTTCTGACTGGTGATGAAGATTCGAAAGGACATCTTCGTCTCTTCAAACAGTCGCTCCGGTAAAAGAACCAGCGAATCGTAAGTCACTTTCTGAACCAGTTTAAAGGCGGGCGGATAATCTTCCCGTCGCCACTCTTCGTCCTTGAATTGCACACCCAGATCGCCGGCCAGCAGATTGACCGTGTGTTCCTGGAATTTGCCCGGATCGATGCGTCCGGGCACATCCGGCGGGACCGCAAACAGCGGAATGTTGCTGAGCAAATAGATGTAGGCCTTGCGCGTGGTCGTCGCCTGCCCTTCATCCACCGACACATTTTTCTGCCAGGCAGCAATCAGACCGGGCAATTTGATTCCCAGATATCCCGGCTGACGGAGATCATCCAGCGGTTCTTCCGTGCCCGGAACCGGAGCCGGCAGCTTGGGGTCGCGCGGCGGCGGTACGGGCTTGGGAATGTATTCAAATCCCAATGGAACTCGTAATTTGAAGCCCGAATCGACCAGTTCCGGATTCAGATTCCGATTGAGCAAATCGATGTGCTCATAGAGTTTCTTTGTGACCTCCATGCGGTCAAAGTAGATTTTTTCAAAACAGCCGACAGCCGACAGCAGCCAGGCCAGGCAGCCCAGACGGACCCACCAGGCCCGTGGCAATCGGGACCGGGTTGCAGGAACTGGACAACGGACGTGCGTCTCGAACATGGCACCGCCTTGCAAAACCATCTCTGGCTGCGGGAACGCTCAGACCAATCGGGTCTGGAAGTTGTGAGCTGAAAATCTGACGAGCTTGAATTGTCCACCCCCGCGAACAAAGCGTCAAGCAGGGAGCGTTCGAGTCGCTGGGAGGGCGAGGCTCCTGCCGAGCCGCCGCAGTTGATCGGACGCCGAAAGACCACGCGGTTCGGCAGGAGCGTCACCCTTCCATGATGCCGCAAATCCCTTACGGCGAAGCAAACTGGGCCGTTACCAAATGCAGCCACCCGGCTGAGGATTTCAGGATCCTCAGCCGGGTGGCGTGATTTCGATCAGTTGTCTGCGGCTCAGTCGGCTTATTTCTTGGAAGCCACCGACACGTCGGCGGCGCGGGGAGCTGCGTTGCGGAAGCCGCTCCATTGGGAAACTCGGACGATCGACGGCAGGCTGGAAACGGTTTCGACCTGCGGGGCCGGACGGTAGCCAGCACTGTGGCGGATCGGCTGGCTGGCTTGGGCCACTTCCTCGACCAGCTCTGCTTCTTCGCCTGGTTCGCGTGGCGGGATGACCTGCGAGGCTCGCGGCGGAATAGGTGAGGGAGGGGTGGGCGTCATGCCTTCCGGGGTCCCTTCAATCGGGGCCACTCGGGGACTCGTTGCCGGACGCGGCACAGCCGGGACTGGCGGTGGCGTCGCGGAACCGTTACGCGTTGCAGTGCGAGTCTCGCCAAACCGGGGATCGGGAGACGCTGCCGTACCGACGGGTGCTCCGTAGGGATTATAGCCGCCGTACGCCGTTCCAAAACCGGGGGTTCCCAGGGCCAAACCCGTTGTCCCGTCGACTTGTACCATTCGATAGTTCGTGACCTGGACGGTCCGCGGAACGATTTCCGTCACATAGTTGGTCGTGTTGACGGCAACTTTACGTGTCGAGTGATGGGCGATGGTGCGGGGCACATTGTAAGTCACCTGACGAGTCCCGGGGACGGCGACCTGTCGCGTGACGGGGATTTGCTCGGTAATGACGTTGGGAACATAAGTCCGTTCGGCGACGACGGCGGGCGTCATCGCCATCCGGGCCGAGTAGAACGAACGATTCATCGCGGCCAGCAGACCGGGACGACTGTCGTAGGCGCACGGTGCGACTTGCGGGCGGCAGCGATAACTGGTCACCCAGCGACCACAATCGCGGGTCCGCGTCTGTGTTTCACAGACCGTCTGGTAGCTCATGGTGGGAACTTGAGCGGTGCGCTGTTCCATCACCTGTTGATAGGTCGTCTGGGGCACATCGACATAGCGGGTTTCACACACCGGGCGTTGTACGGTTTGTTGTATTGTCCGAGTTTCCGTGATGGGTTGCATCACGTACCGCGGCGGAGGTGGAGCACAGACGACCGGGGGCGGGGCACAGGCCACGCCGCAGGTGGGACCGCACACGGTCGCCGGGATCTGAGGCATCGCGCACGTGTCGCAGCCTCCTTGGAAGAGGCCACCAAAGGGCATCCATTGGGCGGAAGCGGTCTGGGTCATGCCTCCCAGGCTCAACGCCCCCAATACGGCAAGTCTTTTGAGTGTCATACGTGACATGGAACCATTCCTGTCGAAAGTGGTGAGATGGGAGATTTGAGGTGAGGGGATGCAACGCAGACCGGAGGAAGGGATGTGCTGGCGGTGTCCCGATTGACTGCTGGGACGGTTGGCTCGGCTGTCGTCGCGTGCGGAGAGGTGTATCGGAATTCAAAAATTCGGTCAATCCCGCCTGACTTTCTTTCAAGTTTTCCAATGCCGCTGCCGCAGTCCGCAGTGAACTCAAGAGTTACGGCGATTTCAGGGCAGCTTGGACCCCGCCGCGAACGGCATTTTTTGCAGCTTGGCAGAAAAAAAATTGCGACTTCGGGCCCAGATTCCGGCAGGTCCTGCCGTTTCAGGGGCGATTGCCGTGGAACCGTCGGCCCTTTTAGTCCCTTCCGTCCCTCTGGTCCCTTCGCATTTCAAAATGGACATCCAGGACTCCAGGGACTTCCAGCGGCGCGCATTTCCCGCGAAGTTATCCAAAAGCCAATGAAAGGCGGACACATTACGCAGAAATCCTGTGCCGACGACATACGAACCGCACGACCGGAAAGTCTTGCGGTGATTCCCCAGATACCGCAGAAATCCGTCACGTTCCAGGAAAAGTTGGAGGGAAAAATGGCGATTCTAGGTAACACAGAACTCCAATTCCGATTGCGGACTTCACGGGTTCTGTAGTCTCCATGCGCTCGTGCTTCAACATGGCTGGTGTACCGGCCCGGACCGACCGCCCACGGCGGTCATGCAACCAGAGAGTTCACTCAGTGTCGGGTGGCCTCTTTGCTGATCTCTTTTCCCTGTGCAGTTAGTTGGAGGAATTATCTTGAACGCCATGAATGATCGAGAACTGGGATTCGACGGGACTCCTTTACCTCGTTCAACCGAAAACCCACGGACGAAGTGGGGTTTGCTGGGAGTGGGCCTCGCAGTGGGCTTTTTAGGGATGAATCTGTTCGTCACCCGGCCGTTGACGACGCGGATTGCCAAGTTGGAAAGTGAACTGGCGACCGTCGAAGATGGCATGCAGGATCTGGTCGGCGTGCGGAATGAAGTCTGGCAGACAAGCAATCTGCTTAACAGCCTGAAGGCGCAGCGGCAGCAAGTGGCTGATGCAAACTCGGCCCTGAAGGAATTGCGTGAATTTCGCCAGGAATTCATGACGGAATCGGGGCAGACGCTCGCCGCGTCGCAATCCCTGGAAGGCCTGGTGGCTCTGCAGAACACCGTCTTGGCCCAGCAAAACGATGTCGCTCCGGCGGCGGAAATGCTGGACAAAATCGTCACGACGCAAGAGAAGTTGATCGCGCAGAAGGAGTCCAATCTGTCGGCGCAGGAATCGTTGCAGCAGTTGGTCGCAGTCAAGGATCTGGCACAAGCCCAGTCCCCCGAACTGCCGCTGGCTCAGACGACCCTGAAGGATTTGATCGCCCTGAAGGATCAGACCCGGGCCCAAGCCGGTGAACTGCCGACCGCCCAGAACAGCTTAAAGGAATTGATCGCGTTGAAGGATCAGGCCTTCACGCAGTACGATTCGATCGCCGCATCGCAAACCAGCCTGCAGGGGTTGATCGACTTGAAGGCCCGCGTCATCGACTACACATCGGACGTGGCTCAAGCGGGCAAGGCGATCGGCGAATTGCTGGCGTTGAAGGATCAAGTGGTCGGCCAGGGTGAAGTGACGACACAGGCCCGGGCTAGGACCGATGAGCTGTTGGCCTTACGCGATAAGTTGCTGGTGCCGGTGGAGTCGATGACTAGTGCGACCACCAATCTGACCAGCCTGATTGCGATGAAGGACAAGGTTCTCGGCCAGACCGCAGAAATCGCCGGCGCCATTCAGACGCTGGAGATCCTCTCTGATTTCAGCGAAGAATTCTCGACCCAGATTGCCTCACTGGGGCACCTGCGTCAAAGCCTGATGGAAATCGTGTTGCTGGAAAACACCATCACCCGTGTCACTCGTGCTCTGGAACCGATGTCGCAGTTGGGCAACATTCGCCGTCTCAATGACAGCGACTTGCGGACCGCGGCGAAGTCGATCCTCGAGCAACGCCAGACCCGGATCACTCAGAAGCCCGAACAGACCGCAACCCCAAGTGAAGCCGCTCCCGGTGCGGTTCCCGCTCCGGTTGATCTGCCGGAATAGTTGAGGTTGCGATCGCAGAAGAAATCACAGCGCGACTGAACGTGCTGCGGACATAAATCAGGCCGGGCGAGATGACAACATCTCGCCCGGCCTGCACTGTTTTGCGAGGGGAACGATTTGGGACCTGCTATGCATTCAGGGAATCATCAGTCCCATTGGTCCTATTTGTCCCATGCACGGGACTTATCGGACTAATAGGACCAATGGGACTGATGGAAACCCGTGGCCGGGGACGTCCGATCTGGCCGCCGCCAATAAGTCGCAATCGCGGAATTGGATGCCACCCACTCACTTGCCTGATCTGTGAGCAGGCAGGTGATTAACCTCATGGCACCGCGTGCGGCGCTGTGCGAATCCGCTCAGGATGCATGATTGCTGATCTGTTCAAACAACATTCGCTGACCAAAAACAAAAATGCGAAGGCCAACTCCAGGGAGTTGGCCTTCGCATTTCAAACAATTGATCTCGCCGATTCTGGCAGCGTCCAGATTGACTACGCCGCAGTGGGCGTATCGCCCGCACCCGCCAGGCCGACCAGTAGTTCGAAGTCGGGATCATTCCGCAAGCGATCGAAATCTTGCTCGTCGGAAATCAACCGCTTCAGATCGCAGTTCATGCGTAACGCGCGACCCAACCAGGACAGGGCTTGTGACTTGTTTCCGGCGAGCGCCCAGTAACATGCAAGGTTATAGAGCACAATAGGTTCGGTGGGATCGGCAGCGTAGGCTTGTTCCATCGCGGTGATGGCCCGTTCCAGCCGATCAGTCCGCTTGTAGCACCAGGCCATCGCCAGCAACAACGACAGATGATCGGGCTGCTCGTCCAAGGCCACATCAAACGCATCCAAGGCTGCTTGATGGTCACCCATCTGTCGCAAGACCATGCCACGTAGATAGTTGGAAGCGAACTGTGCCCGTTCAGGATCAATGATCTGATCCAGACATTCCAAGGCCTGCCGCGGCATCTCCAGCATTAAGTAGCCTTCGGCCGCATTTAGCAACTTATCGCGTCGGACTCGCAAGTTCTTGACCATGATATCGAACCCCGTGCCATGTTCTGTATGGGTCGACAGTCCCTGTTTCGCCAGCTTGAAAAAATCCATTTCCCTGGCTCGATCTGGAACACGTGTTCCAGGGTTCGCGAGGGCGTATTTCGTCACGCGTCGCGTGTGTTAACAACTATTTAAAATTACGTCTATGGCGACATCAAAGCGTGAGTCAAATCGATCGTTCTGTGTGGGTCGGTGGCAGGTTGTTAGCAGTTGACTAGCATAAGTGCAATTCACGGACCGATGTCCAAAAAAATCGTAAATAGGTTTCCTGTGGATTATGACGCATTCAAGCGGAATTTGGTTCGGGTAAAAAGTATCAAATAGGCCGCACCTGTCGCGAGAAATGAACACATCCAGCATCTATGATCCATCATGTGTCGAGAGTCTCGCGGCGAACAAGTCGAAGAGTTTACTTCGCCGTTATTTTTCGCGAGATCGTGTCGGACCTGACAGCCTGTTGAAAAAGGTGTCTGGAACTCTCCGAACGTCGAAAAAACGCTCGATTCCGTGTGGTTGGCAAAGTTCCAGACACCTTTTTCAATAGACTGCTAACGCGAGCACTCGCCCCGGCTGCTGTCCCCACTGACAACTGACAACCGACAACTTTACTCCCAAGCTTACTGCATCCCGTCCGAGCCAGCAGACGCGCGGCCTCGATCGTGGTACATTGTCGCCATGTTTTCCTGACCAAGTGGCGTCCGCAACACACAAGCACGATGTGCAGAGAATGACGAATGACGAACAGTGCTGGAGTTTGCCAACGTCCTGCATCACGGATCTCGTGAGAGAAATCCCAGACGACCCTCAATACAAGGCTTCCGCCATGTCCCTCAGCCCCGCACCGACCACAGCGACGCCGTCGCCGTATCTCGCGCCGCGTCTTGCCCGCTATGCTGCCAATCTGAAGTTTTCCGATCTCGACCCGGCAACCGTCCATGAAGTGTGTCGTCGACTGATCGATTCGCTGGGCTGTGCGTGCGGCGCTTATCAGGCCGATGCGGCCCAGGTGGCTCGACGGGTCGCTCGGAAAACACGCGGTGAACCGGGGGCGAGTTTCCTCGGCGGCAGCCACCCCAGCAGCCCGGAACTGGCCGCCTTCGTCAACGGCGTGCTGTTTCGCTACCTGGATTGCAACGACACATACTTATCTCTTGAACCTGCCCATCCCAGCGACAACTTCGCTGCCGTTCTGGCGGCTGCCGAAACTGCAGGTCGCGGCGGGCAGGACGTCATTACTGCAGCCGTATTGGCTTATGAAATCCAATGTCGCCTGTGCGATGCCGCCAGCATTCGCGCCCGCGGCTGGGACCATGTCACTTATGGAGCGTTCTCCACAGCCGCCGCAGCCGCAAAACTGCTGGGATTGTCCGTCGACGGCATCTTGCAGGCCCTCAATCTGGCCGGGACCCCCAACGTCACGCTCCGCCAGACACGCGCCGGTGAGCTGTCCGAATGGAAAGGTTGCGCGTTCGCGAACGCATCGCGGAATGGCGTCTTCGCAGCATCTCTGGCGGCAGAAGGACTGACCGGGCCCGCTCCGATTTTCGAAGGGGAACTCGGCTTCTTCAAGCAAGTGTCAGGGCCCTTCGAACTGCCGCCATTGGGCGGCGAGGCGGGATCCACCGACTTCATGATCAAGCGGACGTCCATCAAATTCTGGCCCGCCGAATACCACTCGCAAAGCGCGATTCATGCGGCACTCGAATTGAGGTCCCAGATCGGCGACGCCCGGCAGATCAAGAGTCTTGACATCTTTTCGTTCGACGCGGCGGTCGACATCATCGGTAAGGATCCGGAAAAATGGCGGCCGAAAACGCGTGAAACGGCCGATCACAGCCTTCCCTATTGCACGGCGGTGGCGCTCCTGGATGGCGACGTGACCCTCGACTCCTTTAACTCGCAACGGCTCGTCGATCCGGTCACCCTGGAGTTGACGGCGAAGATTCGCGTCCTGCGCGATGCGGCCCTGACAAAGCGTTATCCGAAGGGCATCCCGAATCGATTGGTGGCCACACTGGAAGACGGCCGCCAGTTCACCACCGAAAATGAATTCCCCCGCGGTCACGACCAGAATCCGATGACCGACGCGGAAGTCGTCGTCAAATTCCGCAAACTGGCCCAGGGGCTGCTGTCTCCAGAATCTCAAGATCGAGTCTTGAAACTGTGCTGGGAACTTCCGCAACTGCAGTCGATCACCGATCTCTGGCGCGAGTTTCCGCCCGCATAGCTCCACTGACACCCCTTCGAGCTTGCCTCGATGGATCCGGGCTTCTGCACTACGCCGCTGTTCCTCGCAAGACCTGACTCTGGAGAGTCGGGCTACGGTGGAACTACACTCCTGCCCGCAGCCGGATCGCCGCGAACTCTTCGGGCGTGTTGGCGTTGCGAAACGAATCGAGATCCGGGTCGATGTCGCTCAAATCGGTCACTGGAATTTGATGGACGGTCGCCCCCTCCCACAAGAACACCGGACGCAATCGGCCCGCGTCCAGCAACTCGTTCAGACGCGCCTCGAGGCTGAGACGATACACGGCCGCGAGCGGATGGGGAAACTTGGCGTCCACGGGAATTGCGATATCGGCATCGCCCAGTTGTTCGCAAATCCGACGGACCACTTCCGGCTTCAGCAGCGGCACGTCGCAGGCCGACACGTACGCTGCCGAAACCTGCCCCCGCAACGCCGCAAAGCCAGCCGCCAAACCTCCGACGGGTCCCTGTGCCTCCCGCTCATCGCGCGAGATCAGGACGTCTGGCGGTAGCGGTGGCAATTCCTGACCGGGTGCCGCCACGACGACGATCGGCGAGACAACCTCACTGAGTAACCGAACGACACGTTGCAGAAACACTTCGTTTCCAAATGGCAACCATGCCTTCGGCTGCCCCATGCGCGAACTCTTCCCACCGCACAAGACAATCCCGCCAATTCCAGCCAGGAGGGACATATTCACCTTCAGGGTCGGGCGTACGAGTTTTCGAAATTGGCCGAATTCACGTAGATCCGCAATGAGGACGCACACCGGCCAATATCGAAAATTCGAAGGCCCGACCCCCGCGCGCCACTACCGCTGATAAATCGGCAAATAACCGTTCTCAAGCTGCAGGATCGTGGCATTGATCGCCGTCACATAGACCGGGCCGACGTGCCCCTCTTTCCAGCTTCCCGTCTGAGTCTGCTGGCGCATCAATCCGTCGCTGATCTGCACATAGTACTTGTCCCACTCGGCCCCCCCCACGCGAAACAGGGCCTGGGCGTAGTAGTAATGAGCGTAATGCCAATGTCCGAATGAGCGGCCATTGTTGTCGCCGGTCGGACTGAGGTTCTGGCGGCAGTAGTTCATCAGCTTCTTGACGTACTCGGAATCGTAGTCTCCCGAGTTGAACATGCAGGCGACGGCGGCCGCAGAAATCGGCGGGCGAGCTCCCCCGCCCTTGATGCTGTATTGCACCCCACCCTCAGGAGTCGTGCATTTCTTGATATAGGTCACGGCCCGATCAATGATCTCCTTGGCGACGGGAATCCCGGCATTGCGGCAGGCTCGCAGTCCCTGCACCTGAGTCACGCAGGTGGAACCCTCGTCGAAATCATTGCCATCCTTTGCCGAAACATATCCCCAGCCACCCGCCGCCGTCTGGGCACTGGCACAGAATTCGACCGCTTTGGTCAGTTTCGCACGCAGTTCTTCGCGCCGCGCCGCGTCTTCTTCTTCGCCGAAGACCTGCGACAGGAAGAGCATCGAAAAGCCATGCCCGTAGGTGTAGTGATAATCGTTCTCAAAGCCGATCAGCCCATTGGGATGGCTCGTTTCGAGCAGATAGGTGACGGCATTACGAATGTGTTTGGCGTATTTGCCTCGAGTAGTGGTCGATCCTTCGCAAAGCAACGCGTTTCCGGCCAGGGCGGTCATGGCCACGCGATACTGGCTGCCCTGGGCCTCCCAGAAACCCTGCGGCTTCTGCTCGGCAGCCAGCCAGTCCAGCGCCCGCGTGACGGACTGTTTGATCTTGGGATCATTGTTTTTTGCGGCCACGGGGCGAACACCGGCCCAGAGCACGCAACACAGTCCCAGCAGCAATATGCCACGTCGCATCACAGCATCTCACAATCACGCAGAACTTGAAGACGAGCACTTGAACTCTCTTATTGTATCGGGCTTCCGACGCTCGGGGCAACAGGGATGTCGACCGAATGACCGATGCTACGATACGCGTAAGCCCTTCGTCATTGACCAACTTCCAGACCCTTGCCCACAATATCGCTCAGTACAAAGCACGCGCCTCAGTTTGGACTTCCACAGAAGAGCAGCGATCATGAGACGGATATTGGTGGCAGCAGTTGTCGGACTGTGTTGGCTGGCGAATCCCGCCACCCGTGCCGACGAGTTCAAATTGAACGGGCACACGTTCACGTTGCCCGCCGGTTTCGAGATTGAAGCCGTGGCTGGCCCGCCGCTCGTCGACCGGCCGATCACCGCAGCCCTGGACGAAGCGGGAAATCTGTACGTGTCCGACTCGTCGGGCTCGAACGACAACGTCCAGAAGCAACTCGCGGAAAAGCCCCATCGCATCGTCCGGCTGAGCGATACCAATGGCGACGGCCGCTACGACGCCAGCACCGTGTTTGCCGACAAGATGATGTTCCCGGAAGGGACGATGTGGCTCGACGGTTCGGTGTATGTCGCGGCTCCCCCCAGCATTTGGAAACTCACCGACACCAACGGCGACGGCGTGGCTGACGAACGGGTCGAATGGTTCCAAGGCAAAACGCTGACCGGCTGCGCCAACGATCTGCACGGCCCGTTTGCCGGCCCGGACGGTTGGATCTACTGGTGCAAAGGTGCGTTTGCCGAACAAACCTACGAGCGACCCGGACAGAAGCCGTTTGTGACGAAGGCGTCGCACATCTTCCGCTGTCGCCCGGATGGATCAGGCATCGAACACGTCATGACGGGGGGCATGGACAACCCCGTCGACGTGGCGTTCACCCCCGGTGGCGAACGGATCTTCACGACAACCTTCTTCCAACATCCCGGCGGCGGTAAGCGGGATGGATTGATTCATGCAGTCTATGGTGGCGTCTATGGCAAGGTTCACGGGGTTCTCGACGGCCATCCACGCACCGGCGACATCATGCCCGTCATGAGCCATCTGGGTCCCGCCGCACCGTGCGGATTGACGAGTTATTCCTCGCGCGCGTTCGGTCCCGAGTACCAGCACAATCTGTTTGCCTGCTGCTTCAACCAACATCGGATCACACGCCACGCACTGAACGCCGATCAGGCCATGTATCAATCGAAAGATACGGACTTTGTGGTCTCGGACAACGTCGATTTTCATCCGACCGATATCCTGGAAGACGCCGACGGCAGTCTGCTGATCATGGATACCGGCGGCTGGTACAAGCTGTGCTGCCCGACCTCGCACCTGGCGAAGCCCGATGTCATGGGGACCATCTATCGCGTCCGCCGCAAAGGCGCACCGCGCATCGCGGATCCACGTGGCGAGAAGGTGGCGTTCGTCAAGTTGAGCGTCGTCGAGTTGGCCAAACTGCTGGCCGACGAGCGACTCGTCGTCCAGGAACGTGCCATCAAGGAATTGGCACGACGCGGATCCGACTCGATCGCGACTTTGACCGGTGTGATCCAACATGATCGTTCCGCCCATGCCAGACTCAACGCCGTCTGGGCCCTGACGCGCATCGACCAGGGAACGGCCCGGGCCGGAATTCGTGCCGCGCTCGCAGACAAGGATGTCGAAGTTCGCCAGGCGGCATTGAATTCGATCAGCCTGTGGCGCGATGCCGGGGCGGTGCCGCAACTGCTGCTGGCACTTCGATCCGGTTCCTTGATGAATCAGCGAGTCGCCGCCGAAGCGCTCGGGCGAATTGGCGACCCTCAGCAAGTGATCAAACTGCTGACTGCAGCGGCCCAACCAAGCGACCGCGGACGTGATCACGCCATTACTTATGCACTTCTCGAACTGCAAAACGCGTCCGCAACCGTCGCTGGCTTGCAGGATCGCAGTCCCGCCGTGCAACGCGCGGCGCTGTTCGTCCTGGACCAACTGCCGGACACCAAACTGGATCCGCAATACGTCGCCAAGCTGCTCGCCTCACCCGATGCCGGGCTGAAAGACGCGGCCGCGTGGGTTGTTGGTCGCCACCCCGAATGGAGTGACGCCTTGGTCGGATTTCTGCGCGTGCGCTTGTCCGATGAGACTCTCAGTGAAGCCGATCGCGTGGAACTCGAACGCCAGTTGTCGCAATTTGCGAAGACCGATTCCGTGCAAAAACTGTTGGCCGAGACCGTCACCGGACCGGCCACTTCGAAAATTTCTCAACTGAGTGCCTTGCAGGCCATGCGGGGATCGGGATTGAAGGAACTGCCCGCCCCCTGGTCGGCAGCACTGGTGGTCTCGCTGGCGGCAGGAGATCAGGCACGCCTCCAGCGCAGCCTCGCGGTGTTGCGTGCTTTTCCGCCCGTGAAAGACGCCCAGCTCGCGCCGGAAATTGTATCGAGGCTGCAGGTGGTGTCCCTCGAGGCACCGCTGCCACCTGAAATTCGACTCGAAGCGCTCGCGATCCTGGCCACTGCGCCGCGCGACTGGAACGCCACGCAGTTCGCCCTGCTCACCGAAAATCTCGACCAGGAAAAGTCGGTGACGATTCGCTCTCTGGCGGCGGAAGTGATCTCGAAATCGAAGCTGACTCCCCAGCAATTGCTGGAACTGGCCGACCTCTTCAAGATCGTCGGCCCGTTGGAAGTCGACCGGTTACTGGCCGCTTATGAACTGGGTGGCGACGACACGGTCGGCCAGAAGCTAATCGCCGCTTTGAAAGACGCAGCGGCATTGAAATCGATCCGCCCCGACGCGTTAAAGCTGCGGCTGGCCAAGTTCAGCCCGCAGGTCCAGCAGTCCGCTCAGCCGTTGTTTGACATCCTGAATTCGGAAGCGGGCAAACAAAAGGAGCGATTAGAAGAGTTGTTAGCGGGTCTGAAAGACGGTGATATCCGTCGCGGCCAGGCGGTCTTTTACAGTCAGAAGGCGGCGTGCGTGGCCTGTCATGCGATCGGCTACCTGGGTGGCAACACGGGCCCCGATCTGACTCGTATCGGCAGCATCCGAACCGAACGTGATCTGTTGGAATCCATCGTCTTCCCGAGTCTCAGCTTCGTCCGCAGTTACGAACCCGTGACCATCGCCACCACGGACGGCAAGGTCCACAACGGCCTGATCCGCCTGGAAACAACCGACGAAATCACACTCGCCACGGGACCCAAAGAAGAAGTCCGCATCCCTCGGGCCAACATCGAAGAACTGCGTCCCAGCACCCTCTCCATCATGCCTGCCGGCCTGGATCAACAAATCACCAGGCAACAACTGGCAGACCTGATCGCCTTCTTGAAGAACGCCAAATAGAACTCGCAGTCGACATTCAGTCGCTACGAAGATTTTTAGCCACAGATTAACACGGATTGAACACGGATAACGGCAGAGGGAAGTCATGGATTCGGCGTAATTGAAACGGTATTGGTCATCGCCACGATTCTCTTAGAAGATCTCACAAACGATGATCCAATCCGTGTTTCATCCGTGGCTAAAACTCTTCTGAATCCACTCCAGATCTCCTCGCTCCAGGACCACGCGGCGCCGTTTGCTGAGAATGGTCCTGATTCAGCAGGATGTTTCCAACTAGCACGAATACTCTGAGCGATAACGCCAGCATGACCAGCATTCCCACAAAGTAGAGCACCGGCGCGAGTTTTAATACCGGGATGAACGCCACCTGCAGGTAGCACAGGAATCCCAGGAAACTGCGGTGGCGGAGAAAGTACGTGTAGATCGCCTTATTCAAGAACCCGAAGATGCTGGCCCCTACCGCGACACCCGTTGCTCCAAAATCCAGGTGGTACGGAATCCAGGGCAAATAACCGGGCGTATAACCGACCTCGGCGGCTCCGGGAAAAAAGTGTTCGTTCACGACAATCGATCCGTAGACGAATGGTTTCGTAGGCCAGACGCGACGGGGAACGTATTCCCACAGGGAACTCAGCAATGTGCCCCCGTAGTTCGGACCGAAGTTCTCTGACCTGCCGACATAACGGGCCGCGTTGTCGAAGTAATCGTAGTATTGCAGCGTCTCTTTCAGACTTTCGAAATTGCCTTGCAGCCACGGTGAAATGAGTACCATCGGCACCCCCAGCCCGGCGGCGACGGCCACCTCGCCCCACGTGAAGGTGCGGACGAAGTAGTTGAAATAGATCCCTCCCGCCATGATGACCCCTACCATGGCGGCCTTCGATCCGAAATACGAAAACGCCCACAGGAAAACCACGGTACCAGCCAGCAGCACGAAGCGATCCCGAACCCGTCCGTAATACAGCCAACCCAGATAGGCAAGAAACAAGCAGGTCTGCGAGAGGACATACCAATGGCCATTCCCCGCCCGTCCGCCGAGGTAGGCCATCCGCGGATTGATCAGCCACAGCAAGCCGACAGGACTCTCCTGCAGCAACTGGTAATACAAGACGCCGGCCAGCACGATCAGCCCGCCGAAATACAACAGGCACAGCATCTGGGGACTTCGCCGGGATCTGTCGCCGGTCCGGCGCCGAGCCAGTTCACACGGTCCCAGCAGGAGTTCGCAGACTGGAAGCAACGGATTCAGCGGCGTGAAAAACGGCCACGTTAAGCCAAATAAATAGAGCGACGTCGTCAGACTGGCCTCGATCCACCAATCTTGATCGAGTTGCTTCGAATGGGCCACATCATGAATCAGCGGAGCCAGTCCGGCCATCACCAGCAGTTGCAGGCTGGGATACAACAGCGGATTGAACAGGCTGCGATACCGATAGGTGACTGCACCCGCACATAGCACTGTCAGCAGACAGTACCCCCACAGGCAGAGTTCCAATAACGGCAAGTTCAATCGCGCAATCCTTTTCCCAACCTTCGTGTCCTTTGTGTGCTTCTGTTCAAAACCCGTTTTGAAAGACCGGCACGACATCGCCACGAAGCCAGCGTAGTATATAATGGGGATACAAACATCGGGAACCCGTGGCAGTCGGTGCCATCAGCAGCCCCGACTGAAAACTGTGTCGCCGCGTTGATCCCGCACTATGACGAGCGTCACTCGTGCCGAATGCCATTCAAGGTTTGCCTGCCATGTCCACCGTTTTGCCGATCGCTGGAATGCCGATTGTCTCTGATGAAGATCCGCTCGACCTGATCGAAGAGATCGAACGCCTGAAGGTCCGTGAAGACGCGACGATTCTGGCCCACTTTTATGTGGACGGCGACATTCAGGATATTGCTGACTTCACGGGAGACAGCCTCAAATTGGCCCGCGATGCGACCAAGGTGACAACCAAAACCATCGTCTTCTGCGGCGTACACTTCATGGCCGAATCGGCCAAAATCTTGAGTCCCGAAAAACGGGTCCTCCTACCCGATCTGTTGGCTGGTTGTTCGCTGGCAGACAGTTGCCCCGCCGACAAATTGGCGGCCTATCAGCAAGAATTGCGAGCCCAGGGCCATGACTTTCTGACGGTCGCCTACATCAACACGACTGCGGCGGTCAAAAGTCTGTGCGACTGGATTGTCACCAGTGGCAACGCACGCGAGATCATTGATCGGATTCCGCATGACAAAGAAATCCTATTCGTACCGGATCAGCACCTGGGGCGATATCTGTCCGAAGTGACCGGCCGCAAGATGATTCTGTGGCCCGGGTCGTGCATGGTCCATGAGATCTTTTCCGTCCAGGACTTGTTGCGCGCGAAGAAAAACAATCCCGGCAGCATCGTGATGGCACATCCCGAGTGTCCGAAAAACATCCTGGATGTCAGCGACTTCATCGGCGGCACCGAGAAGATGCGCCGCAAAGTTTCCGAAACCAAGGAGCCAACCGTGTTCCTGGTGGCCACGGAATCGAACATGATCCATCCCCTGAAGGCCCTGGCACCGCAGCACACTTACCTGCCAGTGCCCGGCATTTCGGCCTCAGACGGCACAACCTGCGCCTGCAATCGTTGCCCGCACATGGCTCGGAACACTCTCGCCGCAGTGCGAAACTGCCTGCGAGACGGCCGCCCGGAAATCACCTGGAAGCCCTATTTCGCTGATGCGCAAGCCGTACTGCAACGGAGCCTGTTGTAAGCGAAAGCCCAAAGAACCCCCAAGCCAACTCAGGATCACGACGAAACCAGGTCGGATTCGACATCTCCGCGAAGATCCGTCCACGAAACGGCGGATAGGTCTTCCAGAACCCTTCATTGACGCGAAAGTCCGGCAGGCCGGAATCAACACCCATGCCGGCCCCCGCGCCAATCAGCAGGGCGTCGGCCTGTCGCAATGCCTCAGCGGCTTGCTGGATGCGATCTTCGATTTGTTGGGGCTTGAGGGGCATGTTCATTTATGTTCCGCTGTTACGAAGAATTCACTTGCTTTCGCCACCCGATTCGCCGCGACCGATTTTCGGTTCTCATTGAGGCCAGCCGAGCCGTGCGACACTCAATGTTAACTCGTCTCTCTGGCGGCGGTTAGATCACCAATGAGCGTATCATTCATCTGCGTTGGACGCCGCTCTCCCTCGCCCTCTACAATGGCTTCGGGAATCTGACTATGAGCTACGTTAACTTACCGGAGTCCAGGGTGTCGTTTTCGAGATTGTTGGTCAACACGCGGCGCATGCTGGAGATGATCCGGTTCAGCCATACCGTGTTCGCGCTGCCGTTTGCGTTATTTGCGGCGTGCCTGGCCTGGAAGCAAGTCCCGTTTCAAGTCGCACATCTGATTGGCATCGTCCTGGCAATGGTTTTCGCTCGGTCGACAGCGATGGCCTTCAATCGCCTGGTCGATCGGCGGATTGATGCCGGCAACCCCCGGACTGCAATGCGGCATCTGCCGGCGGGCACGTTGAGTGTCCCGGCGGTGACCGCGTTCACGATTTCCTGCTGCGTCGGATTCCTATTGTCGACGCTATTCTTCCTGCCGAACTGGTTGCCGCTGGTCCTGGCCGGGCCCGTGCTGTTGTTTTTGTGCGGATATTCTTACGCCAAGCGGTTCACGATGTGGTGCCACTACTGGTTGGCGGCCGCGTTGATGCTGTCGCCGATTGCCGTCTGGATTGCCTTGTGTGGCACGATCACTCTGACGCCCGTACTGCTGGCGGCGGTCATCTTTTTTTGGGTGGGCGGCTTCGACATCATCTATGCCTGCCAGGACACCGATTTCGATCGCCAAAGCCGCTTGCACAGCATTCCGGCCAGGCTCGGGGTCCCGGGGGCTCTCAGGCTGGCCGCCTTGAGTCATCTGGTGATGCTGGGCTGTTTGACCGCTCTCTGGTATCAGGCACATCTGGGGATCATCTTCGGTGTCGGAGTGATCGCTGTGGCGGTATTGTTGGTCTATGAACATTCACTGGTCCGGCCGAATGACCTGGCCCGAGTGAATCTGGCGTTCTTTCATGTCAATGCCGTGATCAGTGTAGGGTTGTTGATCCTGGGTATGGCCGACTTGTGGCTCTAGTGGGTCATTTGCAGATATTGGGTCGCCACGTTCGCCAGAACGGGGGCTGTTCCACTTGTTTCTCCCACTCTCTGGCGAGTGTGGCTATCGTCCGATGGTGTTCCTGTGGACTATCAAACGCAACTCAAAGTGATCACTGACAAGGTGCATGCTGGCGAACGCGTCACGTATGACGAAGGGGTGTTTCTGGCCGAAAAGGTCGACGTCCTGACTCTGGGCGGGCTGGCCAACACGGTGCGCGAGCGGAAGAACGGCAATTTCGCATACTACAACACCAACATCCATCTGAACCCGACCAACGTGTGCGTTTATCGCTGCGTATTCTGTGCTTTCCGTTCCGATCTAAAGACCCCCAAAGCCTACACGTTTGAAGACGATCAGATCCGCGAACGAGTCGCCGAGGCGAAAGCCAACGGAGCGACCGAAATCCATGTCGTCGGTGGCCTGCATCATCAGAAGGATTTCGACTGGTATCTCAATATCGTGCGAGTCATTCATGAAGCCTGGCCTGACATCCACATCAAGGCGTGGACCGGGGTCGAAATCAATTGGTTCAGCTTCCTGACCAAGCAGCCGACCCGCTGGGTGCTCGAACAATTAAAAGCGGCGGGCCTGGGCAGCTTGCCGGGGGGCGGCGCCGAGATCTTCCACCCGGACGTCCGGGACAAAATCTGCGAGCACAAGGCGGACTCGAGCGAGTGGCTGCGAATTCACCGCGAAGCGCATGAACTCGGCCTGCGCAGCAATGCCACGATGCTCTATGGACACATTGAAGAACCCCATCATCGGGTGCATCACCTGTGTCAATTGCGAGAATTACAGGACGAAACGCACGGATTCCAAACCTTCATTCCACTGGCGTTCCATCCCGAAAACACCGGCCTGGATCACATCCAGAAGCCCAGCGGCCAGACCGATCTGGCGGTCATGGCGTTGTCACGCATCATGCTCGACAACTTCGATCACATCAAAGCCTACTGGATTATGCTGGGCGAGAAAATTGCGCAGGTTGCGTTGAGTTTCGGGGCGGATGATCTCGACGGGACCGTGGTGCATGAGATTATTTATCACGATGCGGGAGCGACGACGCCAGAAGGCTTGTCAGTCGAGCAGATCCATCGCATGATCAAGGAGGCGGGGCGCATCCCCGTCGAACGCGACACGCTCTATCGGCGAGTGATCCGTAACGGCCGCGACTGGTCGGTTGGCGAACCGATTCTGGTCGGGAAGTGTTGAACCGTTATGAATGGAAACTCGGATTTTTAGCCACGGATGAACACGGATTGGATCATCCTTTGATTAGGTCTCTTGGCGATGTCTACCTTGTCATTATGTGTTGGTTCGCCGTGTCGGACAGAGTCGCTGACACGCTGACTTTATCCGTGTTTCATCCGTGGCTAAAAAACTCTTCGTACATTGACCTATGACCACAGATCAACTGGATCTCGATAGGCGATCAACTGTTCGCAACAGCGGTCCGGGGTGGGGACGCTGCCTGCTGTTGCCGCTCTGGTCGGTGTTGACCTTTTACATGGTGGCCTTTTCGTTGATCTGCATCGACGAGTTCTTCCTCGGTCACCAACTGATTCTGATACCGATGCGGACCTATACACCCAACTTGGTCGATCCGTTCTGCAATGTTTGCATGGCGGGTTATACCAACCACAAAAATTAGTCGCGCGCCACTACCCTGACTTGCGCCATCTACCCAGACTCCATACGATCCAGCCAATCGGGCATGGATCATGGATCTTCGGAGTATGGAGGCGAGTATGCGTGTGGCTGATCATCATTCGGAGCA
>CAMAVF010000043.1 GCA_945861445.1 Planctomicrobium piriforme | reverse complement strand
CGGACGGCAAGATTTACATCGCCGGAGAAAACGGCTTCGTCGTCGTCCTGGCTCAGGGCCCCAAGCTGGAAGTCCTGGCCAAGAATGACATGGGCGAATCGTGCGTCGCCAGTCCGGCGATTGCCGACGGCCGGCTCTTCATCCGCACCCGCGAACACATCTACTGCATCTCAGAGGAGGCGAAGTAAGCATGAGTCGACTCACTCGCCGCACGTGTCTCGTTATCGCAGCAGCCCACCCCGCCATCCATGAATCAGGTGAGCCGGGTGCCGTAAGGCCCCGGACCGGCGGTACGGTTGCGTATCGGTTCCAACCGAAGAATCCGGGGGCTCACGCCGCCCGGCTCGCCTATGCCTGTTGCTGCGTGATCCTGCTGAATTTCCTGTTCGCTGGTCAAGCCGTGGCCGGGCCGAAGGTCGACGTCGTCGTCGGAGCAAAAGCCCCCGAGCTCGAACGATTCGCCGCCGCTGAACTGGCAGACCAGTTCAAAAAACTGTTCGAAGCAGAAGTGAAGATCAGTGAACAGGTCCCCGCCGGTGCCGGTCCGTTAATCCTGATCGGCAACCCCACCACCAATCCCGCCTTAAAGCCGCTCAGCGCGACCTGGCCCAAGCTGACCGATCAGGGACATCTGGTCCGGAGCGTCAAGCTGGGGGATCGGAATGCATTGGTCGTCGGAGGCGGATCGCCCGTCGCGACCTTGTGGGCGGTCTACGAATTGGGGCACCACTTCGGCATGCGCTACGCATTGTTTGGAGACATGCTGCCCGGGGAAGCCCCGCCCGAGTTCAAGTTGGACGGGATCAACATCCTCCTCGAACCTACGTTGCGAGTCCGCACGTGGCGCACCATTAACGATTTCCCCATTGGGCCGGAATCGTGGGGCCTGGCGGAACATGAATTAGTGATCAAGCAACTGGCGAAGCTGAAATACAACCGCCTGATGCTGTCCTTCTATCCCTGGCAGGCGTACGTCGATTTTGAGTTTAAGGGAGTTAAGAAGCAGACCGGGATTCCGTGGTTTGGCTATCAGTATCCGGTGGCCGGAGACACGGCGGGGCGAGCCGTATTCCGCGGCGCCAAAGTGTTTGAGAATCCCGACTTCGTGGGGAAGAAAACGTATGCTGAACGTGTGACCGCGGCCACCCAGCAGGCTCGGGGCGTCATCTCGGCGGCTCGCAAATTGGGAATGAGTACCGGGCTGTCGTTTTCGCCGATGGAGTTCACGCGGGAGTTCCAGCCGGTGCTGCCGGGTTCAAAGGTCCTGACGGGTCTGGAGAGCCTGACCATCGGTCCCGGGGCGAAGCAGGCCACCGACGACCCGATCTTGATGGAGCTGGTCAAGACGCAGATTCGAGCCTATCTGAAGACTTACCCTGACGTCGACGCTGTCTACCTGTCGCTGCCCGAATTTCCGGAGTGGGGCGAGCATGCCGAAGCGGCGTGGAAGGCGCTGGATGCCCGGGGCGGCCTCAGCAAAATCACGAGTCTGGAAAAGCTGATGGCGACGGCCAAAGATCGCAAGATCACGGCCTCGGGCGAGCGGGGTGTGCAGGCACTGCGTGGCAATCTGACGGCCCTGGAGTTCTTTCATCGTCTGCTGGCCGACAAACAACTGGGCCAACTGCCGGATGGCCGCACGGTGAAGTTTATCGTGACGGATATCGATCCGGCGTTCTATCCGATCCTCGACAAGGTCTTGCCGCCGGGCACGGGAGCACAGAACTTCATCGATTACACGGCCCGCCGTGTGGCGGAAAATCGCGAGTTGATGAAGACCGTGCCCGCGAAGTCGGTCCCCAGCACGCTGATTCTGACGCTGGCCGATGACAACGTCGGCATCCTGCCCCAGGCCGTGAATTCTTCGCTCAAACTGCTGGTGGACGAACTCCGAACGAATGGCTGGGAGGGATTCTCCACTCGCTACTGGATCGTAGGAGACCTGGATACCAGTGCCTACTTCCTCAGTCGCGTCAGCTTTCAACCCGACCTGACGCCGACACAGGCCATACACGACATGATCCTGCCGGGGTTGGGTGAGTCATCTGCCGGGCGCACATTGAAGACCTTGGAATTGCTGGAGAAGGCGACGGCGATCATCGATCAACATGACATTGGTTTCAGTTTTCCAATCCCCAACATGGTCATGAAACACTACAGCGGCGACCCGGTTCCGGAATGGTGGGGTGAAGTGCAGAACCTGTATCACCAGGCCAGCGACGAGATGTACCGCGTCAACACGGGGGCACGATCAGGCAACCGCGAATTCAGCCTGTATCTCGCCCGGCGTCTGGAATTTGCCGCCGAGTATATGAACTGCCTGTCAATTGTCCGGCAGGCGGGAATTGCCAAGGCCAAGGGGGATAAGGAGACGCAAAGCGCGGAACTGGAGAAGGCTGTGGAGTCGTTGTACACGGCTCTCAATGCGCTGGCTGCAGTCTCCCGCAGCAATTGCGATCGTGGGATCATCGCCGTGCTGAATGAATACGGATATCGACCCCTCAAGAAGGAATTGGAAGCCGAGTCACCATGACTGAGCCTCTCGTTTATCTGCGTGGAGAACTGGTGCCGGCGTCGCAGGCGCATGTGGCGATCTTTGATGCCGGTATCGTGCTGGGGGCGACCGTCACGGAAATGACGCGGACCTTCCGGCGCGAACCGTATCGTCTGGACGACCACATGGACCGGTTGTTTCGTTCGCTCAAATACACGCGAATGGAGATCGGCATCACCAAAGCGGAACTGGCGAAGGTCTCGCGCGAACTGGTCGCTCACAACGCGAAATTGGCCGATCCCGAGGACGAACTGGGCCTCATCCATTTCGTGACGGCGGGTGAATTTCCGGTCTATGCGGGCTCGGCAGGCCGCGCGGCGCGACTGACACCGACGGTTTGCGCTCACACCTTTCCGATGCCATTTGAACTGTGGGCGCCGAAGCTCGACACGGGCGTCCATCTGGTCACTCCATCGATTCGCCACGTGCCGCCGCAGTGCTACGATCCGAAGATGAAGTATCGCAGCCGGATGCACTACTACCTGGCCGATAAGGAAGCTCAACTGGTCGACCCGGATGCCTCGGCCCTGTTGCTCGATTTGGCCGGCAACGTGACTGAAACGGGCGGGGCCAATTTCCTGATCGTCGAGCAGGGGGCGATTGTCTCACCGACCCTGACCAACACCTTGCCCGGGATCAGCCGGCAAACGGTTATTGAGCTGGCGGATAAACTCGGAATCCCGTTCATCGTCAAGGATTTCCAGGTCCATTCGGTGATCAACGCGGACGAAGCCTTTACGGCGACGACCCCGTATTGCCTGATGCCCGTGACCAAAATCAACGGCCTGCCGATCGGCGACGGCCGCCCGGGTCCCATCTGGAAGAAGCTGATGGGAGCATGGAGCGAACTCGTCGGAATCGACATCGAACGCCAGATCCGCGACATCGCAAAACGCCGGACGGCTAACCGGTAGAATCCAGCGTCACGAAGTGATGCGAAGGCGAGCGTCCGGCGTGAGCCGGATGGTTGTTGGCGAGTATCAAACTACTGAGAACGAAGAGTTTTTAGCCACGGATGAACACAGATTGAACACGGATAGGGTCATCCTATTCCCCAGCCGAACAGATTTTGCTCAGTGTTCCAAGGCCAAGAACACAGTCGGTGCGTCACATAGGTTCGAAAAATCCGTGTTTCATCCGTGTGAATCCGTGGCGAAAAAACTCTTTCCCAATTAGCGTCAGGCACAGCCTGACCTACTTGATCTCGACCCAGCGGCGGTGTTCGGCGCTTTCGAGGGCGGCCAGGTTAACCTTCAGGGTTTGAATTCCTTCTTCGAGCGTGCAGAGGACCGGGCTCTTGCCTTCGACGGCGTTCAGGAAATCGTTGGCCTGGTTGATGAAGGCGGTGTCCCGTTCGGCTTGACCGAAGGCCTGCTCCTGCCAAGGTTCGCCCGGCTTGGTCATCGTCAACAGCCGGTTCGTGTGCATCTCGCAGCGGACGGTGCCCGGGTCGCAATTGACCGTGATGTAGGTTTCGTTCGGAGCTTGAAACTGGTTGAGAGCATACGTGCCCATGACCGATCCCTGCCGGGTGACCAGGTGCACGGTATCCTCGACTTCGACTCCCGGCAGCACTTGATGATCGGCGTCAGTCACCAACCGGGTCACAGGTCCAACGAGCCATTCGCCTAGATTAACCATGTGGGTCAGGGCATCCTGGATGGCTCCGCCACCGGCGGCGCGATTCGCATAGTAGATTTCGCGGTAGGCGGGCCGGTAGGTGGGAAAGTGCTGGCCGGTGACCATGGTCAATTGCCTTGGTGTCCCAAACCGGCCCGACTGGATCGCCTGGCGCATGGCGGCGAAGGCGGGATAAGAACGCAGAACATATGCGACGCCAATCGTGACAGGTTTTTCGGCAGCCAGTTGCCGCAGTGTTTCGACCCCTTCGATGGTGGTCGACAGCGGCTTTTCGATCAGCACGTTGACGCCCGCGGCGACGAGCTTGATCGCCTGCGGGATGTGCAACGGGGCAGGTGTCGCGATGACGGCCACCGTGGGTTTTTGCGCGAGTGCCGCGTCCAGATCGGCGTGAGCCGTCACGCCGTAGCGTTTTGAGATCTCCGCGGCCAATGTCGCCTTGGATTCGACAATCGAAACCGTCGCGCGACCCGTCGCTTGAAAACACCGCGTATGCCGTTCGCCAATGGAACCGACACCGATGACTACCACATGATGAGCTGACATTGAGTTTATTCCGTGACATCCTGCGGGACAGGCCGCTTGGGAAGCAGTGTGACCGCGAGGATCAAACCAAGAATGAGAATTCCGGCACAAATGATAAAACTGAGCCTGAAGCCGAAGGCGGGATCACTGGGATAGCCTTTGACAATCGCCCCGAACAGATATCCTGCGGGACCGGCCGGCATCATCATCATCGTGACGTACGCCATATTTTGCCGCAATCGACGAGGCGATGATGCGGACAAGATGTAGTTCGGAGCATAGACGCCGACTAATTCACCGGCACCGAAGAGACCAAACGCAAACAGATACCAGATTCCCGGCACGCACAACGCCCACACTTGAGATGCCACGAAGATCATTCCCGTGATCAGGATCCCTGCCCGGGGATTCGATTTCACCAGGATCCAACCCAGCAGCAGGCCCGTCACCCCTTTGCAGAAGAAACGCAAGGCCAGTTGATAACCCACGTACTCCTTCGGATCCGCTCCGAGAACGAATTCGGTGTACAGGTTCATATTGGCGGCGATCGTGTTGCCGACGTACAGCAGAATGGTGACGATGGTGGCCTTGGCGAGCAGAGGCGTTGTGAGAAATTCGAGCAATCCGGCGATCAACGGGTCGCGCTTTACGGAGGCTTCTGATTCGCTGGCGGGCGGTACGACGACCAGCGACGCCAGGAGTGCCGCCAACAACATCATCGGGCCCGCGCTACCGAACAGGGCGACGAATTCCCACGGATACTCCAGTTGCTTGGGGAGCAGGCCCCACAGTCTGCCACTCAGCAATTCCTGAGACGCCAAGGAAGCGCCGAAGGCCAGAAAAGGGCCCAATCCAAACGCCAACCCCAGTGCCAACCCGCGGCGAGATTCCGCAACGCCGCGCCCCATCGCCTCCCAGAGCAGTGCGATGGCCGTCGGCATCGCGGCGCCGCTGACCGCTCCCTGGAAGATCACGCACGCAATTTTCAGGTCATTGGAAACATCCGCGATCAGTGTCGCACACATTAGAACGAGTGCCAGGCCCGCGGCCAGATAGCAGAGCACCATGATACGTTTCAGGAAGCCGACTCCCGGAAACAGCCATGCCAGAAACACCGGCATGACAGTCATCACGAAGAAGGCCGTTTCGGGCAGGTTGGCGACATCGGGAGAAGCCCCCAACTTCGCACACAACGTGGCCTGGGTCATTCCCACGTAGAGCACCGGTGCGGCCAGATACTGCAGGCAGGTACACGCGGCAAACACGAAGACATTGCGATTCTGTTGAGCGACCGTCAGGGGATGCTCGGCGCTCTGGGTGATGTCGGCCACGATGAGTTGGGTCCTCTGGAAACGAGAGTCGGGCTGTGGCGGTTAACTTTTCGTTTAAGCAACTTTTGACTCGCCCCCTCCAGATTACTCTCTCCCCTCGCCCCAGTACCCTGGGGAGAGGGGCTGGGGGTGAGGGGTCTGCGGGCGTCATTGAGACGTGGTTTGTCAATCACGCTTTATACTGAGAAATCCAAGAAATCTCGTCTAGCAACTGGATTGCGTTTGCCCCTCACCCCCAACCCCTCTCCCCGGCGTACCAGGGCGAGGGGAGCAATTTGCAGGAGCTGTTTCGCTACTTCGCCGGCTTCAACGGCAAATCCACAGCCTGTCCCGTCTGCGCTGAGATCAGGCACGCTTCGCAAATCTCGACGGCGGCTCGGCCTTCTGCACCACCCACCTTGGGCGGACGCTTCTCGTTAATGCTGTCGACGAATTCTTGGATAACGCCGATGTGCGGATACAACCGAATTGGCGACTTGGGTTCCTTGAGATAGTCGAAACGTTCTGGGGTTTCGATCCGTTCCCACTTGTCCCCCTTGCCGAGATCCAGGAATTCGAAGTTTTCCAGGTCGAGCATCGCGTCGCGGCCGATGATCTGGAATCGTACTTCGCTAGAGGGAATGCTGGGGGGCGGCAATTCGGTCGTGATCCACATGTGGGCCATCACGCCGTTATCAAAAATGATCTGGGCCATCACGCTTTGTGCCGTCGAGGGCAGATCGCTGAAGGTCGTGACGTGGGCGAACACCTTGACGGCATTGGCTCCGGTCAGCCAGCGCAGGAAGTCGGTGTTGTGGGACGCCATGCCCATGAACAGTCCGCCCCCCTTCGGGTCAGACATCCAGGGCCGCGACGCAAACAGTTCGCGAGACAGGGTGATCGGGAAGGCCGACACCGTGCGGAGCATTTGGATCGGACCGATTCCCCCTTCATCGATGATTTGCTTGGCACGCTTGGTCAGCTTGCGATAGCGTTCGGTCTTCACGACCGACAGGTTGACTCCCGCTTTCTCGCAGGCCGCGATCATCACGTCGCATTCGGCGACGGTGGGGGCCATGGGCTTTTCCGCGAGGACGTGCTTCCCGGCCTTCGCCGCCGCCACGGTCAATTCGGGGCGATCCTGATCGGGCGTCGCCAGGACGACCGCATCAATATCGTCTCGAGCCAGCAGGGCTTCGATCGACGGGGCAGCCCAGACGCCGTATTCGCCGGCCAGTTCGCCAGCTCGTTTCCCACCCGCAACCGCAATCAGCTTGGCACCTTTGACGTGCTTGGAGATTGCCTCGGAGTAGGTCAACCCCATGAATCCGCTACCAATCATCCCGATCCCGACAGTCATAACCTGCTCCTCAAAATGTAGGAGAAAAAGCGATCCAAGATCTGGTCTGCAGACCTTTTTTATCGAGCCACCACTTCGAACATGCAGAGCATATCGCGGATGGCTGTGAAATGCACTTCTGCCGCCATTCTCGGCACATCACTTTACCGGCAGACCAGCCGATTGGTACTCTGAGCATCTGCGGACCGGTTTGCGCTCTCGAACCTGCGCCCTCACCTGATCAAATCGAACAAGGCCCGATCTTTTCCCATTACTGGTCGAAATCTCGAAGGAATCTTCATGGACCCGGCGATCCGTTTGCGAGCGAAAATCAGCAGCCGGGAACTGACGACAGGGTTGCTGGTCACCGACCACCTGTGGACCGACATCGTCGAAATTGCCCAACGCTCGGAAGTGGACTACCTGATCGTCGACATGGAGCACGGGGCCGCCGGGACCGATCTGGTCGCCGAAGTGTGTGCCACCGGTCGCCGGATGGGACTGCCCGTGTTGCTGCGTCCACGGTCGAATGACTATGCCGCGATTCGTCTGGCGGCCGACTTGGGTCCGTGTGGATTCTTGCTGGCTTCCGTCGATACGGCCGCCGAATTGGATGTTGTCCGAGACGCCTTATTCATGCCACCCCGCGGCCGGCGGCGTCCGGGCGGCATGGGAAATCGCTGGATTCGCGGTTATTCGGCGACCACCTGGCGGGCAGACTTCGAAGAACATTTCATCGTACTGCCGCAGATTGAAACGCGAGTGGGGCTGGAGCATTTGGCCGAGATCGCCAAGCATGAGCTGACGACGGCGATGGCGATTGGCCCCTATGATCTTTCGGCGGAATTGGGGGTCTGCGGCGAAATGACGTCCCCGATCCTGCGTGACGCGCTGCTGACGATCCGCGCGGCAGGTGAAGCCGTCGGTAAATCGACCTGGATGATCGGCGCCAATGCGACGGGACTCGTTCAGGATGGGTGGAGATTCATTTGTATTGGCGAGCCGACGTGGATCCTGGCAGCAGCCTTGCGAGACAAAGTGGCTCAGGCGCGGAACGCCTTGAATCAGTAGTTGGATGTGTGTTATCGATGCGGAGATCGTCCGGAAATGATCAAGTCTGTGGCCTCGGGTAACGTCTATCGCAATCCCAAACCGCATCTGCGCGCCATTCACGGTTGGCATCCGTCTGTGAGCTGCCTGCCGGATGGCGAACTGGTGGCGACGTTTGACCTGGGGCAGGGGGTCGAGAGCCTCGATTACCGCACCTATCTGGCTCGGTCGACCGATGCCGGCAAGACATGGTCCGAACCATTGCCCGTCTTGCTGAACGACCCTGTGACCCGGCGGAATACGCACACGATCCGGACTAGCCTCGTCGCCGGCGGGACGCTGGTCGGGATGGGGATTCGAGCGTACCGCGACGACCCTGAAGAAGGGATTATCAATCGAGCCAACCTGGGCTATGTCCCGGCCGACATCTTCTTACTGCGAAGTCCTGATCAGGGAAGAACCTGGAGTACACCGCAACCGGTCACCCCGCCGCTGGTCGGCCCGGCCTTCGAAATGTGTCACCGCATTCTGGAACTGGCGGACGGGCGCTGGCTGTTCCCGACGTCGACCTGGCGGGACTGGAATGGCAATCAGCCACATGGCATGCAGTCGATTGCGTTTGTGTCGCATGATCAGGGCGCGACCTGGCCGGAATACCTGCGGATTGTCGATCAATTTGACCGCGGGGTCCTGTCGTGGGAGGTCGGGCTGACCCAACTGCCAGACGGCCGGTTGGTGGCGGTCGTCTGGTCCTTCAATGAAATCACCGGGAAGAGCGAGCCGAACCGCTATGCGATCTCGACGGACGGCCAGACGTTCTCACCCGCCCGCGAAAACGGCATTCAGGGCGAAACGGCCAAATTACTGACTTTGGCCGATGGCCGGTTACTTTGTGTCTACCGTCGGCTGGACAAACCGGGATTGTGGGCTAATCTGGTGCGGATTGAAGGCGACGCTTGGATTAACCTGGAAGAAGCCTGTTTGTGGCAGGGGACGGCGTCAGGCATGATGGGCGTCCGCAGCAATTCGGATGAACTGAGCGGACTGAAATTCGGGTATCCCAGCCTGGTTCAGTTGCCGGGTGGTGACGTCCTGGTCGTCTTCTGGTGCGTCGAAGACTGCCTGCACGTCATCCGCTGGCAGCGATTAGAAATTGCGTGATAATTCGTCACTAACCTCGAAAGTCTTTTCCCATGCGTAAGAGTATCGTCAAGCAGAAGCTGGCAAACAAAGAGCCCGTCATTGGCATTTCGCTGCACCTGACGGATCCCTCGATTTATGAGTTGGCCAGCCTGATCGGCGTCGACTTTATCTGGATGGATCTGGAACATCACGGTTACAGCGTCGAGACGGCCACCGGCCTGATGCGTGCGGCCCGCGTCGGTTCTGCCGACATCATGGCCCGGCCGGCCAAGGGCGAATTCATGCGGATGGCCCGGTTGCTCGAGGCCGGTGCGCATGGAATTCTCTATCCGCGCTGCGACAACGCTGATGAAGCCCGTGAAGTCGTTCGCTGGACCAAGTTCGCTCCAATGGGGACGCGTGGTTTCGACGGCGGGAACTCGGATATGCCGTACTGCATGATGAACTTCGTCGAATACGCTGAGCAAGCGAATGCCGAAACGTGGAACGTCATCCAGATCGAAGACCCGAAGGCGCTCGAACACGTCGATGAAATCGCGTCGGTGCCCGGAGTGGACGTGATCATGCTCGGCCCGGCGGACTTTTCCCTGCTGAGCGGCATCCCGGGCCAATTCCAGCACCCCAAGATCGACGAGGCTCTGGCCGTCATTAAGAAGGCGGCTGACCGGCACGGCAAGGCCTGGGGTACGACGGGTGGCTCGCCCGCCCGCTGTCAGGATTTGATCAATCGCGGGGCCCTGTGGACGACCTGTGGCTGCGACTTGATCTGGGTGAAGAACGGTTTGGAACAGAACAAAAAGGATCTGGCGGCGCTGACCCGGCCGAAATAAATCGTAGATGGGCACTCTTGCCCGTCGCCTCAAATTGTGCCAGAGACGGACAAGAGTGCCCGTCGTACGGGCTATGCCCTGAAGGACTTTTGGCGTCATGGGAGGGTGAGGCTCCTGCCGAACCGCGTGGTCTTTCGACACCCGATCGACGCCTGCGTCTTCTCAAGAACTCACCGCCGACGCGTGATTTTACCAGCAAGACTAGGTGAGCCCCGTGCCGTGAGGCCGGGGGTAGAGTAGCGACTCCCGTTGCAGAACCAACATCGAGTGACATCGATCGGCAATCAAAGTCGCTACCCCACCCCAGCCCTGACGGGACTGGGCTCACCAAGAAAATCTCGGATGTTCCTCTTCCACCACACTTTGCAACCAGCAATAAAGAACACTCGGCAGGAGCCTCGCCCTCCGGTCGACTCGAAACACCTTTCAAACCATATTTCCTGATTAACCGCTCGGAAATCCTTCACGGCGTAGTTATCCGGGCCGTGCGCCGGTCATGCGGATACTAGACTGAGACATCCTCAATGCAATTGCAAAAAAAGTCCATCGAAGGGCACAAGCCTGGCCAGCATCTGTTGATAACCGGGGGGGTCCATGGCGATGAATTCGAGCCGATGGCGGCCATTCGCCGGCTGATGCAGGAGATCGACCCTCAGAAGTTGAGCGGCCGGGTCACGCTGGTGCCGTGTGTCAATGAGCCCGCGTTTCGGCGCGGTCATCGCTGCGGAGATGACGGTCAGGATCTGGCGCGGACTTGTCCCGGGAACGAAACGGGAACTGTGACCGAGCAGATTGCGTTCGCCTTGTCGACACTGATTCGGTCGGCCGACATGTATATCGATCTGCACACGGGAGGCACGCGACTGGCCGTGTTGCCGCTCAGCGGTTACTGCATGCATGCCAATCCCCAGATCCTCGAGCAGCAGCGCCGTATGTCTCGCGCATTTGGACTGCCGATTATCTGGGGAACCGATCCCAATCTCGAGGGTCGTTCGCTGTCGATAGCGCGGGACGCCAATGTGCCTGCCATCTATACGGAATACATGGGAGGCGCACGACTCGAACCGGCAGGGGTCGATGCCTACGTGCACGGTTGTTTGAACGTCATGGCAGAATTTGGTCTGCTGCCCGGTCCGGCCACCGCACCAACCAAGCCGCCCCTGGTCGTGGAAGACAACCGGCCGGATTCGGGGCATATGCAACTGAATCATCCGACCCCGTGCGAAGGTTTCTTCGAACCTGCGGTTCAACTAGGTGACTGGGTCAAGCAGGGCGATGTCATTGGGACTGTGGTTGATTATCTGGGTGAGCAGAAAAAGGTCGTGCATGCGCAGTACGGCGGTCTGGTCATCGTGCTGCACACGTTTGCTCGAATTGATCCGGGGGTCAGCGTGGCTGTGATCATGGAGATGTCTGAGTGACGTGCAAGATTTGTGCTCGTGGCCGACGCTGCTAGCGTCGGAAATACGCCGACGCTAGCAGCGTCGGCCACGGAATCCGGGGCCTCACGGCACCCGGCTCACCTAAACTGGTCACGCGAGTGAGTTATTGGAGCTCTCACCCTTCATTCCTTTTTCGCTTCAACAATCGGCAACGCTGCGCGGAGCGCGTATCCGCCGTCGACCAGTAGCGAGGTCCCGGTCATATAATCGGCTGCCGGGGAACACAAGAACGTGGCCACCTGGCCGATGTCTTCAGGAGTTCCCAGGCGTTTCCACGGGAGCAATTCCGCCCCCGCTTTGATTGCATCGTCGCCAAATGCGATGTGTTCGCCGGGTGTATCAATCCAGCCCGGCTCGATCACGTTGACATTAATCCGGTAGCGGATCAACTCGGCGGCAATCGTCTGCGCCATGTGATTGAGACCGGCCTTGGCCGCGTTGTAGGCGACGCTGGCCGCGTAGGGAATGCGGGCATGGACGCTGGAAATGAACACGATCTTGCCCCCTTGATCGCGCTCCACCATGTGCCGGGCGACAAGTTGACTGACGTGAAAGCCCGCGGTCAGGGTCGCCTGCAAAGTTCTTTCGAACAGCGCCGGATCGTAGTCCAGAAAGTCCCCTCGACGCGAGTACGCGGGGTTGCTGACGAGGATGTCGATCTTGCCCAATCCCGTAATCGCTCGTTCGACGATCCCTTCGACGGACTTTCGTTCGAAGGCATCGCCATCCACGAGGATGGCTTTGCGTCCGAAGGCCCGGATCTCTGCCAGCGTGGCATCGGTATCGGGGGAAGGTTGCCGGTCATTGATGGCGATATCGGCCCCGGCGCGAGCCAGCTCCACCGCGCAACCACGCCCAATTCCGCGCCCGGCGCCCGTCACCAATGCTGTGCGTCCTTCGAGATTCATCTTGCCATCCTGTGAGAGTTGATTGGAGTTGGAATGATCGTGGCCGATGCTGCCAGCATCGGTCTCAGGCGAGCGTCCGGCGTAAGCCGGATGGTTGTTATACGGTTTCGGATGTGACTCCCGGGAGGGAACCTATGCACGCCCGCAAATAAAGTGCTCGTGGCCGACGCTGCCAGCGTCGGCGTATTTCCGACGCTAGCAGCGTCGGCCACGAAGGCCGGAGCCTTACGGCACCCGGCCCACCTCAAACCAAATAACGTCAGTGTTAACATTGTTTCAACCGCATAACAACCATCCGGCTTACGCCGGACGCTCGCCTACGAAGACGGCGACGTTGTCGCCGTGGCATGTGTCTGACACGGTGGAGAAGATCGCAGTGCGGCGTTAAAATGCGGGCTTGCTGTCCGAGCACCTGACTCGACTGCAGTCGGTCTTCAATGCCCATTGAAGAGCTTGGACAAATCCACTTTGACGAGGAACAACGATGCGTCGGATGTCACTGGTTTGTCGCTGGGAATTGATGCTCCTGGTGTTGGCGGTGTGCGGCGGATCTGCACTGCTGCTGCAGGCGGACGATCAGGCGGCGCCCAAGAAAACGCTGGCGGAAGAACTGCCGCGAATTCCCGGGTACGCCTTCGATAAGACAATGCCGACATTCCAACTGGCCAAGGGTTTTACCTTGGAACTGGTGGCTCATGAGCCTGATGTCATCGATCCGGTCGATGCGTGTTTCGATGAGAATGGCCGGATGTACGTGGCGGAAATGCGGGACTACCCATTTTCGCCCGAACCGCGTCCGCAGTGCCCCGAGGGATTGGGCAAGAAGGAGGCCGCGGTGGTGCGACTCTTGGAAGATACGGATGCCGACGGCAAATATGATCGCAGCACGGTGTTTGCAGACAAGTTGCAATGGGTGACGTCGGTCGCCTGCTACAAGGGTGGCGTCTATGTGACCTCGGCACCACATATCTACTACTTCAAAGACACCGACGGAGATGGTGTCGCCGATGTGCGCGAGATCGTCTTTTCCGGCTTCAGCCGCCAGAACGTCCAGGCGTTGCTCAACAATTTGAAGTGGGGTCTCGACAACCATCTGTACTGTGCGGGTGGCATGAACGGCGGCAAGCTGACGCGTCGCGAGCAGAATCTGCTCGAACTGACCGGCGCCCAAGTTCTGCGGATCGACCCCGTGCATGAAACGCTGGAGCCATTATCGGGCGGCTCGCAATTCGGCTACTCGATGGACGACTGGGGCAACCAGTTTGTCGCCAGTAACAGCAGCCACATTCAGGAGATTGTCTTCCCGCACAAGTACCTGCTGCGGAATCCCTATCTGCCGGTTCCGGGCGTGACGCGCGGGATTGCTGTCGAAGGTGGGGCAGGGCCGGTGTTTCGCAAAAGTAGTCCCGAACCGTGGCGGCTGGTGAGAACTCGCCGGCGCGCCGCCGATCCCGCATTTGCCAAAAGTGCGCCCCCATCGGAGTTATATCCGACGGGATTCTTTACGTCGGCAACCGGCGTGACCATCTATCGCGGTAGCGCGTATCCCGAGGAATTCCGCGGGAATGCGTTTGTCGGGGATGTCGGCGGAAACCTTGTGCATCGCAAGATCCTGACCCCCACTGGAGCGGCCTTCACTGCAGTTCGAGCCGACAAGACGGAAGAGTTCCTGGCATCGACCGACAACTGGTTCCGACCCGCGAATTTTGTGAACGCTCCCGACGGCACCCTGTATTTCATGGATGTCTACCGCGAGACCATCGAACATCCCGTTTCGATTCCCGACGATATCAAGGCCCATCTGGATCTGCAGAGTGGCGATGACAAGGGCCGGATCTATCGGTTCGTGTCGCCCAATATGAAACGCATCATTCCCCCCAAGCTGGGTGGCAAGACGGCTGTCGAACTGGTGGCGGAACTGGAATCGTTGAACTCGTGGAATCGCGAGACCGCTCAACGTCTGATTTGGGAACGGCAGGACAAGTCGGCCGTGGAACCGTTGATCAAGTTGATCCAGACCTCAATGCAACCGCTGGGGAAACTGCACGCCCTGTATTGCTTGTCCGGACTGAACGCGTTGACGCCCGAAACGTTGCTGGTCGCCTTAAATGATAAGCATCCCGGAGTCCGTGAGCATGCCATCAAGTTGTCGGATTCGTTCGTGAACCAGGCGCCGGCACTGGCGGAAAAACTGCTGTCGATGACGGATGATGAGGCGTATCGCGTCCGGTGGCAACTGGCCTTCACGTTCGGCGAGATCAAATCACCGGCCGGTGTGGATGGCCTGGCCAAGCTGGCTCAGCGGGACATGGCGGATGCCGATATGCGGACAGCGTGGCTGTCGTCGATCGCCGGTCAAGCGGGGCCATTGTTTGTCCGATTGCTGGCAGACAAGAAGTTTAATGCTCAGCCAGCGGCCGGAACATTGTTGAATCAATTGGCGGCAGTGGCCGGAGCCATCCCTCAGGGGGGACATTCGGGTCAGGTGCTCTCGGCACTGACGCTCACACAGGAACTCACACTCGCCAAGCAGCAAGCTCTGTTGCAGTCACTGGGAGACGGATTGGCGCGGCGCGGTAAGACGATCGCGGCGTTGATGCAGTCGGCGGAAATCACAGCGGAAACGAAGACCGGCGTGGCAGCCATGTTCGCCTCGGCTGCTGGTAAAGTGGCGGATGCGCAGCGGCCCCTCGCCGAACGAGCCACCGCGGCGGGTCTGCTGGCATTCGCGGACTCGCAGGTCGCTCAACCGGTCCTGAAAGACCTGTTGTCGCCGCAGACCGCGACCGAATTACAAGTCGCCGCAGTCCGGGCACTGTCGGTCCTGAACCCGGCTGGAGTCGAAGAGCTGTTGTTGAGTTCGTGGCGGGCATTCAGCCCCACGGTGCGTAAGGAAGTGGTGGAAGCTCTGGTGCGATCTGTGCCCCGTGCCCAGGTACTGCTGGCAGCCGTTGGCGAAGGCAAAGTGAAGCCGGGTGAGATTGAGCGGGACAAGAAGCAACTGTTATTGCAGCATCCGAATGAAGCGATCCGCAATGCGGCGAAAAAAGTGGTCGGGGGAGATGTGGTCTCCAACCGGGCCAAGGTCATCGCAGATTTCCAGAAAGCGATCGGTAATCTGCAGGGTGACGCGACCCGGGGAAAGGTGGTCTTCCAGAAGATCTGTGCGGTCTGCCATCAAGTCGGAGACATCGGCAAGCCAGTCGGTCCCAATCTGGCCTCGACAATGAATAAGACGCCAGCCGATTTGCTGGTGAATATCCTCGATCCGAATCGGGAAGCGCTGCCGACATTTACGACGTACACCGTGGTCACCGATCAAGGCACGATTTTGAGTGGCATCATCGGGGCGGAATCGGCAACCAGTATTACCCTGTTGCGATCGGATGGTGCGCAAGATGTGATCCTGCGAGCGAACATCGACGAGCTGGTATCGAGTGGAATTTCATTGATGCCGGAAGGCTTGGAGAAGGACATCACGCCGGCCCAGATGGCTGATGTGATTGAGTTCGTGCGGAACATTCCGCCGGCCAAAAAGTAGCCTTTACGTTTCACGTGAAGGCTACAGCAGCGCCCGAATTGGCTGCCCGCGATAGATCATGTACGGCCGTCCGGTCGGGTCGTGGAACTCGCGATCGGGGCCCACTCCCAGCAGGTGGAAGATCGTCGCGGCCAGGTCAGATGGCGTGTAGGCCTCCGAGGTCGGCACGCCGCCTTGAGGGTCCGTGGTACCGATGATGCGGCCCGGCTGGATCCCGCCGCCTGCGAAGAAACAGGGGAAGACGTCGCCCCAATGGTGCCGGCCAGGGGTGAAGATCTCTCCTGAGGCATTCTTTCCGCCCACCGCAATGGGGGAAATCCGGGGGGTCCGGCCCATTTCGCCACACATCACCACCAGCGTTTCGTCAAGCAATCCGCGAGCTTCCAGATCGTCGAGGAATCCGCTGAGGCAATTGTCGATCGACGGTAACAGTTTGGCCTTCAAGTCGCGGAAGGCATTCTGATGAGTGTCCCAGCCACGCAGGTTGACCTGCACCATGCGGACCCCGGCCTCCACCAGCCGGCGCGCGACCAGGAACGCCTGTCCCCACTCTTCGCGACCGTAAAGATCGCGTGTCGCGTCCGATTCTTGATCGAGATCAAACGGGTTCTGTTTGCCCGGACTGGCAGCCTGCAACAACCGCATCGCCTGGTCGCGCTGAGCGTCCCAGGCGGTGGACACGGCATGGATCTGAGACGCGTCGGTGGCCCGGCGCAGGCCATCCAATTGACGCAGCAATTCGGTGCGGTTCGTCAACTGCGGGATGGAGACTCCGCCCGCTCCGAGATTGGGCAAATGGAACACCGGCTTGCGGCAGCTCGTGTTGTCCCACCAGGCGTTGGGGCCAGGACCCGGAGCGCGAGCGGGATCGTTCGGATCGTCGTGGCTGTAGCAGTTCGGGCAGGATCCTCCAGCATCCTTGGAGTTGCAGGTCGCCGCCAGATCGACGCCCCAGCGACTGTAACGCGGGCCGAGCAGACCGGGTTCGCGACCGGGATAAGTCATCAGATTCCCACGCGGAATTTCCACGACCGCCGGCCAGCCCACGTGCGGATCGGTGGGCGCAGCGTACGCGATCATCGAACCGATGCTGGGCCAGGTAATTCGTCCCTGCCGCGGCGCCGTGATCGTGTTGGTATTATCTCCTTCCGGCATTTCAGTCGTACCGGTGTGCAACAGATAGGTCGCACTGTTGTGTTCATTTCGAAACTGCCGGTCGGCCGGATGATGCATCGTCTTGACGATGGAAAACCGATCCGCGCGTTGTGCCAGCTTGGGGAGATATTCGCAAAAGCGGTATCCCGACAGACGCGTTTGAGTCGTCCCATATTCGCCGCGAATTTCGGCGGGCGCTTCGGGCTTGGGGTCGAACGTTTCGTGCTGTGACGGTCCACCCGACTGGAAGATCAGGACCACCGACTTAGCGCGAGGAGCGACCCCGCGCACCACTTCCGCAGCTTGCGATTCCAGTCGCAGCAAATCGCCCAGACCGGTCCCCAACAGCCCCAGTCCGCCGACCTGCAAGAGTTCGCGACGACCGATAGCCGGGTGATCCTGCCGTTCACAACCTGCTCGACGCATTGTGTACTCCCTAACCAAATTCCCTGTCGTTTTGAGGCGCGACTCAAAACGTATCAAGTCAGATTGATGCAATCTTATCCTAGCGTTTCGCACTGCTGGTCGCAACAGGATTGTCGGGGCGGACAACGAATTTGTACTGCTGAATTGCGCGGCAGAGGAGCCTCTTTCAGAGTAGTCTATACCGTTCTGTCTTTCTGATCGCGTTGATCGCCCAAAAACTATAAGTCCTGTCAAATTCACGATTTGAATGATTGAGGGAATTCAAAATGCCTTAACCGCAACTTAATTAGGCTTGCAGATTGCTAACGCGTAAGGCTAAGCTGATGTTAAGATTGGCGTCTTCCAGGAACCGTGACCGGTTTGGCGCCAGTCTGTGTTTTAATTTTACGTCGCCGTTAAGGGCGACGACACTCTCCGCATTGTTATCGTTTGTTCACTTTCACTTCGAGGAGGTTCTGTGATGTCTGGGCGCAAACTAGTTACCAACAAGGGATTTACGTTAATCGAGCTACTGGTGGTCATCGCGATCATCGCGGTGCTGATTGCATTATTGTTGCCGGCCGTGCAGCAGGCGCGTGAAGCGGCCCGACGATCGCAGTGCAAGAATAATTTGAAGCAGATTGGTCTGGCGCTGCACAGTTATCATGAAACGCACCGCATCTTTCCGTTCGGGCGAGCTTCATCTTTAGGGGCTGTGACGGAGACAATGCTGCTGCCGTATATCGATCAGGCCAACTTGTATAACAAGTTCAATTTCGACGTCGGATTTAACGCTGCCCCCAATTGGGCCAATAGCGTCAACATCATCCCCGCCTTCCTCTGTCCGAGTAATCCTCAAACAGAAGGCGTGAATTGGACGGGTTCGACGGGGCCGTCAGGCGACGCCAACAATGATTCTGCGCGGACCCATTACGAGGGAATCTCTGACAGCGGAATTGGTCGTGGGGCCAGCACTGTGATTTCCAACGGAAACGGTATCTTCTACTACCAATCGAACATCGGCATTGCTGCCATTACCGATGGCACCAGCAATACTTTGGCGTTCACCGAGATCGTTGGCCGAGGACCTGGAACGTATGACGGTGTTGCTTGGAATTGCTATTCCGATGGTACGGGCGTGGGAAATGGAATTAATGCCCCGTTTCGTTCGACCGCTGGCGGTGTGATGCCTCTAGGTAGCGGGGCTGACATGTTTGGCACAGCGACATCGACATTTACGGGTCCCGCCAGTCACCATAAAGGTGGCTGTCATATGACGTTGGCCGATGGCTCCGTGCGTTTCTTGTCGGAGAATATGAATCTAACGATTCTGCAGTATTTGGCTGGGCGAGCTGATGGTCAAGTGGTCGGTGACTACTAGCTAATAGTTTGTATACAGCTTCTTGATCGTCGCCACGGGGCTGCCTCAGAGGACTTAGAGTCCCGCTGTTGTTGCCTGTTGGCGGGTGTTCCGGCGAGTTTTGGATTTGGGCTCGGCGTGTGACTGTGCGATCCAGTATGTGTAGTGCGAGACGGGGTTCAGGCCGTCGCTACATCGAACTTCCTGAATGAGTTCTGTTGGTATTTTCCGAATCACCCGCCGAGACTGAAGTGTCAAGTCGAGTCGTCGCGGAAAGATTCTCAGCATCGTATTTTCAAGCATCTGGGGAGAGTTTGGGCCTATGTGTCGCTATCGTTCGGCATGGTTGTTGATCTGTTTGGCCGCTCTACCGCTTGTAGGTTGCGAACAATCGATCAAGAAGTTCGAGATCACCGGTATGGTCAACTATAATGGCAAGCCGATTCCTGAAGGTGATATCAGCTTCACCCCGACGGGTGGGACCTCAGCACCTCCCACATCGGCTCCGATTAAAGATGGGAAGTATGTAGTAGACGGGCGATTCGGAATCGCCGCCGGTTCGTATAAGGTTGGCGTGCAGGCGTATCGTCCGAAGCCAGTTGACCCCAATGACAAGACAGAGAAGTTGGCTGGCGAATTGAATGCACGGGATCAGTACATCCCGGAAAAGTTCAATACGAAATCGGAAATCCCCAATGTCACCATCGATCCCGATGGCGGGCCCGTGGAGCATGATTTCGATCTGAAGGACTAACATGGGTCTTAAATATTTGCGGGTGCGCGGCCTCCTTGGCCGTGGTTTGTCGGGCTGGAAAGCCCACCTGACCGGGCGTGATTTTCTTAAGAACTCCCCGTAGCCAGTTTGATTAATAGAACAGCCCGCGTTCAAATGAACGCGGGCTGTTCTATTAAAATCTGGATGTGAAATCTGGTGCTATAGCAATTCGGGGATAACCACCCCGGAGTCCATGATGGGGAAGGGCCGGGCGAACTGATCGTGGAAGACACGATCCGTCGGCACGCCCAACTGGTGATACATCGTCACCAGAATGTCGTTGAAGTGGATGGGGCGTGTCTGGGGGATCTCGCCGTAGGGAGAACTGGCGCCGAGGACCTGACCGCGTTTGATTCCGCCGCCGGTCAACATCACCGAGAACACGTTGGACCAATGGTCTCGCCCGGCGGTGGGGTTGATCTTGGGCGTGCGGCCGAATTCGCCAAACAGCGCGACCAGAGTCGTGTCCAGCAAACCGCGGTCTTCGAGGTCGTCGAGTAATGCGGATACAGCGCGATCCAGTTCCGGCAGCCGGGTATTCTTCAGTTGCCGGAAATTGTCGCCGTGAGTGTCCCACTGCTGATTGTCGGAGAAATTCACCAGGGTAAACGTGACGCCCGCTTCCGCCAGCCGCCGGGCGAGCACCAGTCGCTGTGCGAAACTGCTGTTACCGTATCGTTCGCGCAGCGCGATCGATTCCTGCGACATGTCGAACGCATTGCGGGTGACATCGTGCGCCAGGAGTTCGATCGCCTGCCGGTTGAATTCATCCAGCCCCGCCATCGCACCGTTGGAATCAAGCGCGCGGGGCAGGTGGTCTAAATCACGTAGCAACCCGAGGCGATGTTCCAGGCGCCGCAGGTCGGTGCCCTTCGCGAGACTGAGATTCGGCGGCGTAGGAAACGGACTGGTCGCGTCGGACGGGGGTCTGCCTGATTCGAACGGATCGTAAGCCAGCCCCAGGTAGTGGGCCGCTGCGTAGCGAACTCGGTCGCCTAGCTGGCCCCGGTCGGGGACGCACACGTAGGCGGGCAAACCGGTGCGATTGGGCCCCTTCGTTTTGGAGACGATGGAACCCATCGACGGCTTGGTATTGCGGTTCTTGGTTGTCGTATTCGCTTCGGGATAGTCGTAGCCGGTCAACGTCCAGTGGATCGCCGCTTCGTGACTGGGCGTGCCGTGATAGGCACTGCGGATCACGCTATAGCGATCGGCCCGCTGAGCCAGCAGCGGCATGTGTTCGCTGATCGAAACCCCGGGAACGCTGGTGGCAATGCCCTTGAATTCACCGCGGTATTCCGCCGGAGCGTGCGGCTTCAGGTCCCACGAATCCAGGTGCGACATCCCACCCTGCAGGAAGATGACGATGATCTGCTTGGCGGGAGTCGATCCCGGAGACTGCGCGCGAGCCTGCAAGACCTGTGGCAGAGCAAATGCTCCGACCGACAGTCCGCTGGTCTTCAGAAAGAGACGCCGATCCAGGCCGCCCCCGAATTCATGCTGTCGCTGCAGTTCCATCGAAAACCTTCTCCCCGGCCCCAAAAGTCGCACTTAATCATCAATTTTAGTTTATATGTTCTTCGGGCCGGGGTCAACCAGAACTTGAGTTTGGCGTGTTACTGATCGCATAAGTCCCATTCGTCCCATAAGTCCCATTCCTGATGAGACGGATGGGACTTATGGGACACATGGGACGAATGGGAAGTAACCGAATCAATCATCCAATCTTTTTTGGCTCGTCTCGGGGGCCAGGCAGATTACGATCATTCCCAGGGCGAAGACCAGACTGGTGACGCGGCCAATCTGGGCATAGTCGCCTCCGAACTGCGCGGTCAAGGCACCGGTGGTAAACACCGTCACCGCAGTCAGGATCCGTCCAAAGTTGAAGCTGACTCCGGCGCCTGTGGACCGGATTCGAGTGGGAAAGAGTTCCGGCAAGAACAACGGCAGCCAGCCGAAGTAGATCCCGCTGAAGAAGCCCAGGGCTGCCACCCAGATCAAAAAGTCGCCGTCGGTCGGCACGACGAACCAGAACGTGTATTGCGAAATCAACAGCGCGGCGAAGCTGATGATGAAATAGGTCATCCGGCGGCCAAGGAGGCTGCCGATCCAGCCCCCCAGCAGACTACCGACAATTCCGGTCAGCGATCGGGCTTGTTGCACGTAAGCCTTCAAGAACGGGTTGGGCGGAGTGGCGGCATCACCCGCTTCGGCCGCCCACGGGACCATCCAGTTCGCACTGCCGTAGGCCCCGATCAGGGGAATCGTGGCGAGAATGATGCCGACTGCCGTCGAACTCAACAGGGGCGGCCGAAACACTTCCCAGTTGGAGTTCGTCTTCGCTGCCCCCAACGTCTGCTCATGTCGGGCGGCGAGCCAGCGCGGCGATTCCGGCACGCAGAACAAAGAGAACACGCCGAGCACGACAGGAGCCGCACCAATCAGCACGGCCCACCGCCAGCTATCGGGCGTGATGGAAACATTCGACGCCAGCGTCGCGAACAGAAAGATCCCGATGTTGGCAGATGTTCCAATGACACCGGCGACCATCGGCCGCGACATGCCCGACCAGGCTTCGGAAACCAGTGCCACTCCGTTGGGCCACATGCCACCGACGCCGGTACAGGCCAGATACCACAACACGAGCAATTGCCAGGGGTCTTGAGCGAACGCCGCCGCACCGGCCATCACCGAGTACGTCAGGATACTCGCGGCCATGCCTTTCGAGCGTCCCCACCGGTCGCCAAATCGGCCGAACAGCAAGCCCCCCGACGCGGCTCCAAACAAGAACGCACACGTGTACCACGCGAACCACCCGGTCACCAGTTCCTTCCAGTGCTTCAATTGCTGGACGTCGGCGGATGACATCGGTGACGCTGCGGGCGGGGCACCTTTCTTGGGAGCCTGCTGATTCAGGATCTTGAATCGCGCCTTGTCGAGTTCACCGGTGTGATGCAGCAGATCGATGGTGGCGGGCTGCATGGCCAGCGGCGTGATCGACATATGAAACCCGGCACACAACCAGCCGAGAAACGCACAGACCAGGATCACATAGCGGTCTCTGGTCGAGAGCGATGATGCAGTCGGTATCTTGGCAGGGGTTTCTGTCTGGCTCATGATGATTCTCGCAGCGGGAAAGTGAGGAAGTTAGAGCCGACAGCCAGAACGGATTAACTGAACGATTTCATCCGAAAAAAGCGACTTTGTATCTCCCCTCGCCTCGGCCGAAAAAACGAACAGGGCGGGGAGAGGGGTCGGGGGTGAGGGGCTCTGCGAGCGTCATTGACGTAGCCTCATTCAAAAGACCATTTCCCACGAAATTCAGCACTCTGCGTCACTGGTTCATCGTGCCCCTCACCCCCAGCCCCTCTCCCCGGAGTACCGAGGCGAGGGGAGAGGAATACTCCATCGAGGGGCGCAGCTTCCACTCGAACATCCAGGTCGCAAAAACCTCGTTCACGCTTCCAACGCCTTGCGCAACTGCTCGATCTCCGACTTCAACGTCCTGCTAAACGCCACAATGTCTGACGCGTGCATGACCAGATTTCCGCCCGCTTTGGACCAGGTGATTTCCTGTTCGAGTCCCAGCCAGAAATGAATCCCCGCCCCGACTCCATGTTCACGAGCGATCTTAAAAATCTTCCGGACGGCCTCGTCAAAGCGTGGATGATCGTATTGCTCGGGAATTCCCAGGCTGCAGGACAGGTCGTGAGGTCCGATGAGCACGGAATCCAATCCTGGCACCGAGCAAATCTCGTGCAGATTCTCGATAGCGGGAGTGCTCTCGATGTTGGCAATGAGGATTTTGTCGCCATTGCGTTTTTCGAGATACGCGCGCAATTCGGGCTCGAGAGTGTTCGGATCGCGCAGGGCGTCTTCGAGGCGTCGTCCCTTCAGCGGACGCCACTTGACGGCACCGACCAGGGCTCGGACCTGGTCTGCGGTTTCGACATAAGGACCGATGACCCCGCCGGCCCCGCCGTCGAGGACCTTGCAGGCTTCGAAGGGATCATTGCGGGGGATCCGCACGACCGGCGGGAGGCCGGCCGCCTGGTACGTCTGACACATCCAGGACAACGTCTGACGATCGAGCGGTATGTGCTCGGTATCGATAAACACGAAGTCAATTCCCAGCGTTTTGGCCAGATTGGGCCAGAGGGGCGATTGAGCGGTTAGGGCGGATGAGAATACCCGTCGCCCCGCGTGCAGGGCCTGAATGATTTCGCGACCAGTCATGCTGTTGTCCTTGATTCAGAGAAACTGTGATCTGGAAATTCATTATTCGACGTCCACGGGTTGCCCCGTCTGACTGGATTTCAACGCGGCGGTCACCGTCGCAAAAATGTGGCGACTGGCCCGGGCGTCCAGAATCGTATCGCAATCTTGATCGATGGCCTGGGCAAAATTCTCGGCCAGCAAGAAATCATTCTCTCCGGCCACCCGTCGCTGGCGTGGTTCCCGCGCGGGCTGATCGCGGTAGTAAAATCCAATGTCTGGCCGACCTTCACTGACGACCAGCGCACCCGCCGTCCCCACGATCTGCAATTTCATTTCACCGCCGTTGGGATGGCTGGAAGCACCATTGCGACCGATGGCGATGGAAGCAATCACGCCCCCTTCCATTTCCAACGTCATGCTGCCCAGATCTTCAACTTGATTGTCCGCGTTGACTTGATGAAAGTGCGACGCGGCACGGGCGAAGATCCGTTGCACGCGGGTCCCAACCAACATCTGGAGATAGCCCAGGGGATAGATCCCCTCGTTCGACAACTCTCCGATCGCCTCATGCCCCACGGCCCCATCCGAACCGTCAGTATGTGCTGCGAGCTGAAATGTGAGCCAATCGATCGGAGGATAACCGGGTCGCCGGGATCCTTTGGTTGGGCCGGCATCCTTGGCGAAATAGAAGTCGACGTGAACCGACAAGAGCCGTCCAACTTCACCCGCCGCAATCCGCTGACTGGCTTCCAGGACGCCTGGCAGGAAATTGCGGTTCCACATCAGGAACTTGACGCCCGATTGTTCAATGGCCGCGACCAGCCGGTCGGCTTCCGACGACCGCGTCGTGAGGGGCTTGTCCTGAATCACATGTTTTCCCGCCAGGGCCGCGCGGATGCTGAGATCGCAGTGCCGTTCCGCCGCCGAGCTGACAATCGCCACCTGCACGTCGAACTCACGCAGTGCCCGTTCAACGTCACGCACATAGGGAACTCGAAAATCATCCGCCAACTGTTGATTGCGCTCGTGAGCCCAGTCGGGAACCTGCGGATCATCGGCCACCACGACCAGTTGAAAACGCGGGTGCGACATGACACCCCGGGCGACATAGTCGTGCTTGATCGCACTGAGCGCCGCACAGCGGAAGAGGCCGTCGGCGGGTTTGGCAATGGAGTGTGTCACGTCAGGAACCCTCCAGCGAGATTGCTCGACGCGACGCCAGCGATTCTTCCACCGCGTGAGTGACTTTGTTCAAACGACTCCATTCCGTGAGACTGGGAGAGAGATCCCGTTGGGTCTGGATCGCTTCAATGAAATCTTGAGTCAGATTGACCAATTGGCGGATCCCTTCTTCGGCACGGACAGCCTGCGGACGATCGCCACGATAGATCAACTGCATGTTTTGATGGTCATCGGAATAGGCAGCCCCTGAGGAACCGACCACCGACAGGGATCGGTAGTCGTCCCCAGCGGGCAGGGCGGACGAGTAGGCAATCATGGCCATCGGCCCGTTGGGAAAACCGAGATGTACCTGAATGGTTCGCCCGTGCCCGGTATCCTGAGGCAGACGGGCTTCAGTGGCAAACACGACATGCGGTGCCAATCCCATGATCCACAGTGCGAGATCAAGATCGAGGACGAGTCGCGCAGACAACGTCGATTGATGGGCTGATGAATTCGCCTGGTCAGTCTCCCAGCGATACATGCGGATCAGTCCCACCCGGCCCAGCTTGCCAGCATCGAGTTGCTGGCGCAGGAGCTGACGGGACGGCAGATACCGATCGAAATTCACCACCGCGAATTGCACGCCCGCACGCTTCGCGGTCGAGGTAAATGACTCCAGCCCGGCGGGCGATAACTCCACCGGCGAGGCGATCAAGACGTGTTTCCCTTGTGCCAGCGACTGGCCAATCGACTCCGTCTCACGCGGAGTAGGATTGTTCAACAGCACGGCATCATAGCTGTCTGATGGCAACTGATCCAGATCGGGCGTTCCCCTGATCGAGCCCCCTCGCACCCGCGCCGACACGGCCTGCCACCGTGATTCATCGCCATTTGCTACCAGCCGAATCATGCTGCTCGCTCCCGCAATTGCTGGTGGCAAAGTGTGGTACAAGAGAACATCCGAGATTTTCTTGGTGAGCCCAGTCCCGTCAGGGCTGGGGTGGGGTAGCGACTTTGATTGCCGATCGATGTCACTCGATGCTCAAGGTGATTGGTGTTTGTAAGTCGCTAACAACCATCCGGCTTACGCCGGACGCTCGCCTATGAAGAGCCTTCACTTGCCAGAGACGGTATGGGGTTAAGGAACTTTTCCGCCGAGCTTGCTGATCGCACCTCGCATTTCACCCTGTGCACCAGGATCGGATTCCTTATTCAGGGCTGCGTAGAGTGCGGGAAGTGACGCGGGATCGCCGGTATTTCCCAAGGCGCGGGCGACATATCCGATCCGATGATGATCAGTCTCCTGCTCCAGGACCTTAACGATCTCTGGGGCGGCTGCTTTGGCGGGCAGGCCGATCATTCCCAAGGCATGCGACGCCTTCATCCGGACCAGGCCCTCGTCGTGATGCAGATACTTTCGCAGAGCGGCGATCTGGTCGCTCAGTTGAACGTCCATCAAGGCCAATGCCCCCAGGGCGACAGTGCGGGTGACGGGGTCGGCATCGTCTTTGCCAGCGGCAGTGAGGGGTGCAATCGCGCTCTTGTCAGCAGGAGCTGCCTTGCCGATACGGCCCAGGGCTCGGGCGGCCGTTTCGCGTGCTTCCTTGACCGGGTCACTCTTCAACTGCTTGATCAGAGCCGGTATGGCCGGGACTGATCCGGCTCCCAGGTTGCCGGTGGCCGTCGCGGCAAAAGCCCGTACTTCGCCATCTTTGTCGCCAAGTGCCCCGTGGATTTCGGCTGTCAATGTCGTCGACAGATCGGAATGGACTAGTGAACCGACGGCCGCTCGCCGCACCACGGGATCGGCACTCTTGATGTCAGCCCGCGTCTTGGCCAGGCGTTCGGCAACTTTACCTGCTGGATCCGCGGCACTGACGTTCGAGACAACGCCCAGCAACAGGACACCCGATAACAGACAGGCGATGCGCACGCTTGCCGCCGTCGCCGCTGGCTCCGGGTTAAACAATCCAAAAGATAACACGGCTCGTTTAACCGGGAGCCAGCGGCGACCGTGGCTCAGTATGCGACGCAACATGTGAAAATCTCCCAGTTCCAAGTCAACAGATTATCCCCAGCATGCATTAGAGACGGCAAGTTAACGCATCATCCACTTCTGATACATCAAGGTCAACGATGACGAGGATTTATTGGGAGACGGGTGCAACCGCTAGCCTGGATTATACTTCGCGCGGCAAGGAATGAGGTCTTGGCGAGGCGTTGGTTTTTTGGGATGATGGGTGTTGGTGTCTGATGGGGAATGGGCAGGATGAGTGAGGGGTCAAGGATGACTCGACTGACGTTTTCTGAGGAAGATCGGCTGCGGTTG
>CAMAVF010000042.1 GCA_945861445.1 Planctomicrobium piriforme | reverse complement strand
CCCGACGCAGGTCAGACGACTTACGTCTTGCTCACTTTCACGAACTTGGACACTGCGGTGCTGATACCGCCCAGTCCATCGTTCAACTGGAACGAGATCGTCCGCTGTAACAGCGAAGGATTCGTGCCGGCCGTCTCGAAGGTGATATTACGGGTTAAAGCCCGCACGGCCGCCGCATTGGCATTCGAGTTAAGGGTGATGACCAGCGGCACACCGTTAAGGCCACCTGAGATGGTGCCGATGGCGATTCCACCATACAGCACGGTCGTGTTCCCTGAAATCGCGATCTGGCCGATATTCGAGCCTTGGTTGCGGACCCTTAACTTGTCGAACGTATTGAGGTTCGTGGTGACCTTGACCGTTAACGAGCCACCGTTGAAGTTCGACGTGTCAGCGTCGGTAATGGTCGCGGAAGGCTCGACAATCACCGGGGCCTTGCCCAAATGGAAGATCGGGATCGTGGCCGTAATCCCGCCGATCACCGGCGCCTGGTTTTTCTTCACCACATTGATGAGCTTCGTAAAGACCAGGCTCGTTCCACCGTCCCCGTCACTCATTTGCAACTGCACCGAGCGTGTGCCCAGAGGTGCTGACGTGGAGGTGGTGCGGAAGGTGATGGTCCGCAATAGTGCCTGCACAGCCGCGGGTGTCGCTGCGGCAGTGAACGTAATTGTCCGGCTGGTGGTGCCACCCGACAGTGTTCCTATTGTCGTCCCCTGGTACTTGATCGTGGAGCCCGAGAAGCCGATTTGACCGGTCCCGCTCCCCTGATTCTTGATCTCGATCCGGTCGGTGCTCGTCGAGGCATTGGTCGCAATCTTGACCGTCAGCACGCCCCCCGCGAAGTTGAACGAGTCGTTGTCGGTGAGGGTCAGTGTGTCATCGATCAACGCCGTATTTCCGGGTTGCACATTCAAGGCACTGGGAGTGCCCGTGCCAATGACCGGTGCGACATTGGCGGCTTGCAGAATGTTGAGCTGCCGTGTGGCAGGCTGCCCGGGACCTGAGCCATTGTCTAAGGTCACACTCACCGTGCGTGGCAACAACGAAGTGCTTTGCGTCCGGAAGGTGATATCACGCAGCAGGTAGCGAACCGCGGTGAGGGTGGAGTTGCTGTTGAACAAAATGGTCAATGGTGTCACTCCCGTGCCACCGACGAACGTGCCAATCTGCACCCCGCCGTAGAGGACGCGGTTGCCGGTGACCGAAATATCATTCGGTGTCGGCGTGCGATTCGGAATCAAAGCTTGATTCAGAATTTCGATCAGATCGCTCGACGTCCCGTTTTGCGTGATGGCAATTTTTAGAGTGCCACCTTCGTAATTTGTCGTCTGCGTATCGACAATACCGGCATTCGCGTCGATGTTGATCGCCGGTGAGCCAATCGCATAGTTCAGCGGCGCCGGATTGAGGGTGACGGTGGGTGGTTGAGTTGTGAAGAGCTGAACATTATCAATCGTGATCGGGCTCGACGAAAACAGCTCATCGTGCTGCTGGAACCGAATCAGGACCCCATTCTGCAGCGAGTAGCCGCCGTTGTTCGCCATCTCGGTCAGATTGATCTTATGGTTCTCAAAGGCAGGGCTGATCTGTGACCCCGTCAGCGAGATGAGCTTGCGCCAAATGAAGCCGCCGTCCACGCTAATCGCGACGCCATCGGATGGGTCACTGAAGGCGAAGAAGTCCGGCATCACGTCGTCGCCATTGAAGAACGAATTGGTGAGTGTTTGCTTGGCGTCGAACGACAGAAAGACATCGTCGGTGATCCCCGACAGGTCGAGATTCAAAGTCACCGAGGTCGATGCATCACGTACAGCAAATCCGTCGAAGTCAAAGGTAACGGAGTTCGAATCCGTCAATCTGGAACCCAGCGTCAGGCTCCCCGTACCATCGGTGGCCCCATGGGTTGTGTCGACAGTGATCAAACCATTGCGGTCAACTGACGTCTCCCAAAACCCTGTCAACGCGCCGGATTCAAAACTGTCAGTGAAACCGAGTCCACCCTGGATTTGGCCCCCGTACAGGGCCGCGAAGGCATTGATCAAACCCGAGCCCGTGAAGTTATCGACGCCTGGCGCACCGATATCAATCGCGGTACTGGTCAGGCGATCGTAAATCTGCTGGGGCGTCATGCCCGGATTGGCCTGCTTGACCAACGCGGCCACGGCAGCGGCATGGGGGGCCGCAGCGGACGTACCGAAGAAGTTGGGCAAACCATCTGATTCAATATCACCTTGCGGTCGAAACAGGAAATCGCCCGAGAAAAAGCTGGTGTTCGCCGCATCGATCGCGGTGATGCCGGGAGTTTGACGGACGTCGGGTGTTCCCAAGGGCGCGCCTGTGGGAGTGAACAAAATGGTCGACCCGCCCTGTGACGAGAAGGGTTCGATATTCTGGGGATCGTAATAGGGAGCAGCCGCTACGGCCATGGCCCCCTTCGCCGCAGCATGGCCGTACACGGTGGAACTCTGCGTGTCGTACAAGGGTGTGGTACTAAACTGATTCTGCCCAAAATCGACCCATTTCAGCCGGCCCGGGGCCGTCGCCAAGGGTGATTCGAGGCGTATGATGATATCCACGGTTCCGAAGCCATTCAGGCCGATGAATTCCGAAGGGGTCTGGGTGGCAATATTGTCGCTGGTCGACGAGGCGATAATTTCGCCAGTGAACGGGTCGACGACGAAGATGTCAATGTCGGTGTTGACACCCGTCGTGGTATAGAATGGATCGTCCCACTGCAACTCGAGGCGCATGCTGCCGGTTACCGTGAAGCGATTTCGGATGTCGGTGTTTCCAGAGGGGTCGAAATCGAGGTAGAGACCGGGCCCGAATGTCGGGTCCGCGACAAACGACGGGCTGGTATTTTCGTAAGACTGGCTGGCATCATTTCCCGCGGCAGAAAAGTAGGAAACGCCATTGAAGTTCACGACATCATTGACGGCTTGCGCGATCACGCCATCCTGGAACATCGGCTCGTCGAAGTAAATCAGGTCATCCACAATAATGTTCGAGCGGCCAATCGCGGGATTGGCGAGATTGCGGATTTGCTGGGCCATTGACGCTTGGCCGTAATAGCCTGATGCAAACGAGATGGCTGCACCGGGGGCTGTGTCATGGATCAATTCGGCCATGCCGCGGCCTTCATCGGTGCTGTCCAAAGGTCCTTCCAGCAGTACCTGAACCGAACTGGGCAGGTCGCCATTACTGTACGCCGGCAGATTGGTCGGGCCGCCGTAATTGAAGCTGTCGCTGATCACGCCAATTCGCACACCGGTTCCATCGTAGCCGGGGGCTGTCGCGAGCGTCCGGTCGACACCCATGCTGGCCACAGCCTGATCATTGGAGGGCCCGGCCCGGGTGATCGCGGCATACATCGGGACGACTCCCATGAGGCCGCTGTTGGACAGACTACCTAGCAAGGCAATCTTCGATTGTGGAATGAAGCCTTCGACGAAGTTCAAATCGGGACGGGACCCGGTCGCCACAAAGCCCAGAGAAGCCAATGCGGACTGCAACCCATTGACATTGGAGGAAATGATGCGCACGCCCACTCGGCCAAACCGATCGCGGGCGACGTAGTCAGCAGTCGTATCGGTCAAGCCGGGCTGGCTCGAACCGGGATTGCTGGGGTTCGCTGCATTCGTCGCCACACCAGACCCGCCGGATGTCGGTGTGAGCGATGTGATCGATGTTGTGGACGTCGCGCCTGATGCAATTTGCATCAGAATCGGGTCAATATTGTCATACGGCGAAGGTGCCGGAACATTGTACGTATTCACCGCCGACAGCAGTTGCCGGTCTTCCAGGCTTTCGATCTGGAGGACAAACACCTGGGTCGACAGCCGTGCTGAGCGGCGCTGCGACGATTGCGGTGCCACATGACAGAAGCGTTTCAACGCTTGAGGGAGCCAATCAATCAACACGGAAACACTCCTTGTGGAAGATCCAGGTTCGAATGCAGTCCTGCCACCCGTTGTGACTTCAGCTGCCACCGACTCGTTGCGACGCCCTTCACAGGCCGCCGACCGAATTCAGGTTGCAGTGTCGTCCACCGTTCTGGAAAGACTGACTTCACTCCCGAGATTTATGCACCGATCCTCTCGGCACCACCCCCCATACGAACCACAATCAGCGATGGAATTGACCGCAACTGTGCGGCATCCAACGATGTCACCTGTGGCCCACACCGGGGGCTGCCTATTCCCATCGGAAGAATCGTTTTGATCCGTTCAACGATTCACCGACTGTGGTGACTCGGAATAAACGGAAGCATGGTGGAATCACTAAAAACCGTTACAAGCCGACTGTTGGTCACAATCCATACCGCAGGCGCGGTCCGAATTCCTTGCCAGGAATCCGAGACCGATATGGGGCAAAACTGGACCTTCCAGGTTCTCCGGCAGGAAATACCTGTTGTCAGGATAAGTTCAGACGGATTTTTTGCAAAAGAGTTCCTTCGGGCACCTGATTTCAGCCCAAGAACCTTGGCGTGCGTCTGGACTGCAAGATGGGCACCCCATGGCCTGCGTCGCTTGTTTTAGCTCAGAGCGTGTTTGAAAAGGGAGGGCGAATCTTGCCTTTTCCAATCACAATTCCATGTCGTCGCGCCACACTCGACGGCAATCTGATTATCATATCAATCGCCACTGATGCCTTAGTGTCTCTGAAGTGACCGCAAGTCTTTCCTGTAAAAAGACTTGTGTTGTGGCGTAACTTCATCTGAGGCTCACTCAATTGAGAGTAGGCTGGATGAGATTGCGTGCGTTCCGTGGGAGAGATTTCGATGCGGCATTCGTTGGTTCGGATTTTGTGTTGTCTCAGCATGGTGGGACTGGGCCTTAGCACAGCCCGGGGAGAGAACAATGCAGCGCTGGTCCCCGGGATCACGTTGGCGGATGTCGACCTGCAACAGTCCGCCATCATCACCAAGGATCAGCGCGTGCCACTGACGGCGGGGACCTTTCAAACCCATTTTTCGCCGATTGCCGATGCCCCCATACGGAATGAAGTGCAAACCACGCTCGACTGGCGGCTGTTGCTCGTGTTTCGCAAGCCGCAATCAATTGGCACAGCAATCCTGGGGACTTGCGGTGGTACTGCCGGCGATTTTGTCGCTTTGGCCCTGCGGCCCGATTTCTCGGGAGCGGCTGACACCGCAAAACCGGCAGACTGGCAGACGATTCCAGCGACGCAAACCTTGCCTGTCGATTTCAAGACGCGCGCCGTGCAACTGAAGAGTACTCGCGACTACCGTGGACCGCTCTCCTGGCTGTTCTTGCGGCAGCGGCTGGCCAATGTCACCCCGGCGGCAGTGGGCAGCGGCGAGCGGGCTCCTTTTGGAGCCCACCCCGATGCCATCCCGCGTGGCGAAGCCTGGTTCAATACTGGCAAGGATCCCCGGCCCGGCGCCCCGAAGCAGATTCAGCGTGGGCCGGTCAGTGCGGCACTGCCCTCCTGGTATATCCTTTCCTGGGATACGCCGCAGTCGCTCGCTGGGTTGTGGCTGAGTTGCAATGCCGACCAGTACCGCTTGTACGTCTACCGTGGTGCGGAAGGATTGAATCCGGCCGTCGCACCCGAGAGTGCCTGGAAACGCATCGACTCCCAAGTGGTGCATCAGCAGGCTGGCGGCAGTATCGGGGTCATCGATCGCCTGTTGAGCTTTCCCGCCTTCCAGACTGCGGCGATCAAGTTGGAGATGACCTCGTGTCAGCGAGGACCCGTGGCGGTGGTCGGCCAGATGGCGGCCCTGACGGCACCGCCGAGTGGCAACGCGAAGGTTTCAGACACGGCATCGTCCGCCGGCACGAAAGCGATTTCGTTCGAGCAACCGTTCGACGGTCAACTGGCCCTGGTCATTACCGATGCTGCGGGTCGAAACATTCGCAATCTCGTCGCTCAAGTGGATCGGCAGCAAGGCCCGAACACCGAGTCCTGGGATTTAAAGGACGACATGGGGTTGGCCGTCGCGCCCGGCGAGTATCGTTGGAAGGCCATCACCTCGCCGCCGCTGGGCTTGTGGTATCAGATGACGGTCTATCCGAACGCGCCGCAGATCTTTCCGGGGATGGCCCCGTGGTTGACGGGCGAATCGGGCGCCAACGGCTGGCTGGCGGACCATGCACCGATTACTTCGGGCACTGCGTGCGGTGATCGGCTGTACTTCGGTGCGCCGGGCGTCGAAGGGGGCGTCAGCCTGATTGAGTGCAATCTCCAGGGGCGGAAACTCTGGGGCAAGCATAGTTTCGGCCCGTTCAGCGGCGTCGGTCGGCTGACTGCGGATGACCGTCATGTCTACATCCAGGAACGCGATGCGCTCCATCGACTCGATCCACAAACGCATCGGATCGAACGCCTGACAGCTCTGTCCAGTGTTGAGCGGCAGGGTGCGGTCGTCGGTTTTGCTGCTCATCAGGGGCAAGTTGCCATTTCGTTGACTTCGCCCGTTCCGTGGTTGGAAAACGCCACGCGCCCGGAGGTCGTCGATCTGGAACACTGTATTCCCAAGTTTGCCGAGCGGATTCCCGATCCGCTGGGGACCCGTCGCGTGCAGCCCAGTCCGCGAGTCGATTTTCTGCGTGTGTTGCGACTCACCGGTCAACCGGCCGGGCAGGGACCAGTCGCACCGGACCGTCGCGAAGGGATCTTTCCCATTTCGATTGATTCCGCCAGCGGGGACGCCAAGCATCAGTATGTGGTGGTGGCCTTCCGCGAGCCGACTCCCCTGGGCAGCGTTGTTCTGCCCTGTGTCGGACCGGAATATCAAGTGGAAATGAGTGTCTTAAGGGCGGACGCCCCGTATCCGCCCAATCCTCGCCGCGATGCCGATTGGGTGCGTTGCCCCGAGCAGCCGCGGCCGGGCTGGGCCTGCATTCCGATGCCCGAGCAAACGCGAACGCGCGGGCTGAGGTTGCGAGTCAGGCTGGCCAAAGATGCTGCCGAAGACAATGCGATTGATGACTTGTTAACCGCCGACGCCTCCCAGGACCCAGCCGAAATCGATTTGGATAGTCCCAAGTCGGGTGACAAACCGGGCAGTAAGGCCACTGCGACCGCCGGATGGTTCGCCCGGTTTGAAGGGATGAAGCTACTGCGCCGCAGATTTACCAATGTCACACCTCAGGCCAAAGTGCGAGTGAACTCGGGTCAGATCAACCCGCAAGGTGTATGGGACGCGCAACGGGACGAGGCACTCTCGCCGGAGAACCCGGGCATCTATGTTCTCGAATGGGAGAAGCTGCAGTCATTGGCCGGGCTGGCCATCAAGGAAATCGACGGCGCCCTGACCGAAATCGACGTCTGGGACGAATCGGCAACCGTACCGGATGGCGAATCCGTTCCGTTGACCGGTACTGCGGGCTGGCGACCGATCGCCAGGTACGAACAGGCGCGACGTGATTCCTACGAGCCTGCGTTCGAGCGTAATGACGCGGCTCTCTACATGGATGGCTACGTCGCCTTCGGCGGCGAGGTTGCCACGCGGGCAGTTCGGTTGCGGGTGGTGTCGCAATGGGCGGATAACGGTCAACGCGGTACCGCGTCGCTGCGACGTGATCACGGTGGCCGAGATCTTGATCCACGTCGCTGCCGCATCTGGGGCGTCGCTGCGCTGCAATACCTGGGGGATGAGGCACCTCTCGATACGCTGGCCAGTGAACGATTGGAAATCCGCGATGGTCAATCCGGAAAGGTGATTCGCGAAACGGCGGTCAGGTTGTCTGAAAAACTCCCTGCCGGTGGACAAGAGAAAAATGCGGATTCGCAGGCCCTGACGTCGCTGGCCTATCGTCCCGATGGAACGCTGGTAGGCATCCTGCACGGGCGCGTGGTCCAGGTCGACGTTGAGACGGGCGCCGCGAAACCGGTCCTGCCGGAGGTCGATGGCCAGACCCGGATCGCACATCGTCTGGCAGTGGGGCCCGAGGGGTTGCTGTTCGTGGCGATTCAACCAGAACACCAGATCCACGTTTACGATTCTCAAGGCCAGAAACTGCGGACGATCGGTCATGCCGGGGGACAACAAGTGGGCCCCTGGGACCCCGAGAAATTCCGTCAGATCGAAACCCTGGTCGCTGATCATTCCGGCCAACTGTGGGTGGTCGAAAGTCAGGACATCCCGCGCCGCATCGTCCAGTATGATGCCAAAGGGAAGTTTGTGCGCGAATTCTATGGGAACACCCACTATGGTGGCGGTGGAGTTCTCGACCCGGATGATAAGTCGCGGTTGTTCTATCATCACATCGAGTTTGCGATTGATTGGAAAACTGGGCAATCGCGCATCAAGAACATGCTGGCGGAATGGATGCCGGAGAATTGTGTTCCGGTGCGTTACAAGGGTCACACCTATTTGACGACCACGCCGTTGTCCCACCGGGCGACACAATCAGTCGGGGTCGTCTATCGCCATGACGCCGATCAGGGGACCGCGACGCTCGCTGCGGCATTTGGTGAAGCGAATGGCTTCGAGCAGTTGAAGACGCCGGCCATTCTCAAGTTGCTGGAAACAGGCAAAGTCCTGCAGGAGTACACATTCCTGTGGTCCGATACGAATGGTGATGGCGCGGTGAACGCGGACGAAGTCGAGTTCGAACTGAAGGCTGCACCCGGACAGCAGGTGAACCTGGGACGGTTTACTTCCACTCTGCACTGCTGGGCGGGATCGCACTGCTATCAACCGAAATCGGTGTTGAAAAACGGGGCACCGATTTTCGAGAAGATTCAATCGACCGCGCTCCGCGAAGGCATCTTCGAACTGGACAACGGCGACGTCCTGGCCTTCGGTGTGCCCTCTGAGCGACGGGTCCGGCATGGCGATGGATTGGGCCAGGAGACACGGGCCATCGACAAGTCGGGACAGGTCCGCTGGAGTTATCCGACCGAACACCAGAGCGTCTCGGGACTCTGGCTGCCGCCGTTTGAGCCTGGTTATGTGAGCAATGAATTCGCCATTATCGGCCACGCGACGGCGCGGAAGGGTGAACTGGGTGAATATATCGTGGTTCATGGCAACAATGGCCAGTGGAAAATCTGGACGGCCGATGGACTGCTGGCCGGGCAGATTCTGCGGCATAAATTCGATCCGCGGAGCATCGTGGAGTCCTCCTTCGTGGAAGCCCGGCGGGACATGCCCCTGGACAACCTGACGGCTGGCCAGGAACATTTCAATGGCTACTTCACGCAGTCTCCCGACGGACGAAACTACATCGTCCATGGGGGCACTTACATTGCGATTTCCGAGGTCCTGGGACTGGATCAGTTCCGGCGACTCGCGGGGGAAATCACCGTCTCCACGGACGATGTCCGCCGTGTGCGTCAGCGTCAGGAAGAATTGGCGCGTCGTGAAGCCAAGAGTCAGGCACGCATCCTGGAATGCCTGCCGGTGAAGGATGCCAAGGTTCCGGTGGTTGCTGCCGTCGATGCGACCCGGTTTGGAATGGGCTACGACGACAAGTTCCTGTATGTCCGCTGGGATGTCACCGGACTCGGACAGCTCAGGAATTCTGGAACCGATTTTCATCGCTACTTCAAGACGGGTGCCTGTCTGGATCTGCAACTCGGCATCGACCCGCAGGCACCGGCCGGGCGGAAGTCCCCCGTCGCAGGAGATCTGCGACTGCTGTTCACGGTCGCCGATGGCCAGCCCCAGGCGGTCTTGTACCAGCCGGTCGCCGCACCAGCCGCACCTGACGAAGCCTGGGAGACGCGTACCGATGCCGGGGGGACGACGAAATTCGAGCGTGTCGTTCGTCTGGCAAACGTGAAGCTGGAGCATCAGTCCAGCGACGACAATCAATACTCGTTCACGGCAGCCATTCCACTGTCGGACCTGGGGTGGAAGCCGATTGATGGGCAGTTGTTGCGCTGCGATTGGGGTGTCCTGTCGAGCGATGACGGTCACACCGTGAAGCGCCGCGTCTACTGGAGCAACACGCTGGCCACCGGTACGACTGATGAAGCCTGGGAAGCCAGGCTCGATCCTCACCTGTGGGGCACACTGGCAGTCCTGACAACGTCACGAGACGAGCGACAATTGGATCAGGCGGCTCCGAATGGCAAGAACAAAGCCCGCAACGCGACTGACGATCTGCTGGATGAAATCGAACTGAAAAAGAAATAGCGTTCTAGTGACTCCCACTTAGCCGTCACTGTTGATCAGAAATGTCGCGGTTTCGGCGAAGAACGCTCGCAGCGCAGCGACAATCTCAGGGGCGAATCCAGCCGAGTCCAAAGACGCATTCATCAACTGGAACCAGCGGTCGCGTGCCGCCTGGTGAATCACAAACGGCGCGTGCCGGACCCTCAATCTCGGGGGTCCGCGTTCGACGATGTAACGATCGGGACCGCCAAAACGATAGATCAAGAACTCTCGCAGCCGGCGTTCGGCCGCAGCCAGGTCAGACGGCGGGTACATGGGGCCGAGGATCTCGTCTCCCGGAACATGCTCGTAAAATCCACGCACCAAACGTGTCAGGCCGTCCTCGCCGATCACATCAAATACAGTTTCAGGGGACGATTCCGCCACAGTCGGTTACCGTATTGGTCTTAGCAGCCTGTTGAAAAAGGTGTCTGGAACTCTCCGAACGTCGAAAAACGCTCGTTTCCGTGTGGTTGACAAAGTTCCAGACACCTTTTTCAACAGGCTGTTAGGGCTGGTCAATCTCAGGGGGGACATTATCAACCGGTTCCAGAGGCGGCAAGACCCAGATCTCGCCATACGGCACGGGTTGCTCGGCACGCAGGTGATAATGTCGCAGTAACTCGAGAATGGCCAGAAAGATACCGACGATCTTGCTCTTGGAATAGGCCCCCTCGAACAGGCTGCTGAAGGCCACCCGGCCCTGTTCGATGACCAGGGCGTAGATTCGTTGGACGTAGGTCGAAATCGGCGTATCGTCGTAGATGATGGCCGTTTGATTCGTAGCCGGATTTCGCCTGAGAATCCGCGACAGGGCACTGACCAGATCCCACAATTCGACTTCCTTAATCCGATCTTCCGTGGGATCTCCCCCTTCAGCAGGCCGTTCGTCAGACAGTCGCGGATAGTGTTCCTGCCATTCGGCCGCCTGCTCCTCCAGCAACCGCGACACGTCCTTGTACTTCTTATATTCGATCAACTGCCGGACAAGATCGCTGCGGGGATCGTCGTCCCCCTCGCGCGCTTCGGGCTCCTCTTCTTCTGGCCGTGGGAGCACCATGCGGCTCTTGATTTCCACCAGCGTGCTGGCCATCACCACGAAATCCCCGATCATGTCGAAGTCGAGAACCTCAATGACCTCCAGCAACTCGCTGAACTGGCGGGTAATCTTCGCGATGGGCAGGTCCAGAATGTCCAACTCATGCCGCTTGACCAGATAGAGCATCAGGTCGAGTGGCCCGGAAAAGATGTCGAGTTGAACTCGGTAGTCCATAGAGAACAGGCTGACTGCAGGGTTTAGATCGAGCGGTGATTCGGCAAACTTTACGGCTTCTCCTCACTGTATCGACCAAGCGGGCGTTATGAATCCACCTCGCCTGAGGTGGTCACGACCCCATTCCACGGCTACCTTCTCGGTTGGATGACGGATCGAATCGTCGTGCTGGTCGGGATCCGTTGCTGTTGCAAGGTCTTTTCGAGGATTTTCGCCGCAGTGGGGGCGGCCACGGTACCGCCGAAGCCGTCTCCTCCGCGCGACGGTTGATCGACTGTCACCAGCACCAGTGCTTCCGGGTGATCAGCGGGGCCACCACAAATGAACGAGCTGATGTTCAGGCTCTTCGAATACAGGCCCGTCTTGGGGTCCTGCTTCTGGGCGGTCCCCGTCTTGCCAAAAATCTTATAGACCTTGCCCTGTGCCTTGCGTCCGGTGCCACGGTTGATGACCTCCGTGAGGACGCTTTGAGTCAGCCATTCGGCAATCTCTGCCTGCACGACTTCCGACACGATGATGGGTGTTGGCCGCGATTGTTCTTCACCCAGTCGCAGTACGAGATGTGGCGAAATCAGCCGGCCGCGATTCGCCAGCGCACCGTAAGCCGAGATGATCTGCAGGGGTGTCGCCGAGATCTCCTGCCCCATGGGCACCGAGCCCGTCGAATAACTGGTCCACTCCTTCAAGGGTCGCACGAGACCCGCCTCTTCGGACGGCAGTTCAATTCCCGTCTGACGTCCAAAACCAAAGCCCATCGCCGCCGCGAAGAGACCCTGGTTCGTCAGGCGTTCGCCGATCTTGGCCATCCCGATGTTGCTCGATTTCACCAGAATGTCGGTGACACTGAGATCGCCATAAGGGTGATGATCGTGCAGGATTCGCCGGCCCATGTGATAGGCTCCCTGCTCGCAATTGAACACCTCGTCGCGACGCAGGACCTGCTTCTGCAAGGCCCACGCCACGACACACGGCTTGAAGGTCGAACCGGGTTCGTAGATGTCGGTAATCACCCGATTTTTCCAGGCCTCGGCGGCCGCTGCTTCGGGCTGATTTGGATCGAATGTCGGCCGCGAAGCCATCGCCAGCACCTGCCCGGTCTCCGCCGACAACACGACCGCACAGCACGCCTGGGGCTGGAATTGCTCGACAACTTCATCCAGCGCCCGTTCTGTAAAAAGCTGAATCACGGCATCCAGGGTCAATGTCACCGGCTGTCCCGCTTGCGGAGCGGCTTCGGCAGCGGGCTGAACATCAATGATCCGTCCCTGGGCATCACGAATCAGCTCGCGCCACCCCTTGCGTCCGGCAAGCGTCGCGTTCAATGACTGCTCGACCCCACCGCGCCCCTGGCCATCAATATCGCGCAGACCGATCACCTGTGCGGCCAGGGCTCCCTGCGGGTAGCGGCGCAAGTATTCATCCCGAAATCCGAAGCTCTGTACAGGGAGTTCGAGTTCCTTAACCTTCTCCACCTCGACGGCCGACAGCCGCCGTTTTACCCAGAGAAAATGTTTCGCCTGGTTGAGTCCAATCCGTTCGAACAACTGATCGGCATTCAGGTCCAGGGCTTTGGCCAGCTTGCTGGCGATGTCCCAGGGATTTTCAATTTGCTTGGGGATCAGAAACAGGCTGCGTGTATTGATGCTCGTCGCCAGCAATCGTCCGTGTCGATCAAAGATATCGCCCGGCCGGGCAATGACATCCTCCCGCACCAGGCTTTGCCGAGTAACCTTTTCGGCGAACTGGGTGTGTTTGAATCCCTGAAGCTGAACGAGTCGTCCCGAGATCGCCACTCCCAGCAGCGCGAACAACCCCACCAGCAATCGATGTCGCCACGCAGCCGGAGGGGGAATAGTAGGCTGTGACGACATGGCGGCAAGGGGCTAAAGGGTCCAGGGATCCGCGGGCCGGTCACGAAGTGACCGCGAATACAAGCTCGAAGCGCAAGCGAGAGCATTCTGATGGCGAGACTAACTCATCGACCACCCCGGTTGGGATGTTGACACATGGTCCGACTGTAGCGGTTCCCCGAGATTGTGACCGCAAAACCCGACCCACTGCGTGGTGTTCAAAGAACTTCAGCAGAAATCGCCGGTCGGGGTCGTTTTTGTAAGAAATTCCCTTGTGACGTTTTTGGGGATGCGATACTAATCCGCTTCCTCAATCCGCCCAGCCCACCTGCCGTTCAGCGGGATTCGACACCACTTTTGGAAGTGTGTGCTCGAATCCCAACCCCGTCTCGGCAGCGGCCCCGCCTGTTCAGGCAAGTGATTTCGAAAGGACCCTCCCCATGTCTCGCCTCGCCTTCCTCACTATTACATTCGCTCTGCTGTCCCTGGCCTCCGGTTGCTGTTCACCCTGCGGTGGTCGGCCCATGGCTTCTTACAACTACAGCCCGGCCTATCCGACCGCGTATGCGCCTGCCTATTCCACGGCCTACGGTGGGCCCGCCGCGGGTTGCAGTAGCTGTGCGACCGGTGTGGCACCGTTCTAAGGTATTGACAAATTCCGGAATTGGGGTGCGACTCTACCCTGTTGACCCGATGCGAGACGCCGTCGTAGCGGAACGTCGTATGACTTCCGATGCATACGGACAAACGCCAGAATTCTCACGAATTCTTCTACGAAAGGGGCTCAGGCCACCGCGTTTTCCGGTTGCTTTAACGTCGCATGGATCCGTTCCAGCAGTTGTGCGAGTTCCCGAATGCCAAGCTCGATTTGATCGCCCGCTTCAGCTTTGGCCATGCGTTCCAGTTGGGACGCGGGCGCGGTGAGCTGATGAAATCCCACGGTGCCGCCACTCCCCTTGAGCCAATGGGCAAACTGGGCCAATGAATTCCAGTCGCGATGCCGGGCGAACTCACGTGCTTCGGCCAATCGCTGTTCGAGACGCACGGCGAATTCCTCGATGATGCTGCGGAACTCCAGATCGTCCAGCGGCAAATCGCACGGAAGCACTTCCACATTGGAGGCCGGCTGAGCGTCGGCCTGAGTCACCGCGTCGGTGGCTGTATCATCCGTGACGGTGTTGTAGGTGATCTCGGCCAGTTTTTGAATCAGGCGCTGTTCGTCAATTGGCTTGGTCAGGTAACTGGAGCATCCCGCCTGCAGGCAGCGTTCTTCGTCGCCACTCATGGCATGCGCGGTCAGGGCCATGATCGGGATCTTCAACCCGTTTGCCCTGAGCTCCGAAGTGGCCGTGTAGCCGTCTTTCACTGGCATCTGCATATCCATCAGGATGACATCGAACTCCTGATTCAGCGCAAAATCCACGCCCACCTGACCATTTTCCGCATCGACGACTTCGCAGCGATGCCGCTGCAGCACCAGATGAATCAGACGGCGGTTGATGTCCCCATCTTCCACGAGCAACACGCGCAGGGGACGGAGTTCCGGCATCTGTGGCTCAGCACCTGCAGTGGTGGGCGGGACGATTTCGACTGCCGGCGGTGAGGACAGCAGCGACACGCCTTCCAGCGAACCGGCATCGACCGTCAACTTGAAGACGCTGCCTCCCCCGATTTCACTTTCCACCGTCAGAGAGCCGCCCAGCAACTCGGCAATGCGGCGGCTGATCGTCAGTCCCAACCCGGTGCCACTGTATCGCCGCGTCATTGAGTAATCGGCTTGAGTGAAGGGGCGGAAGATCCGCTCCAACTGATCGCGTGGGATGCCGATGCCCGTGTCGACGACTTCGATCTCCAGCAGTCCGGCGGATCGGTTCAATCGAGTCAGCACGCGGATCCCACCCTGTTCGGTGAACTTGATCGCATTCCCGATAATATTGATCAACACTTGCCGCAGTTTTTCCGCATCGGTGTGAATGGTGGCCGGGATGGGACCGATCCACTGGTGTTGCAGGCTCAGTCCCTTTTCCTCGGCAGGTGCGTGCATCAGGGACACCACCTGCGTGATGATTTGATGCGGCGAACATTCTTCCGGCTTGACGTCCATGCGGCCCGATTCGATCTTCGACAGGTCCAGGACGTCGTTGATCAGACGCAGCAGATGTTGGCCGCTGCTGTAAACAGTATCGACGAACTCACGCTCTTCCGGACCGAATTTGTGACGTTCCCGGCGGAGTTGTTCGGTATATCCCAGGATGGCGTTCATCGGCGTGCGAATCTCATGGCTCATATTGGCCAGAAACTGCGACTTCGCCTTGGATGCCGCCAGCGCCTCGTGAGTCTTCTTCTCCAACTCCTTCGTGCGTTTGAGCACCAGATCTTCCAGATGCTGCCGGTGTTCATCCAGTTCCGCATCACGACAGGCGATCTGCGCCAGCATGGCATTGAAGTTGTCTGACAGCAGGCCGAGTTCATCATCCGAATCGTGCTTCACACGAATGGAAAAATCGCCGCTAGCCGAGACCCGTTTAACCGCTGTGAGCAGTTGCAATACCGGCCGGGAAATCAATGATTGCAGCCGCCAGGCCAGAATCGTCGACACGATCACGCTGCCAATCAATACCAGCGACATGACAAATTGCTGTTCACGTCGCTGATGTTCCAAGCGGCGTTGCCGGACTTGCAGATAGATCTGACCGACCTGTCGATCGTCGACCGCGATGGATCGCAACATGTGCAGATTGCCGTCCCGACCGAAACCGACATCATTCTCCATGATGGTTGCGGGATCGGGAAACGGTTGCGCATCGCGGCGAAATTGCGCGACCCATTTTCCCGAGTTGTCGAATACCCCGGCCCGCTCGACTTCACTATCTTTCTTGAGTGCTGAAAGGACCTGTTGCGCTGCTTCGGAATCGTGATAGACGAGAGCCCCGGCGCAGTTGTGCCCCAGCGTATCAGCCAGAGTGGCGTAGGTGGAAATCAGCGAGGTCTGCAGCCGCTGCTGGTCAATGACGAACAACGCCGCACTCGTACACACCAGAGTCAACAGACTGGTGGTAACGGCGAGCAAAATTAGCTTGCCACTGATGGAGAACTTAAAAGATTGCATCAATTCACTTCCGACGAGACAGGTCTCGCGATTGTTCCGGCGATTGATTCAATCGGCTTCGCACGCCGTTGCGCAGACTCCTGACAGGTATTCATAGGTTTGGGAATGGATGCGTGGGCTGCCAACCAGCACGAGCCCGAACTGAAACCGAATCTGAGATAACGATTCTGACGCCTGTAGGGACTTTACAGCCTTCGGAGACAGCGTCAGAAATAGTAGCCTTCACGTTCCGCGTGAAGTCAGCCGAGCGCAGTATCGACCTACCATGTGCCCCAATGAAGCGACCGTAGAACCAGCCTACCGACTGTCGACCCTGACGGTGCAGGTCACTGGACTAATAACCTGTCGTTCCGCGACCTGTTGACTTCGCGGGGAACCTGAAGGCTTCTTTGTCTACGCAGACTCATCATCCGCCGGACCGCGAGAACCCTTCTGCCAGAACAGCCGATCGCGACTCAGAACCTTCAGTCGTAACGCACACGTCAGGCAGAACTTTTCTGTACCACGTTGAATATAGAGTTCACCGTTCGCCAGCAGATGGAACCAGTCTTCACCTGGATTCTTGGAGTAACAGTATTCCTGCTCCCAAGTCTGCTTAATTGCCGCCTCCCAACCCGCTTGTTTCGGGACGTACAGCCGGTGATCGCGTCCCGCCTGCGACGGCACGGACTCGACAAAAATGTCCCGCTGAATGAATTCAGACGGCACATCGTCCTCGGATCCCGATTGCAGTTGGTTGGTCATGAGACTGGCCTGCATGGCTGGGGGTGAAACAGCAGGTTACATTCTAGCAGACGGTGGATTTCTCGGGCCACCATTGACCAGATGGCCGCAAATACAAGCTCGAAGCGCAAGCGAGTGCATTCCGTTATGGACGAGAAGGATGCACTCGCTTGCGCTTCGAGCTGTATTCGCTAGACCTCATTCTAGCGTAAGTGCTTGATGTACGAAGGACTTAACTGCACCTTCAAAAGCCTCAAATGGCTGGCAATCTGCGTTGAGTTTGGCGACTTTGCGAGGCAGCCGACACCGTCGTCGCGGGTCACGGCAAAAAAAGTCCCCGTTTTTGACGTCGAATTCCCCAAACGCGATCACAGCATGGGAAGTGTGGTGTAAGTAGGTGATTTATTCTCAATCTGCGGCAACTGCCGCCGAGGCCATGCAATCATCCGCCACAAATCATTAAATAGCAGAGTGTTACAGCACTTTGAAAGTACACTCAGTACGGTCCGCACGACGCTTAGAACCCTCAAAATGAGTACCAACGTTCCGACTAGGTAAACTGTGCGCCACGTACCCCCGGGCTTCAAGCAGTTTTGGAGGGCTGGTCGATTTGCTTGTCGGTAGTCTTGACTGGAATCTCGGATCCCGATCCTGCATCCGCTGGGTGTAGTCGGAGCGATTCGCGATTATTGCCATCACCCTTGACTCGCCTGCCGCAAAGACTTGATTATGCATCTTCGCCCAGTGAGCCGAGGCTGTCGAACCCTGTGTTGCCTGACCATCCTTTGGTCGGGAATAATGGTGACGACCGCTGAGGCGACCGAAAGTCGGCGGACCCTCCTGGTAAAAGCCGTGGAGCGTGTCAGTGACTCGGTCGTCAATATCCACAGCGAGAAGTCCTCGCGGGATCAAACCCCCGGGTATGGCCAGGTGGCCGCCCGCAAGGTCAATGGCATGGGCACCGGCATCATCATCGATGAGCGGGGCTACATCGTCACCAACCAGCATGTGGTGATGGATACCGACTCACTGCGAGTCACTCTCAAGAATCGCAGCACCTATCGTGCTGAACTGATCTCGTTCGATCCCAAGCACGACTTGGCCATCATCAAGATCACTCCCTCGACGCCGCTGACCGTCGCCCCGCTGGGGACCTCGACCGACATCATGCTCGGCGAAACCGTCATCGCCATCGGTAACGCGTTCGGCTACGAACACACCATTACCGAAGGCATCGTCAGCGCCCAGGGCCGCGACGTCGAAGTCAATGAGAAGCAAGGTTACAAGAACCTGATCCAGACTGACGCCAGTATCAATCCGGGTAACAGCGGCGGCCCGCTGGTCAACATGGATGGCGAAGTGGTCGGCATCAACGTGGCAATTCGGGCCGGTGCCCAACGCATCGGATTTGCCATCCCCATCGATGACGCCCGGATCCGGATCGCCAAGCTGCTGGATATCGAAAAGCTGAACTATACCTGGCATGGTCTAGTAAGCCGCGACCTGAAAACGGCCTCTGACAAGATGCAACTGGTCGTCCAGTCCGCCAAGCCTGACAGCCCCGCGATGCTCGCCGGGTTGCAGATGGGCGACGTAATTACCCGGGTCGGCAGCCAAACGGTTGTGGATCAAGCCGACTGGGAACGGTCACTCCTCGGGTTCAATGCCGGTGAAAAGATTGAGATCTACGTGCAGCGTGACGGGAAGCAGACCCCGCTGTCACTGTCTCTGGCCGCGATGCCGAATGCTCCGCCCGTGGCCCAACGCCAGCGACCGGTTGCTCGGACCGCAACCGTTGCTCGTGCCAACAATCCTGACGCGGTTCTGCCGCCGATGACTGCCGATGAAGAGCGGATCTGGCAAACCCTGGGCATGCGATTGGGACCGGCACCCGCCAGCAAGATTCAAAAGATCAACAATCGCTTCAATGGTGGAATGACCGTCACCGAAGTGCGGCCCGACAGTCCCGCTGCGAAAGAACGGATCTACAAGGGTGACATCCTCTGCGGTCTGCACATCTGGCAAACCGAGAATCTCGACAATGTGATGTATGTCCTGAATCACACCGAACTGTCGACCTTCGGTCCGCTGAAGTTCTTCGTGATCCGCGACGCAAAAACGCTCTACGGTCACCTGACGGTCTCCACGAAGCAGCCACAACAGACGGCGGAGCAAGCCGCCGCGAAGTAAGTCTGCGACCACAGATTGCGAATCTACATCGCCCGGCGCCAGCCTTCTGTCGCCGGGCGATTTCGTTTTGGATTCTATCTATCTGCCCAATCGACCTCCGTTTCAATATCATGCGACTCACGTTTTGGGTGGCCCACCTGAGACGATCCTCCGCCTTGTTGTTGAACGGAACGTGTCATGGATGGCCCACAGCCGCATCGCTTCCAAACGCGCTGGACGGCACTAATCTTGATTGCGGTCGCCCTCCTGCTGGGCGGGTTGGCGGTTCGACGAGCCGTTAATCACAACGCCGATTTCAGTGGCAATCACCTCAACTGGAAAAAGAATCTGCAGGCGTCCTTTCTGCCGGAACGCCGTGACGGTCCAGAGCCTCAGGACCCCGACGCCTACCCGCCCATTACGTATGCTCTATATGCCCCCTTGGGAGCATTGCCGTTGTGGGCTGCCGCCACCGTTTGGTTTTTAGTCAACCTGGGGTGCTCATTCTACCTGTGGCGGGGAGCCCGAAACTGGTTGCAGATCGAGCTGGCCACACATCCCCAGTGTGCGACCTACACGCCAGTGACCGCCGGAATCTGGCAACTGACACGGGGACCTCAACGGATTCTCAATCTGGCCGTGCTGGCTATCCTGCCCGCGTGGATTGGCAGCCTGTTGCTGGGTCAGAACATGCTCCCTTTGATGGCTCTCACGTGGGGTGCGTTTCAACTCGCGCGGAATCAGCGACCGTGGTTGGCCGGGGGACTGCTCGCCCTGGCGACGGTGCTCAAAGTCTTACCGGTGGTCTTCCTGTTGCCGTATGTTTTGACCCGCAACGTGCGGGTCGTCGCCGCATTCACGATATCGGGATGCCTGCTGGTCGGCGGGTTGGGCAGCTTGTACTTCGGACCGGCCACGAATCGGGAGTTTCATCGCAAATGGCTGAAATTCGCCGTTCAAGGCCCCGAAAACCGCGAGCCCGATCCGCGCGATCCGAATACCCTGCGCGGATCGCTGCGCTACAAGAATCAGTCGATCGAAGCGGTACTCGCCCGCCTGATGATGGACGTGCCGATCCACAATCAACCCCAGGCACCGCGAGTGAACCTGACCAGCCTATCCGCCGCAACGTGGCGTACTACGAGATCCATCGTCACCGCGGTCTGCGTGATGCTGGGCCTGTTCGCACTCTATCGCTGCGTCCGCCAGACTCAACCGCGTGCTGGATCGGATGTGCCAGCACCGGCCGGTCCAATGGGCGAATCATCCGTGGAGATGCTCGCGATTCTGAGCCTGCTCCAATTGTTGATTTCGCCGATGGTCTGGTCGCATTATTACGTTTGGCTGTTCTGGCCCTGGCTGTGGTTGCAGGCAGAAACGCTCTGCGGTCGGCGCGGAGGCGGAATGATCTACGTGGCCTGGCTGATCGCCATGCCGTTGATGGCCGTGCCCGAGGTCCGCGCGATGGGTCTGCATTTGTGGCTGACCCTCGCGCTCTTCCTGTGGATCTGCTGGCCCCGGTTGGGTGGCAGCACTCAACGGCGAGGCAGCTTGCTCACAGGCTGAGCCACTCGGATCGCGGACGCTGCGCCACGGTCGTTGTCGGCGATGGGCGGCGAACGACTTGGCGGCGGATCCATAATGGGAAAGGCACAAATCGTGGTGGTCGTGTGCTTGTGCTGCACGAACTCCTCACCGCTGATGAGTTTTACGTGCATGTTGACGTATTGATCGACCTGCGAGTGAATCGGCAGGCCGGTCCGCAGATCGATCGTGCAACTGCCCGTCGACTTGCCCCCCTGGATCGACATGTTCAAGTTTTTCTTGGCCGCACCGGCAATCGCAGTGGGCAGAATGGCCCCGGGCAGGATCTCGCCCAGAATGACAACTTCCGCCTGCTGGCCGTCCATCTGCTGCAGCTTGTATTGAGTCTTGCAGACCATCGGGATCGGTTGTTGCGTTCTACGCGTCACCGTCCAGGATTCGCCGACCGCGACCTTGGCCTTTGGCAACAATCCAATGCTGTCATCCACAAAATTCGCGATTCCGTCCGCGCCCGTTTGAGAAGCGAGGTTGTTCCAGACTTCTTCAAAGCGTTCTTTCGGAACATGCTTCAAGCACCGTTCGACGAACTTGTCGAAGTCCACGATGCCTTCGATTTGATTGTCCTGGCCCAGCCAGAACGAGAATGAGTTACCCACCAAGCCGTGATACGGCTGTACGGCCAGGGGAATCGGACCGGTCACTCTTCGAGAATCATATTCCAGCTTTTTCCCGTTCAACTCGCGGGTAAAACGCACCGCATGAAACTGGACTCCCATCTGCTTCTGCCCGGCACGATCGCCCTCTTGGGGCATGGCTTCGACGGTCAGAGTCAGCAGGAACTCCTTTTCAGCCTTACTGCGTTCCAAGCCATGTTCGCCCGGTTGGTCCAGGATCGTCGTGACAATCTTCTTTAATGGGAACTTGTCGCCGACGTTCAGTCGTAGTGCCAGATTGGGGGCTTCCAACGCGGGCGCCTGGGGCGTGGCCAGCGAAGCGTCGGCCCCAGCATTGGCCGTTTCCGTGGCCGTGTTCGACTTCGAACAGGCCGGCAGCAGACAGGCCAGCGCCAAACATACGCCAGCCACCAGCCCTCGACCAATTCGTCTGTCGTGACATCTCATCCTGGATCCGCCTCTCTACAGACTCCAGCAGCCTTGCTGGTTTGATCACCATCGCCCCCGAGTGAACCCACGCACGTGCCGGCACAACAATCGTTGTGGTCACAAGTACGCGTGGCTTCCCGGGTGAAGGGCAGGAAAGTACCAGCTTTGAGCGAATGTGCCTAGATCTGAAAAACAGGCACAACGCTTGGCACGCCATACAAGTTCGAAGCGCAAGCGAGTGCACTGCTTCGTCGGCTTGAAGGAAAAAGCACTCGCTTGTGGTTCGAGTTTGTACTGTGAAAAGCGAAATCCGCGTCACAAAGAAGAAATTTAGCCTCTATCGGCATGGTGACCGATAGAGGCTCGTTTAATGCGTCGGCAGGGCGATGAAATGTGGCCTAAAAAGCTCCCTTGCTCAACGCACAATAAGTCGCGGATGATTGCACAATATTCGGGATTTAAGACGACGATGTCAATGGTATTCAGCAGAATCTCACAAGAAAGTTAGAAATTACTTGCGAACAACCTCCGCACGAACGTAGGGGACCGATCGCCCTGCACAAGACGCAACGGCATGGCTTGTCTGCAAACGTCAGCGAAGAGGGGAATCGTCTGCGACTCCTGTCGGGCAATAACTACATAATCGTAACGATGTTGCGGTGCAGGGTCTCTGACGACCTGCGTATAATTCCCCCGGAAGTTGAACGACCCATTCGCCAATTCTGCTCGAAGGGACCACGATGTCGCCGACCACCGCGGAATTACAACAAAAGCAACTGCAACAGGCCGAAGAGCTGTTATTCTCGGGACCTCAAAAGGCCGGCTTTGCCAAAGAGCTATTCTTCGGACGCTTTCTAACGTCGGCCATGCTCCCCTATCCGCAGCTTGCCGCGAACGAATACGAGATCGGCAGTCGAGCTGTGGCCGAAGTGCGTGAGTTCGTCGAGCAACACCTCGATGCAGCAAAAATCGACCAGGAATGCGACATCCCGGCAGACGTCATTCGGGGGCTGTCGCGGCTGGGTGTGATGGGAATGACGGTCTCGCCCGAAAACGGCGGGCGGGGCTTCTCGCAGCAGAATTACTGCCGCGTGATGGAAGTCATCGGCGGGCATTGTGCGTCGACGGCCGTCTTCATCAATGCGCATCATTCGATCGGCTTACGCGGATTGGCATTGTTTGGAACCTCTGAGCAAAAGCAACGCTGGATGCATCCTCTTGCGGCCGGCGAGCAAATCGCCGCGTTCGCCCTCACCGAACCCGAAGCCGGCTCGGACGCCAGCAATGTGCAGACGAAGGCGACCCCGACACCCGACGGCACGGGGTACCTCTTGAATGGCACCAAACGCTATATCACCAACGGTGCCATTTCCCAGATGCTGACCGTCATGGCACGCACACCCGATGCCCGTGATCCCGATGGCAAGATCACCGCATTCCTGGTAACTCCCGACATGCCCGGCTTTGAAGTCGTGGAAGCGCGGATGCCCAAATGCGGCATCAAAGGCACGGCGACGGCACGCCTCGCGTTTCACGACATGTTCGTCCCGAAGGAGAATGTCCTTGGTCAGGTTGGCAAGGGCTTGAAGGTTGCCCTGACCGTGCTGGACTTCGGACGCACGACCTTCGGGGCCAGTTGCACCGGAGCAGCCAAAGTCTGTCTGAATTTGTCGCTCGAACACGCGCGAAAACGGCGGCAGTTCGGCAAATCGCTCGGGGAATTCGAGCTCATCAAGCAGAAGCTGGCCCTGATGGCGGCCGACACCTACGCGATGGAGGCCGCGACCTATCACACAGCCGCGCTGATCGACAGTGGGGCGGAAGACTACATGCTCGAGACCGCGATGTTAAAGGTCTTCGCTAGCGACTGCTTGTGGCGGATCGTCAATGATGCCCTGCAGATTCATGGCGGAGCGGGCTATTTCTCGAACATGCCGCTCGAACGGATGCTGCGCGACGCCCGGATTAATCTGATCGGCGAAGGTGCCAATGAAGTCCTGCGGTGCTTCGTTGCAATGGTCGGCTTGCGCGGCGTCGGCGAACAACTGAAGAGCGTCCTCAAGCAGCCGTGGACCGCCGGCAAACTGCTCCATCTGCGAGCTCCCCAAATCCGGGCCGCGCACACGCTGCTCGTCGGACCCGCAGCCCAGTTGGGCCAGCAAATCCGTCAGTTCGCCAATGCCGGACAGGGAGCATTGATCCGCCTGCGTGAGAGTATTCTCGATCGCGAATACATCCAGTCCCGACTGGGTGACATCGCCATCGAGCTCTTCACCGCAAGCTGCGTCTATGCCCGCTTATCAGCCCTCAGCGACAATCGCCACCTGACGCCAGAACAACGCACTCGCGAGTGGGACACGGGCCTGTTCTACCTCAAGACAGCGATGCGAAGAAACCAGCAACGATTCCGCGACCTCAAGGACCACGACGACGAAGCAACCAACCGCCTGGCAGACACACTGCTCAACGGCTGATGGAACTCCCCGGTTTTCGGGAGGGGAGGATTGCACCACGGAGACACGGAGAACATGAAGAGGAGGGAAAGAAGAGTTTTTTCGCCACGGATTTACACGGATTAAACACGGATTAAGACAATGCAAAGCCAAGTGCGTCGAGCGTATCCACCATTGTCTTAGGACAAGCAAAATGACACGACCGTGTCTCGCATACGATGATCCAATCCGTGTTTATTCCGTGTCCATCCGTGGCTAAAAACTCTTCTTAATTCCTCTCACCCGGCTTCGAACAACACGACGCTCGCCGTGAAGCCATGCATGTAGTTTTTTGGCCCGACGGGCCCCAGTTCGCCCTGTGCAAAAAAGCCGGCCAGCGGGATCGGGCCGCACGTTTCCTGGATGACTGCCGCGTCATGATTCGGCTGCGAGAATAAGCGTGTCCCGCGGCCGTTGCAGGAAAAGAGCAGTGCCGCTTCGACCTTCTTGTTCTGGGTCTCCCGGACCAGCATCTGCCGCAATTCTTCGTCGGCAGATCGAGCGTCTCGCACATGAAACTGAATGGTCTGGCCGGTACGCACGTGATTGCCAACGGCAATCGCCCCGGTTTCTTGATCGGCTCCGAGGACATTCCCCACCAGAAAGTCGCCGCTGTGGAATGAATCCTTGTACTCGTTCATCACGATCCCAACATGCAGCCCTTGCTGGACCAGGCGCTGGTCGTCTCCCGAAATCTCCTGCCAGATTTCCTGCAACCGTTCCAAGGCCGGCTTGCCCCCCAGTTCCAGGATGACATTGCGGTCCGCCTTGGTGATGACAAACGTGTGGCCAATCTGACGGCAGCCTTGAGACACAATTGACTTGATCTGCGGCCCCCCACGGACGATAACGCCCACCGCACCGTGATCGACGCATGCCCCCTGGAAAAACAGCCGGTTCTGCCCGGGACCGTGCCCGCCGCTCGCCATCCCCCCCAGCAACGGGACCCCTGGAGCCATATCCTGCAACTGCTCGATGATGAAGTCCACCGCACAGGAGTAAGGTTCCCCCAATAACAGGACCGCCCTGATCTCAGCCGCCTCGGCAGGGGCAAATTCCGGAAACCCGTCGCACACCAGGCCGTCCGCCGTCGACCGAAACTGCAACTGAAACGGCTCCAGCACCGCGCCCGGCAAATGAGCCGCCCACAGACTGACCCCCGGTTGACCCTCGATTTCCTCCGCGTCGCCGGCAATCGATTCAGCAGCACACCCCAGCAGCACGCGACAACCCAGGGCCTCCTGCACACGAGCCGCCGCTTGATCAAATCCACCCGCGTGGGCGTGAGTCAAAAACAGGATTGCCAAATTTGGAGTGTCGACATTCAACCCCGAGCGAACCTTGCGGCACACCGAATCCACCGCGGTGATGGTGTCGGAACTGGTGGACAGACTGGAGGCGTATGACATAGCTTCAATCGTGAAGTGGTTTTCGTGAGTGTTTCGACGCTGCGAGTGAACCGTTTCATAGCATAACGCCCCCACCCCCCGCGAGTCATCCACCGTGGCTCGCCCGCATTCGGGTGCAGCCGCTAAATGGTGGAGTGTTTTCCAAACTGAGCGAAGCGAAGCGTGGCTCCCCCCCTTTATAAGGGGGGGTCGGGGGGGTAGGGATTGTTGCCAACGCTTGGAATACCTGAGGTTTTGACGCTTTCTGTCGGAGCGTACCACTGTTGCATCGCGACTCGGACGACGCTCGTACCCCCCCTACTCCCCCTTATAAAGGGGGGGAGTTCAGGTCGCTACGCTCCGATTCACGATGCTTGCCGTGCGGATTTCAGCCCGTACTCGCTGGCCCCACCATTTAGCGGCTAAACCCCCCGCATTCGAGACGCCCCGAGTTCTCTACGCTGCGGGTTACTGAGCAGCGATCCGCTTCCTCTTCCTCACCGAGGAGACTGTGAATGATCCGGTCCTGGTCCACCCAGCATCTTCGAGTTCTTCAGCCCGTGACATCTTTGCCACCTTCGACACCTTCGACACCTTCGACACCTTCGACACCTTCGACACCTACGACACCTTCGACACCTACGAATTCCGACACCTTCGACATCTTCGCCGTCTTTGCCATGTTCGCCATCTCCTCAGATTCAATCTCTTCAGCCGTAAACCATTGGGGTGGCACAGGTTGCTGTGCAACCTGGGTCTTCAGGAGGCAGACGTTCCATCGAGTGGGGCGCCATCAACGGAATACCCAACATCGTCCCGTGACACCTTTGCCATCTTCGGCATCTTTGCCACCTTCGAATTCCGACATCTTCGGCATCTTTGCCATCTTTGAATTCCGACATCTTCGGCATCTTTGCCATCTTTGAATTCCGACACGTTCAAATTCTTTGACACCTTCGACATCTTCGCCCTCTTTGTCAGCTTCTCCATCTTCACGTCTTCGATCTCTTTGGCGGTAACACCGTCCGATGTCCGTGACGGAACCCAATCCCCGACGATCCATCCGCTGTGCCACACACCCGTGAACTCTTTGCTTGGCGCAAAGATTTGAAATAGAGTGCAACATCACTCCTAACTCAGAATACGATCAGGATTCACCACGGAGACACGGAGAGCCCAGAGAGGATCACTCCGTGCTCTCCGTGTCTCCGTGGTGAATTTAAAATGATTCTAGGTCGGAGACTTGGTGCTGGCTTGGGTTGGGGGCTACGCCCGCGCTGGGTTCCTGTCGAGTTCCGTCCTTGCTGCCCCACCTCCCTCTTCCTTAATCACCATTGACGATACTCCACCCCCGATGACTTGCCGAATCAGTCCAACGCATGAACCCCAGAGTTTCCGGTCTCCGAAACCGCTCACATCGCTCCAAGATGAACCGCACCTTCGTCTTGGGACGCAATCCGATCCCATCGGCGCCCCCGAACTGCCCAATGTTTTGACCCGCGATCAGGCGAGCGTCCGGCGTAAGCCGGATGGTTTTTGGCGACTCACTTGCACCGTGTGATGTGATCCCAAAAATCAGAGTCACAGTCCAGCCCAGAGGGTACCCCGGCCGACCCGTAGCCCGACTCTCTGAGTCGGGAGGATGAACGACCCGACTCAGAGAGTCGGGCTACGCTTCCCAGGAACTCACCGCCGAGACGCGTGATTTTATCGGAACGACCAGGTGAGCCCCGTGCCGTGAGGCCGGGGGTAGAGTCGAGACTCCCGTTGCAGAACCAACATCGAGTGACATCAATCGGCAATCAAAGTCGCTACCCCACCTCAGAGCGTGTTGAAAAAGGGAAGATTCGGGAGGGCGAGGCTCCCGCCGAGCCGAGTACGACCGCAGGTCGGCGTCCGCCGGAGGCAATCTTTGAAAGC
>CAMAVF010000041.1 GCA_945861445.1 Planctomicrobium piriforme | reverse complement strand
CGCCAGCTTGCTGGAGTGCATTGATGCGAGCGAAATACTTCTCAGCCTGTTCAAAGCCGGTAGAGAACTGGTGAGGCGAGACAGAGAAGGACTCCCCTTTCTCGATGGCCCTGGCAGCCCGAAGGCTCTCTTCGTCCCAAACAGGCTTTTCGACGGTTCGCTCCCGCTGGCGTTCTTCCACCTGTTGCCATAGCGCGGTGATTTGGCTTAGGCGAGCGAGGGCGGCAGATCGTTCATGGCCGAGGTAAAACTTGGCTTGGCTCCCGGAAGCGAGCCGACCCAGATTCCGAACATAGCCCCGTTTGGTTGGTTTCAACTTGGTTTGGCGCATGGTCTGATTAGCCACTTAGAACCCTTGTTGTGATACAAAACAAGGCTCTATCAGACCACTACCAGACCATTTTGGCAAGATTACGCCGAAAAAACTCCGAGAAACAGAGCATGAGAAATGGCGTAAGTACAAAAAATCAGACCACTTACGAATTTTTCGCAAGTGGTCTGATTATGGAGGCGGCGGGAATTGAACCCGCGTCCTGTGATGCTTGGAAATGAGCCTCTACGTGCGTAGTTCGTTGATTGGTCTCGTTGCGGAAGGCTCGACGAACAAGGCCTTCTCGCCGCTAGTCCACCACCAATCTTGCTCCGGGCGTAGTGGGCATTGACCCGGAGCCAGCCTGATATTGCGACTGGTCTTCGGACTCCTCAGGCAGGGATTCCTGGACCAGGGCTACCTATTACTAGGCAACCAGAGCAAATTGCTTGTTGGCAATTATTATTTGATCAGCTTTTTACGTGGCCATCTGATCAACCACGGCACGCCACCCAAGTCACCGGCGATCCAGTCGAAACCGTTCGCCCCCCGAGTTGCTTCCACCTATTCTACACATTCCATGTCGAATGACGAAATCTGAATGACGAAAAAATGACGAATGACCACATCCCAAGGAACATGGTCTCTATTCGTCAGTCGGATTCATCATTCAGAATTTGGTCATTTTTGCTTCATTCGGATTTCGACATTCGTCAGTTCTGCCGCTGGACGTCACGGTGCGGGCGCACCGCCGGGGGCGAGTTTGTCGGCCGCGACACTTGGCGTGGGTGGGGCCACCAGGTCGGTGATTCGCTTGTGGATCGCCGCGTGGATTCGCTCGTCCCATTCGGCTGCCACATGGGCCTTGAAATCGAACGTGGAGTTGTAGGCGGGGCCGTCGGGTGTCTGGAATCCGGACCGCTCGTCACCCAGATCGATGTTTTCGATGCGCTCATCCCGGGGCCACTTGCGCCAGCCAAACAGATTTCGCGTATAGAAATTGGTGGCACGGTTGATGTTGATGGGCAGATGTTTCGGACGGGCTTCGTTCGCGCGACCGGTAGACGAGGGATCCAGAAAGACGACGTAATCAATCGCGACGGGCGCCGAGGATTCCACCAATGTCTGGCAGACTTCCCAGGTGGTGTGTCCGCCCCAACTGTTGCCGACCAGAATGACGAGGTCTCGCGGATGCTGGCGGACGTGCTGGCGAATGGTCTCGGCGATGACGGCGGCTTGCGGGGCGGGCTTCGTGTTGATTCGACTGGCTCGCGTGCCGTTCCAGTTGAAGTATTCAGTCGCGACGCGGGGTGAGTGCAGATCGCCACGGAGCCTGTACATTCCGCTGTTGCCGGCATGGCGCGGCGACTTGCCGGCGATCTGCTCGGGCGTGGGGTCTGAATCCATGCCGCCGATCAACACGACCAGCGCACTGCGTTGAGATCCTGCGCCCACCGGGGACTGGGCCGCAGCCTGAGATACCGCGACTCCGCAGACGATCAGGGCGATGTACAAAGCCTGGAGGGATTTCATGACCGAGGAATTCCTTCGCACGTGATCTCGCGTTTCAGTGTAGGTGAGCCCCGTGCCGTGAGGCCGGGGGTAGGGTACAGACTCCCGTTGCAGAACCAACATCGAGTCACATCGATCCGCAATCAAGGTCACTACCCCACCCCAGCCCTGACGGGACTGGGCTCACCAAGAAAATCTCTGATGTTCCTCTTTCACCACAATTTGCAACCAGCAATTAAGAAAGCTCGGCGGGAGCGTGTCCCCCAAGCCCGCATTCTGGCGAATGCGGCTACAAACACTGCTGCTCAGGGATATGTTAATTGTAACGGCGGTTGATGTCAGCTCGTGTTCTGGGGATTGCTGAGGCTGCGAGGCCAGAGTGTCCACAATCTGGAATCTTGCATGCGCTACAATCGCTAGAGGCAGAACGATGCGGAATCGAAGTTCATTTCACGCTGGAGAGTTAATTGACTTGATCCGCAATGGGGCTGGAAAGGGTTTAGATCGCCCATGCCGAAACTGCGCAAGTTCTCCTGAAATTGGACCTTCGGAAAGCTGTTCCCTAGCGTTTCTCGCTTGACAGAGAGCAATTGAAGGGCCATGATCCAAGACAGTGGCAGCGAACTTCAAGACTTCAGGACGGCGATTCGTTTCGGGACCATCCGATCTGTGGTTTTTGACGGTGGCCGCTGCCATCACAACAATTCACCGCGAGCGCGAGCAGTTCAACAGGCTGACTTCTCGGCCGACGCGGGGGCCATTGTTTAGATAAGGATGCGATCCCAATGTCAGCCGGTCAACGCCGTTTGGATATCGAAGAAGTCAATGACGTGACGGTTGCCAAGTTTGTCGATAAGAAAATTCTCGACGAAGGCAACATTCAGATCATCGGAAACCAGCTGTTTGGCATGGTCGATACCGATGGTCGCAAAAAAATCGTGCTCGACTTTGTGAACGTCGAATACTTGTCCAGCGCTGCGTTGGGCAAGTTGATCACGTTGGACAAGAAGGTGAAGGCCGCGAAAGGAAAATTGCGCTTGTGCAATATCCGGCCGGACATCTATGAAGTGTTCGCCATCACGCGTCTGAACAAGCTGTTCGACATCAAAGAGAACCAGGAAAAGGCATTGGAAGGCATGTAATTGCCGGCTGCTCTATGCGGTGGGTCGACCGTTCGGTGCAGATTCGGATTGAAGGCGGAATTCGGCGGGTGAATCTTAGAGGTTCCACTCTCACATGCGCCGCATTCGGCGAATCGACAGGTCTCAATCCTGAGTCATATTCAACTTGACGTTGTTGACTGCAGATTGAACGGATAACGGTGGACGAAATCCCGGAACAATTCACTTCGACGGTAAAGCCTCACTGACGACGTTGTGCCAATCCCTCCGTCGACCGCAGACTGCAGGGGGTGATTGCAACCGTTCTGGACGTCGCTTCCCGGAAGCAAGCTGGTCTTATCACTATGGCCCGGAATGATCAGTTCGAGGTGCGAATTCCAAGCGACACGGAGGCCGGTCATGCCGTCCATGAACGCATTTTGAAGTGCCTGGAAGATCTGGAATATCCCCCGCGCGATGTCTTCGGTGTCCGTCTGGCACTGGAAGAGGCCCTGGTGAATGCCATCAAACATGGCAATGGCATGGATCCGGACAAGCACGTGCGTATCAAGTGCGAAGTGACGCACGATCAGGTCCAGATTGAGATTGAAGACGAAGGACCAGGCTTCGATCCCACGGAAGTGGAAGACCCGACCGACGACGAGAATCTCGATCGCCCGGGGGGCCGCGGCATCATGCTGATGCGCGCGTTCATGAACGTCATCGAGTACAACGCTCTGGGAAACCGCGTGACGCTGGTGAAGATTCGTGATTGCAACAATGCCGACGACTGAGATTGGCGTTCGTCTTCTGTGATGCGGCAGTTGGATTGAACTGCTCGTGACAAAACGCCGTCTCGCGAGGACTGCAGATCTTCCTGCAACCTTAATCACGTCAGTCCTTCAAAAATCACGTCAGTCCTTCAAATAGGCTCGGTTGACCGAGAGTTTGCAAGTTCGGCCAAGCGGATCGCTTGATAATTCGTCAATCGAATTGTAGCCTCAAAGCAATCCCTTCTGTCCGCTTTCGCTATTCACTGATTCTGGAGTAACCGACCGATGCCTGCCCCTGATCGATACTTGCGGTGCGTCTTGACACTGGCGTTGTTAATCTCATTTGCGACGGCAGGTTGCTCAGGCGGCTCCAGTGGTCCGTCCCCCGTCCCAGTTTCTGGAAAGATTACCGTCAACGGGCAACCTTTAGCGGGGGGAACTGTCAATTTCACTCCGGTGGACAGCAAGAAATCGTTACCAGGTCATGCCGTCATTGGGCCTGATGGCTCGTATGCGGCCATGACCCATAAGGTCAAGGATGGCCTGACGCCAGGTGAGTACATCGTGTGGTTTGACGAAGCCGAACCGACAGATAAGAAGGCGAATGCAGCAGGGACAATTCCGACGGCCAATCGGTCGCCTGTCACATCGAAAATGAAGACAACGATTGACAGCAAAGGAGGCGTCGTCAATCTGGACGTGCAGGGACCGAAGCCGCGCTAAGCAATCCCTGCTCGGCCGACCTCAATGACGGTATCGGCTGCTGTGAGCCAGCCGGCAATAGAATTTGAAATGCACTGGATGAATCTCAGATGAGTCCCGTAAGTCGTTCCTGTTCTGGCCAGTGACGTCAGCCTGTGGGGGGCAACATGAGCCGCCTGGTTCTGTATGGGCTGATGGCGTTGATTGCATTGACCGGTTGCGATCGTTCCGTGAAGCGTCGCAAGCCGCGGGCCAAACCTGAGGCTCTGGCAGCGGATGCACTGGACTCAACGACAGCCCGTGAAGTTGAAGCCAAGCAACTGTTTGCTCGACGTGGTGGACAGGTGGAAGAATTGCCGGACGGGCAGGTTGTCGGTCTGGCGCTACAACTTCGCGGTGACTTGCAGCCCGACGATTTTTCTCACTTGGTAAAGCTTCCGCATCTGCGGCGGTTTAACGCTTACCGCAGTCCTTTGAAAGATGCGGAAATTCGCAATTTGCCCGATTGGCAGTCGTTGGAGTGGCTCACTCTGACTGGCTCGCAGATCACCGACACTGGCTCGCTGAATCTCAATCGGTTTACCAATCTGCGGCGCCTGGAGCTCGATCACACTCAAGCCGGCGATGCGGTACTGAAGTCATTGGCAGGAATGCCCCATCTGGAGTTCCTCAATCTCAATCGCAGCCAGGTCTCAGACCGCGGACTGCAGTCATTGTCTGCGATGAAGGGGCTGCGATTTCTCTATCTGCAGGGAACAGCGATCACCGATGCAGGGGTCAAGCTGCTGGCACAGTCGAATCAATTGTACGGATTAAGTTTAGAAAACACGGCAGTAACCGATGACGGAATCACTGAAATCGCCGAGATGACCAGCCTGAAAGGGCTGACGCTTCGAGGAACCAAGGTGACCGACAAGGGATTGGAGTATTTCGATCAGTTGCGCGACCTCCGAGAGCTTAACCTCTCGAATACGAGGTTGACTTCGAAGGGAATCTCCAAGCTCGGCGAGTTGGACGAGCTTGTCTGGCTGGACATCCACCGGACTGGCGTGGATGACTCTGCGATGGCAGTCGTGGGTGGCTTCTCAAAGCTCATGCGACTCGACTTGCGATACACTTCAGTGAGTGACGCGGGGCTGCCACTGCTTCATAAGCTCGCAGAACTGCGGGAGCTCAATCTGTGGGAGACCAAGGTCACCGACGCGGGCCTGAAGGAGATTGGTCAACTGGAGCAGTTGACGTTGCTGGGATTGCCGGATTGCATCACGGATGCAGGTCTGGCAGCACTCCGAAATCTCAAGCATCTGACGACGCTCAGCCTCTCCGAGACGCAGGTGACTGACGCCGGGATGTTCGTGGTTGGTGAACTCACCACCTTGGAAACACTGAATATCAATGGCACGGAAGTGGGCGACCAAGGCTTGGCGGCGCTGGCAGGGCTGACGAATCTCAAGGTGCTGGACCTGACAGAAAACGCAGTGACTGATGCGGGCATGCGGCACTTGCAGAGCCTGACGCAATTGGAGGAATTGCGACTGACAAGTTCCAAAGTCGGTGACGCAGGACTGGCGGCGTTGAGTCATTTGACGGCGCTGCGGTTTTTATACCTGGTCGACACCAAGGTGACCGACACAGGTATGCCCGCCTTGGCCAAGCTGGAGAATTTGAATACGTTGGATCTTCGTTTTACGAAGGTCGGTGATGCAGGAATAATGGAAGTGTCGCGACTGCCCCACTTGACGACTCTGGGGTTGAACGACACACCCGTCACAGATGCCGGCCTGAAGCACTTACTGGAATGCCGTACGTTGAAAGCATTGGGACTGGATAATACTGCCGTGACGGATGCCGGAGTCGACACGCTGTGCCTGATGAAGACACTCATCCTTCTCGATCTGCCATCCCGAATCAGTACGGCGGCGATAAACCGCCTTCGAACGGCCCTGCCAACCTGCCAGATCAATTGAGCGGTACGATCGCCGACCGCGACTTCACGAGCAATCGTCCCGCTCAACTTCTGGTTCGTTGACGTGATTCTGATTTAGACTGACAGGTGTCTTGGAACAAGGTTTGTGCCCGGGTTAGTACTCACCATTAATGACTTCGTTCATGGCGCGAGTTGACAGGGCTTGATACGTCCCAGTATTGATATTTTCGCTCAGAAAACGTACGGCACCATCTACCATGACGAAGTGTGCTCCACCGGTGTGCATGCTGCCAAACGCGAGGCCGTTTTGCCACCCGGTGCGGCATTTGAGATTGATCGTATAATTGGTCGAACCAACCGAACCGAATTGGCCCATCCAGCACATGTAGTTTGATCCGTTAAAATATGTCGTACTGCCGCAAGTTGCATCTGCCTTCTCGCCAGTTCGCTCGCCGACAAACAACGTGTTTGAAGTGCCGTCGGTAACTTTATTCATGCTGACACGTGTTGGATAATGAGAGAACATTCCAGGAAGGTCGTTGCCAGCGCCGGCGTGTCCACCATAGTACCCGACCGTACCACCGCCGGACGGAGCCAATGTCGATGCGTTACCTTGGTATGAAGACATCGCAGACGACGTGGGGCAGGTGGTGTCGCCTCCGTTCTGATTACGGCTGGTAATTGGGCCAACTGATTCCGACGGACAGATATATACAGGGATAACTTGCTGTTGCGCTGCGTGAGTCATCCAAGCAGAGCTATTGTCTGGGGAAGAGTTAAGCGTCTTTCGATCGAGAGCCACCAACTGGGAGAACAATGGTTGCTGCTCAAGATAGGGCAGAATGCTGTATCGCCAGTTTGCGGCCAACCCGCCAAATCCATAAGTCGGAGCGTTGTTCCCATCAACGCATCCAAACGGAAAAACATTTGATACGTCGTGATAGTTGTGAAGTGCCAAACCGATTTGCTTGAGCTTGTTTTTGCAGTCGCTGCGTCGGGCCGCCTCACGCGCCTGTTGCACGGCTGGCAAGAGCAGCGCAATCAACACGGCGATGATGGCGATTACCACCAATAACTCGATCAACGTGAACCCCTGCTTGTTCTTCAGATTTCGCATGTTTAGCCTCATGAAATGAAGATAGAAAAACCGTCGCCTCAAGAATGTGGGCGACAAACTGATCTGAACTTGTTGGTCGAAACGCCTGAGTCGGCTGCACTTGGAACGAAAGTCGAAAGACTACTGCCAACCAGTATTCCACTATTGAGATTTGATTGTCAAGAGTTTTCTGCACCAAGTCCATAATTTTCACACGAAACTCAGAGATGCACGCGTCCCTTTCCACGAGCCCCGAATACCGATGCTTGTGTGATTGCAAATCAACCTGGAAGTCGTGGCCAATCTTTCTCGAATGGGCAATGCGGTCGCGTCGGATGTGCTTGCGATGACGCTTCTCTGGATGCGGTCGGGTATTCTGATCTTGAGGAAAGTTGATAAGAATTGCGGACTTGGGTTGACATAGTGGCGAATGCTGATATGTTGACGATAGCGCAACTGCCGAATAATGAGTTTGAGTAAAATCTCATAATTCGATGGATGGTACTGGCCTCGAACAAGAGTTTGTCAATATAATTGGTTGCTGACTCTTCCCGCCTTTGCTATTGACCGCCGTGCTTGAACCTGACTGCGGCCGATGGCAAAACGGAACATGCCGCATACGTAAGTGCCCCCAAGTGTAAGCTGTCCGTTGGAGATGTTGAGTCCGAATTGAAGCGGTCAATACGACCAATCGATCGGGTGCCCAACCACAGTAGACAGCCGCCCCACCCCACAGAGAAGACCTCGGGAGACCTCGATGAACCGTCTCAGTCACATTGGATGGATGACTTGTGTCGCGGTTGGTATTTCGTTCAGCAGCCTCTCTGCGGCGTCTGCCCAGGAGGTGGTGAAAGCCAAAGGGCTGGGCGACCCCGGCACGCTGCAGTCGCTACGGATCGAACCCAACCTTGACGGTAAGGGTTTCGCCATCCGCGGCCGAGATGCCCGACAACAACTGTATGTCACCGGCGTCTACTCTTCTGGCCAACTGCGTGATATCACCAGCGCCGCCAAGTACACGGCCGAGCCTGCCGGAATTGTGGAAATCGATGCCACGGGCATGGTGACCCCCATCGCTGATGGCACCGTAACCATTCATGCCCGCAATGAGGCCGGGATGGTTGCGACGGTCACGACCACAGTGACGGGCTTCAAGAACGACATCCAGATTAACTTCAAGAATCAGATCGTCCCGATCTTCACCAAGCTGGGTTGCAACAGTGGCGGTTGTCACGGCAAGGCCAGCGGCCAAAACGGCTTCAAGCTGAGTCTTCTCGGTTTCTATCCGGACGAAGACTACGAGTTCCTCGTGAAGGAAGGTCGTGGTCGGCGGTTGTTCCCGTCGTCGCCGGGCCAGAGCCTGTTGCTGACGAAGCCCATCGGCAAGTCGCCGCATGGTGGCGGCAAGCGCATGGACACGAACACCTACGAATATCGCCTGATTGCTCGCTGGATCGAACAAGGCATGCCGTATGGCACTCCGGAAGATCCCATCGTGACCGGCATCAAGTGTCTGCCTGAAGGCCGCGTCATGGATCGCGGTGCCAATCAGCAGATCACGGTCATGGCTACCTACAGCAATGGGACGACCGAAGATGTGACGCGGATGGCGCTCTACGAGCCCAATGATACGGAAATGGCCGAAGTCACCCCGACCGCGATGGTCAAGACGCTGGATCTCGCTGGTGAAGTGGCGATCATGGCCCGGTATCAGGGTCAGGTGTCGGTCTTCCGGTCGACGATTCCGCTGGGTGCCCCGATGAAGGATATCCCCGCGAAGAAGAACTTCATCGATGAAGCGGTCTTCAACAAGCTGGCCCTGTTGGGTATCCCGCCCTCGGCCCTGTGCGATGACGGGACCTTCCTGCGTCGCGTTTATATCGATATCACCGGCAAGCTGCCGACTGAGCAGGAAGATCGCGACTTCATCGGCAATACCGATCCGGCGAAACGCGACAAGGTGATCGATCAACTGGTCGATTCTGAAGAGTACGCCGACCTGTTCGCCAACAAGTGGAATCTGGTGCTGCGAAATAAGAAACGCGGTGCTGGCGATCTGGAGGGGACTCTCGGTTTCCATCAGTGGATTCGTCAGAACATCTACGAAAACAAGCCCTACGACCAGTTCGTGCGTGATGTGTTGACCGCCTCGGGTGATCCCGAATTCAACCCGGCTGTCATCTGGTACCGCGAAGTGACTCAGGTTAATGAGCAGGTCGAAGATACGGCTCAGTTGTTCCTGGGCTTGCGAATTCAATGTGCCCGTTGCCATCACCACCCGTTCGAACGGTGGAGCCAGGATGACTACTACGGCTTGAGTGCCTTCTTCAGCCGCGTCGGTGTGAAGAATTCCAATGGTGTCAATGCGGCTCGTGACAAGAAGGTCTTCCACAACGATGGGTTGGCTTCGGCCAAGAATCCGCGCAGTGGCAAGGACCTCAAGCCGACCGGTTTGGGAACGAACCCGATGGACATTGCCGTGGATCGTGATCCGCGGCACTTCCTGGTCGACTGGATGGCTGACAAGAACAACCCGTTCTTCGCTCATGCCCTGGTCAATCGCTACTGGAAGCACTTCTTCGACCGTGGCATCGTCGAGCCCGAAGATGACATGCGCGAAACGAATCCTCCGGCCAACCCGGAATTGCTGAAGGCTCTGGCCCAGCACTTCATTGCCAGCGGGTTCGACATGAAGGATCTGGTACGGACGATCTGCAAGTCGAGCACTTATCAGTTGAGCTCGCTGCCGAACGAATACAACCTGAAGGACAAGCAGAACTTCTCACGCTACTATCCGAAACGCCTGAAGGCGGAAACTCTGTACGACGCACTGCACCAGGTGACCGCGACCTCGGAGAACTTCTCGGGCTTGCCCCAGGGGACCCGGGCCGTGCAACTGGCTGACCCGTCGATCGGACCCTACTTCCTGAAGGTCTTCGGTCAACCGCAGGGTGATACGGCTTGCGAATGCGAGCGTTCGCAGGAAGCCAACCTGGCTCAAAGCCTGCACTTGTTGAACAGCAGCGAAGTGCAGAACAAGATCTCCAGCGGCACCGGCCGGGCATCGCTCTTGTCGGGTGAGAAAGAACGTGCGGACGCTGACAAGATCAAGGAACTCTACCGCTGGGTCTATTCGCGTGAACCCGGTCAGGACGAATTGAACATCGCTCTGGCACATATCACGAAGAATGAAGCCAACAAGAAGCTGGCTTATGAGGACATTATCTGGGCCCTCATTAACACGAAAGAGTTCCTGTTTAATCATTAAACAGAGCCTATTGATTGATACAACAGGCGCCGTGAGACCCCTCGGCGCCTGTTTTATTGGTGAGCAGAGAATGTCCCAGTGACAAGGGCTGGAGTGTCTGGGAAAATCCAGAAGGATTGATTCGCGGACGAGCGTGGCAGACCCAGCCGGCTCAACGGTGAATCAAGCTCGGCACACTGGCCTGGCCCATCGTGACTCACGATGCTGGCCGCCCGCCTGGCGACTTCCCGATTTCTCAGGAGGATAAACGATGCGGTGTCTCTTACGTGGTCGCACAGCCAGCATGGCGTGCTGGGTGGCTCTTGGTCAACTTGTGATCGGTTCAACGTCGGTCTGGGCCCAGTTACCGCAACCACGACTGTACGCGGTCTTTCCGCCCGGCTGCCAGAAGGGCGTGCCGGTGGACGTGTTGCTGGCCAATGGCGTCGATCTGGACGATACGACCGCGTTGCTGTTTTCGCATCCCGGACTGAAGGCGGTGCCCAAGGTCAACATGGCCGATGGCAAGCCGGTCGCGAATACCTTCACCGTGACTGCTGACGGAGCCGTTCCGCCGGGCGTGTATGACGTGCGCTCGGTCGGCAAATACGGTGTGAGCAATCCCCGCAGTTTTGTCGTCGGGGATCGCAAGGAAGTCGAAGAAGTTGAACCGAACAACACGCGAGAAACGGCGACCAAAGCCGAAGTCAATACGTTGATCAATGGTCGCTCCAACGCCGCAACCGATATCGACTGGTTCAAGGTTCCCTTGAAGCAGGGACAACGCGTGCTGATGGAATGCGTCTGCGGCTCAATCGACTCGAAGCTGGACGGCGTGCTGGAGTTGTACTCGCCGACGGGCAAATTGCTGGTGGTCCGCCGCGACAAGTTTGCCGGACCGATGATCGACTTTGCGGCTCCCGCTGACGGTGAGTATCTCGTGAAGCTGTATGACTCGTTGTATGCCGGATCGGCCGATCACTTCTATCGTCTGGCGATCCATACCGGGCCGCACACTGACTACATCTTCCCGCCATCGGGTTTGCCGAACACCACGGGCGACTATGTCGTCTATGGCCGCAATCTGCCGGGTGGACAGCCCAGTGACGTCAAGGTTGGCGGGCAGGCGCTCGAACAACTCGCTGTGAAGATCGCTTTGCCGGATACGCCGGCGGTGCAACAGGCTGGCAAGAATCTGCGGCCGTCAGAAGCTGGCGTCGATGGGATCACTTATACCCTGGCGAGCCCGGCCGGGACATCCAATCCGGTGATGGTCTATTTCGCATCGGGCCCCATCGTCAAGGAAGTCGAACCGAACAACGTACCTGCCATGTCGCAAGTCATCGCCGTGCCCGGTGAGTATGTCGGTCAATTCCAGGCCCGTGGCGATATCGATTTCCTGACGTTCGAAGCCAAGGCCAACCAGGTCTATTGGCTGGACGTGTACGGCGAACGTAACGGTGGCACGGTGGATCCCTTCTTGACTGTGGATCGCGTGGTCGTGGACGACAAGGGAATGGAGACCGTCACGCGAATGACGGCGTTGGACGAGTCGGCTCCGAATGTGCGCCCGCTGGTATTTGACACGTTATCCAACGACCCGGCGTTCCGCTTTGTGGCCCCGGCCGACGGCAAGTTTCGAGTGAGCTTGCGAGACCGCTACTTCGAAAGCCGCGGCGGCCCGCAAATGGCTTACCGGCTGGCGATTCGCCCCGAGCGGCCCGACTATCGACTGGCCGCCTTGCCGATCGCTCCCAAGCCACAGGATCAGTTGACGGTGGGTGATCCCTGGGAACTGGTGCTGCGCAAGGGCGACAACGTGCTGGTCGAAGTCTATGCCTTCCGCCAGGATGGTTTCGCTGGTGTGATTGATATCGTTGCTGAAGGTCTGCCGGCTGGTGTGACCTGCAAGGGGGCCAGCATTGGACCCGGGCAGAACGCTACGACGCTTGTCTTCAGCTCGACCGATGCCGTGGCGCCGTGGCAGGGCCCGATCAAGATTGTCGGGACGGCTCAGATCACCGATCCCGTGGCTCCGATGGGCACACCGCCCAAGGCTGTCGTGCGCGAAGCACGCGGTGGCACGGTGGTCTGGAACCGTGGTGCGGGCATCGCGTCGATCGCGCGGATGACTCGCGATCTCGTGTTGTCGGTGAACACCGAGCTGGCGTCCTATCAAGTTCTGGCCGATGCGCCGGCGAAGATTGAAGTCAACCAGGGGAGCCAGATTCTGGTCCCCGTCAAGCTGGTCAAGCGGAATGCGTTTGATGACGCCGTCACGCTGACGTTCCTGGGTCAACCGGCGAATGTGCTGTTGGAAGCCAAGCCAATCGCCAAGGGAGCCGATGCCGAACTGACTCGCTTGTTCGTACAGAACAACGCTCCGGCGGGAACGTACACGATCTATTTGAAGAGCCAGGCGACGATTCCTTATCGGCGTAATGTCGAAGCGGCGGAACTGGCCAAAAAGGAGAAGGAAGCCGCTGACAAGTTGCTCGTGGATACGACAGCGCTCAACAAGAAGACGACCGACGACAAGGCGGCGGCCGACAAGAAAATGGCCGACACGGCGGCGACGGCGAAGACCGCACTGGATGCCAAGACAGCGGCGGACAAGCTCGCCACTGATACTACTGCGGCAGCCACGAAAGCCGCAGCCGACAAGGTCGCAGCCGACAAGCTGGCAGTGGATACCGACGCCGTCTCCAAGACAGCCGCAGCCGCTGCAGCCAAGGCTAAAGAAGCAGCCGACAAGGACGCCCTCAACCAGGACCTGAAGGCGGCCCTGGTGGCTGCTGACAAGGTGGCCGCGGATGCTGCTGCTGCCGCGAAGAAAGCGGTCGATGCCAAAGTGGTAACCGACAAGGCTGCCGTAGACACCGCAGACGCGGCCAAGAAAGCCGCCGACGCCAAGGTGCTGACCGACAAGGCTGCGACTGATACCGCTGAATTGGCCAAGAAAGCAGCGGAAGAAAAGGTAGCCGCTGACAAGCTGCTCGCCGAAGTGACCCAAAAACTGGCCGCCGTAACGGCAGCGAAGGCTGCGGCGGACAAGAAGGCGACCGATACCGAAACGGCTTCCAAGCCCGTCAACATTGTCGTCTTTTCTCCGTCCGCATCATTGGTGGTGACTGTCAAGCCGGGTCTCGCGACGCTGGCGGTGGCTGCACCCAACAATGGGGCGCTGAAGCGTGGCGAGAAGCTGGAAGTCAAGGTCACCGTAGCTCGCATCAACGGCTTCAAGGGGCCAGTCGAACTTACCCTGCCATTGCCGCCGGGCGTGGTCGGATTGAGTGCCGCTGCCGTGACCATTCCCGAAGATAAGAACGAAGGTGTGCTGGTGATTCAGGCTGCCGCTGATGCCACTGAAGGGGCATTGGCCAATCTGGTCGTCCATGCCACCGGCGAATTCAACGGCAAAGCCGCCGTGGATCAACCCATTGCCATTACGATTTCCAAATAGCCTGCCAAACTGCAGCCAATAGAGCTGCGGACCACACCACCAGGAACTACCGCTGGGGCGCGCGGCCCCGCAACGAATCATACAGGAGTCGGTTATGTGTCGATTTGCGATCGGTTTGGGATTGTGTCTGATGAGTGCGAGTGTCGCTTTCGCTCAAGAAGCCGCAAAGCCCGCTGCTAATGTGATTGTTCCCGCGGCCGTGAATCTCGGTCGTCCGGTCGATTTTGAGAAGGATGTCTTCCCCATCCTCGACGCCAATTGTATCGCCTGTCACAACCTGGCGATCAAAGAGAACAATCTCAATCTGGAAGATGTCGCCAACATCATGAAGGGTGGCAAACGCGGCGCTTCCGTGGTGGCCAAGGATCCCGACAAGAGTCTCCTCTACTTGATGGCCACGCGGAACAAGGGCCCCGCAATGCCACCGCTGCCCAACAAGGTCGAAGCGGCTGCGTTGACTCCGCTGCAAGCGGGCATACTCCGCCAGTGGATTCTGGAAGGGGCCAATGCCAGTGCCGCCGGTGAAGGCGTGGAGATTGCCTGGCAGGCGATTCCCGCGACCGCCAAGGCGGTCTATTCGGTCGCCATTACCAACGATGGCCAGTATGTCGCCTGTGGCCGAGCCAATCAGATCGTCATCTATCACGTTCCGACCGGGCAGCAAGTCGCCCAGTTGTCTGATCCCAACCTGCGCACCGTGCAACAGAATGGCAAGCCGCTGTATGCCGATAATGCCGCACATCGCGACTTCGTCCATGCGTTGGCGTTCAGTCCTGACGGCCTGACGCTGGCCTCGGGTGATTTCCGCGCGACCAAGATCTGGAAGCGGCCCGCGAATGTGAAAAAATTCGATCTTGCGGCCGGCGCCGTGGTGCCCGTCGTGGCTGTGACGTCCGATGGCAAGTTGATGGCCGCGGGTGGCGCCGACAATCAGATCCGCTTGTTCAATTTGACCGACGGCAAGCCGGGATTGGTCCTGGCTGGTCATGCTGGTCCCGTCAGCAGCTTGAAGTTCACGGCTGACAATACGAAGCTCGTCAGCGGTTCCGCAGACAAGTCGATTCGCGTATGGAATCCGGTCGATGGTGCGGTCCTGGCGCGGATCGATACGCCCGCTGCCGTGACCTCGCTGACCTTGAATCAGGACAGCACTCAAATCATTTCCGGTGGTGCCGACAATCTGATCCGCGTCTGGACAGTTCCGGCCGCTCCGACCAAGCAAATTGGTGCTCCGACCGCCATTCCCGTGGTGGCCCTGCAAATCAGCCCGGACAAGAAGTGGCTGGCTGTTCCGACAGCGGATGGCAAGGTCGATTTGATTGATCTGGCCACCAGCATGGTCGCCAAGAGCTTTGCCGGTCACGCGGGTGCGGTGACGAGTGTTGGCTTCAGTGCGAACTCAGCCCGGTTGATCACCGGCGGTGCCGATAAGACGGTCCGCATCTGGGACATCGCCACCGGTGGGCCGGTCGCCCTGCTGCAAGGCAATGGTGATGTGGTAACCGCAGTCGGTCTGCATCCGAGTGGCAATCAAGCCGTCTCGGGGACCGTCGATGGCAAGCTGGCGGTGTGGAAGCTGGATGTTCCCGCCGGTCAGCCGCTGGCTGGCGACAATGGTCAACCCGCGACTGTCGCGGCAGTCAGTTTTGATGGCAAGAAGCTGGCGACCGCCGCCGTGGTGGGGGGCAAGCCGGCCATCCAGGTGCGAGATATCCCCGGTGGCGTCACGCAGACGCTCGTGGGTCACGAAGGTCCGATCAGCGCGTTGGCCTTCAGTCCGGACAACGCTCGCATCGTCTCCGGTTCTGCCGACAAGACAGCTCGCGTCTGGACGATTGCCGACAGCAAGGAAGTGGCCAAGTATGCGGCGCATACAAATACGGTGACCGCGGTGGCCTTCTCGGCCAACGGACAGCAAGTCGCCTCCGGTGCGGCCGACAATTTCCTGAAGCTGTGGAATGCCGCTGATGGTGTGGAACAGAAAAACTTCGCTGGACATACCGGCGCGATCGCGGCGACCTACTTCCATCCGAACGGTCAAGTCGTTTCGGGTTCGGCTGACGGGACCATCCGGTTCTGGAATCCGGCCGATGCGGCTCAAGTCCGAGCCATCACTCATGGGCAGCCGGTCACGTCGTTCGCGTTGACCCGCGACGGCAACAAGCTGGCCGCGACGGGTGCCGATGCCAATATCAAGCTCTACAACGCCGCCGACGGTGCGGTCCTGTTTACCCTGGCCGGTCATGCGGCTGCCGCTAAGACTGTTGGTTTCAGTGGTGAAAACACACGCCTGGTTTCCACGGGTGCCGACAATGTCGCCGTGGTGTGGGATGTGGCAACGGGTGAATTGCTCCAAAAGCTGCCGATTGCCGCGGGTGTGGCTTTCGCCCAGTTCTCGGGTAACCTGCCCACTTCGCTGGTGATTGGTCAGAATGACAAGGCGATCGTCGCCCTGACCGTCAACATTGAACGGACTCTGGCTGGTCACATGAAGGCCATCAGCGACGTGATGTTCAGCAAGGCGGGCGACGCGATCTTCACCAGTTCGGAAGACGGCACGGTACGCCGCTATGTGGTGGCCAATGGTCAACAGCAGTTTGCTGCCAACCATGGTGCCCCGGTTTACGACATCGATCAAAGCGTGGACGGCAACTGGCTGGCCTCGGGTGGTGAAGATAAGACCGTCAAGGTCTGGAATGCTGGCAATGGTGCCGCTGGTCCCAAGCCGGTGTTTGCCGGCTTTGAAGCTCCGGTCCGCAGTGTGACCTTCGCCGCAGCCGGCCAACAGGTGGCTGGTGGTGCCGCGAACAATCAGGTGCTCGTCTTCAACATCATGACGGGTCTGGTGGCGCAGGCCTTCAGCGAACACGCGGGTGCGGTCGAAGCCCTGGCTGCGACTGGCGAACAGGAAAAGGTGATCATCTCGGCGGGTGCGGATAAGAGTGTCAAGCAATGGAGTCTCGTCAGTGGGATCCAGATCCCCGGCCATACCAAGCCGGTCACGTCGCTGGCCTTCTTCCTGCCGCCCAATAGTCAGATTCTATCGGGGAGCGAAGACGGATCAGCCCGCATCTGGAATATCACCAATGCCACGCAGGTCCGAGCGTTCGACATGGGTGGACCGGTGACGGCAGTCGCCATTCGCCCCGATGCGCAACAGGTTGCGGCCTCGGGTGCCAACAACCTGACCCGGTTGTGGAACGCGGCCAATGGCCAGGTGATGGGTGAGATCAAGGGTGACCTGCGAGCTCAACGGCTGGTTGCCAAATTGACGGCAGACGATGCGGAAAACAAGGCGAACGTCACCAACACGGCCAACCTGATCAAGGCGGCCGAGACCGAATTGACGACGCGTACCGAAGCCGCGAAGAAGGCCTCGGAAGCCAAGGTCAAGGCTGTCGAACCCATCGCGCCGGCCGAAGCGAAAGTCAAGGAAGCGACCGAGAAGCTGGCTGCGGCCGTGAAGGCACTCGATGACAAGAAGGACGACGCGGCCTTGCAAAAGGCCAAGGCGGATGCCGAAAAGGTTCTGGCCGATGCGAATACCGCATTGAAGACGGCGCAAGATGCAAAGGTGGCCGCCGATAAGTCTGCCGACCTGGCTGACAAGGCTGTCAAGGAGCAAACCGATGCCGTGGCGAAGTCCAAGACGACCTCAGAAGCGGCAATCGCCAAGCAGATGAAGGGCGATGCCGACCTGAAGGCCGGTCAAGTGGCCGCCACCGCGACGGAAAAGCCGTGGCGGACTTTGGCCTACTCGCCGGACGGCAAATTGCTGGCCGCGGCTGGTGATGACAACATGGTCCACACCTACAATACGGTTGATGGCGGAGCCCTGGACCTGTTCGTCGGCCATGCCGGCCCGATCACGGCCCTGGCCATTACCGCCGATGGCAGCGTGATCTCCGGATCCGCCGATCAAACGGTCAAGGTCTGGTCGCTCAATCCGACATGGACACTCGCCGGCCAGTTGGGGCCGAAGGCTGACGCACCTCTCGATCTGCGACCGTCGCCGTTCGTGAATCGCGTGCTGGCACTCGACTTCAGCGACGACGGCAAGCTGCTGGCGACCGGCGGCGGAGACCCGTCGCGCAGCGGTGAATTGATGATCTGGGACATGACCAACCTGACTCTCGTCAAGAACATCGTTGATGCACATAGCGATACGGTGTTCGGCCTGGAATTCTCGCGAGATGGCCAATACATCCTGTCGGGTGCGGCCGACAAGTTCGTGAAGATCTTCGAAGTCGCCACGGGTAAGCATGTGAAGTCGTTCGAGGGCCATACGCATCACGTCCTGGACGTGACTTGGAAGCCCGATCAAACGGTGGTTGTGAGTGCCGGTGCCGACAATGCCATCAAGGTGTGGAGTGTCGAAACGGGCGAGCAACAACGGACGATCGCCGGTTACGCCAAGCAGGTGACGTCGATCCAATGGGTCGGCCGCAGTGCGAATATCATCAGTTGCGGCGGCGACGGCAATGTCCGCTACCACCAGGCCGACAACGGCAGCAACTTCCGCAACTTCCCAGCGGCCGCCGACTATGCGTACTCAGTGGCGGCCAGTGCCGATGAGAAGGTGATTGTCGCTGGTGGCGAGGACGGAATCGTGCGCGTCTGGAACGCCGTCACAGCCGCCCCGATCGCCACGTTCGAACCGGCAAAGCCAGCCGTCACAGCACAAGCCGCGGTGACAGCCCCCGCCAAGTAGAGCATCACGGCGTATCATCAAGATGGGACTCACAGCCCGGTTGCTCGTCAGCAACCGGGCTGTTTTTCTGTTGGCGGTCTAACGGATGCCCTGATCTCAATGTTCGATGCAGAAAGCCGACCCATGGAAGCCGCGAACCAGCCGCGCGAGGGAAATCCGCTCTATTTTGAAGACCTGCAAGTCGGGCAACAGTTTCTCAGTGGGACACATCAACTCGATGCTGAGCAAATCCAGCGGTTTGCCCGGGAATTCGACCCACAGCCGTTTCATACCGACGCCGACGCGGCCAGGGACACGCGCTTCAAGGGGCTGGTGGCGAGCGGCTGGCATACCGCCGCGATCACCATGCGACTTCTGGTAGGCAGCGGATTGACCATTGCCGGCGGGATCATCGGAGCCGGGTGCGAGATCACCTGGCCGAAGCCCACACCCCCCGATTCCATTCTGCGCGTGGTGAGCGAAATTGTCGATCTGAGACGCTCACGGTCGCGGCCCGATCGCGGCATTGTGACGCTACGTTGCGAGACGCGCGATCAACACGACGAAACGGTGCAAGTCGTGATTGCAAAAATTGTGGTACCGTGTCGCACACCGGTCAGCGGCTCGTGAAAGCAAACTCTAACTGGGCGCGGCAAACTCTGACATTCCACAAAGCCTGCGTGATGGGACAGTCGCCGCGCGCATTCTCCCAGACACCAGGCCGGACAACCGGCCTGGACCTCGAGCGCCCGTGAGGGCACCTCGAGGACGTTCCCGTTGGTTGCGCCTTAAAACTTGCGGATGATGGCGACTGCCTTGCCCAGAATCTGGACGCTGTTGGAAATGATCGGTTTGGTTTTTCCGCTGGCTTCGAGTCGAACACGGCTGCCGTCTTTGCGGTAGACGCGCAACACGGGGTCTCCACCGTCGACCAAAGCCAGCACGATGTCGCCATCGCGAGCGCTCTTGCTGCGTGTCAGGATGACGGTATCGCCGTCCGCGACATGCACATCAACCAGCGTTTCGCCCGTTGCCGTCACCGCAAAATTGTCGCTGTTCTCGAATAAGGGGGCGAAATCTGATTCGTCGCCCCGATCCAGAGCTTCCAGCGGGTTGGTCCCATCCAGGCGACCCACATCAGCCAACGCTGATCGCGAGACGGGTTGGTTGGCGAGTTGGATGGCTCGGGCCATGTGCGCTTCGCGTGAAATCAACCCTTTCTTCTCCAGGGCCTTCAAATGACACATGACGCCATTCGGAGAACGAATTCCGAACTCAGTCCCAATCTCGCGAACCGTCGGGCCGTAGCCACGCTTGAGGATTTTCTCCTTCAGAAACTCGAAGATCTCTTCCTGTCGCTGTGTCAAAACCGGCTTTTGTCTCATTGCTGTTGTCCCTTTTGTGAGTCTTGCTTGGCAGTCCAAACTGAGATCCGAAATCTATCAATCGCTGGCCCACTATCACCGCTTTCCAGCCGGCGTTTACCGTCTGGAGTATTTTTGTCGAAGAGGTTTCTGCAAACAGCATCCAACTGAAAAAACGAATTTGAAATCTGCGGAATGTTGAGAATTCCAGACGACAGGCCAATGCCGAGGCTGGCCTGTCCCGCAGTCATGTCTTGATTTAAATCCAAGTTTGAAACGGAATGCCACCTGCGTAAAAGATTATCGATGTGGTTTATGCACTCTGATGCAGGCCATCCTGAATGTCAAGCCGAATGGCCTGTCGTGATGTCAGGGGACAACCTGCAATCGACCTCGAAAAACCTGTTTGGGATTCTGCCCTGCACCAATCGTCAGCGATTCGCTTGTTTGGCGCACACACTACTATGACGTAGGAATCTTAGTTGAATGTTCCACAAATGTGAAATGCAGGCGAACACATTCATTGATGAAACTCTGATTTGCCGTCTATAATCGCACCGGATGCAGTTCGCCGGGCACGCAATTTTTCAAATTCCAACCGGCCGTCAATCGCCGCTGCCGCCGTTTCCAGGCACGAGTCAGTCTCCCTTTTCGCTCAAAGGTGCATGATGACCCGCTTAGTCAAGTTTGGTCTACTTGTCTTGATTTGCACGGTCGTGGGGAACGACGTCCTGCGGGCGGCCGAAGAACCGTTGTTCAAGGGAACGCTCAACGTCACTCCGCCCCACATCTCGACCGATTCCTCGATCAACTACGACTTCGACATCGTCTACGTCCGAGCCCGCCGCGCTGGCGATCAGGTTCACAAAAGATATTATACCGACTTCTCGCAGCCGGTTACGATGGAACCGGGTGCCGACCTGATGCTGCTGCATCCCAATGGCCAGGAAGAACTGCTGGTCGCCGGGGGCCGTGGGTCGGTAACGGATCCGGTCGTCTCGTTTGACGGACAATGGGTCTATTACGTGTTGATTTACGATCTCGAAAAGCGAGATCAATGGTCGCCGCCCGCCGCCGGTGCGGACATTTTTAAAATCCATCTCGCGTCGCGGCGCATCGTGCAACTGACCAATCAGCAATTCACGCCCAACACGGGTGCTGCCGCCTGGTCTGACGATTATCGCAAGTCAACTCAAGACAATAAGACCCATTTTAATTATGGTGTCTTCAACATGGGACCGTTTCCACTCCCGGGCGGGAGAATTGTGTTTACCAGCAATCGTGATGGCTATCGTCCCTCCAAGGGATATCCGGCCATCGCGCTGCAACTTTTTGTCATGGACGACAGTGATCGTGATGTCGATCCGCGCGATCCAGACCCCAACAATATCGAAAAGATCGGTCACCTCAATATTGCCGGTGCTCTGCATCCTGTCGTGCTGACAGACGGCCGGATCATGTTCAGCACCCTGGAATCCCAGGGCATTCGCAGTGAAATTTCCTGGGGGACCTGGACCATCCATCCTGACGGCACCAACTGGGCGCCGCTGATCAGTGCGTTCGATCCAGGTGGGGCTTCCAACGGCTTCCATTTCCAGACCCAGTTGTCGGATCGATCGATCGTGGTGGAAGAGTATTACAACCAGAACAACAGCGGGTTTGGTGCGTACATCAAACTGCCGCTGTCACCGCCGCCAGGGTCCGCGCCGTTTGGACCGGCCTTTATGCAGGATGAACGGAACAAGCCGCTGCGGTTTGGGCGATTCGACAACGGCAAGGGCAAGTATTACCGCCTGCCGTTCATGCCGACCGGTGCCGTCTCGTTAACGCCGTTCGCGCTCAATAATGAAGGCCCCGCCGATCCCTCGATCCTGGGTGAGAAAAAATCTCCGTCGGTCGGCAAGGTCACGCATCCGTCGGCAGTGCCGGATAACCATCTGCTGACCATCTGGTCGCCCGGTCCGGTCAATCACCAATATCCTTATTTGCCGCAGTTGGATGGTGGCATCTACCTCATCAAGAAGGGAGATGTCGTCACTGAGCCGGGGCAGATGCTGTTGATCAAGAATGATCCGCAGTACAACGAAAGCTGGCCGCGAGCCGTAGTCTCTTACGATAAGATCTACGGGGTCAAGGAACCGGCGACGCTGCCGCGGCTGGCAAATGACGGCCAGAAATCGAAATGGCTGCCACCGGGAACTCCCTTCGGACTGGTGGGTTCTTCCAGCATGTATAAGCGGGAATCCTATCCGAATGGCGTTGTGCCTCCCGGCAAGGTCACCTCCACCTATGCCGGAGGCAACGATCCGTGGCGCGATCTGGATGCGTTCACCAGCCACGGGAATGGGATGCCGGTGGCGTGGCACAATCAGGGTGGCGACGCCGGACTGTATGACAACTCGGACATTCATGCGATTCGAATTCTGGCAATGGAGCCAACCACGGACCGCCGCAATGGGCCGAAGTCGGGGCGGATGTTTCACAGTCATGCCATGGAGCGATTGCGGATCCTCGGCGAAATCCCCGTCCGAAAATTCGTGAAGCCGGATGCAAAAAACGGCGGCACCAAACTCACGGCCGAAGGCCAGCCCCTCGATCCGGACGACAATCCGGATACCAGCTTCCTGGCCCGCATTCCGGCCGACGTCGTCTTTACGTTTCAGACGATTGATCGTGACGGACTGCTACTCAATATGTCTCAAACCTGGCACCAGCTACGAGCCGGAGAAATCCGACACGACTGCGGCGGCTGCCATGCGCATAGTCAAAAACCGACAGAGTTCGCCGACACGTTTGCGGCACGTCCTGACTATCAAGTCTTCGATCTAACGACTCGGATCCCGTTGTTGACCGCCAAGTCGAAAGACGAATCGGGCGCCAAATGGGACGCCGCCGACCAGACCGGATTGCGGTATCAGGACCGAGTGGCGACCGTCGAATACTTGCGTGATATCCAGCCGATTCTGAAGCGGAGCTGCAATGGGTGTCACTCGACGAAATCACCGCAGCCCGCCGGCGGCTTGGTGCTGGACGATGATGAAACCCTGATTCAGCTCGAACATTACGGCAAGTTTCCGGGCACCTACTACCGCCTCGCTTTGGACGAACGAGCGAAGTTTGGACATCGTCCAGTCGGTTATGATTCGTGGGGCTATCCGCAGGCGTCGCGCTACATCCGCAAGCTGCAGGCGAGACGCAGTCTGCTGGTCTGGAAGCTGTTTGGGAAACGGTTGGATGGTTTCTCGAACGAGACCCACCCCTCCGAGTCCAAACCGGGTTCGGGCGAGTTGGTGCATCAGGGAAAAACGGTCTCCGTCGAACAGCACAAATCCAGGCTCGATCTGGACTACACAGGCAGCATCATGCCGCCCCCGGCCGCAGTCGCGAAGGGCCAGGTACAGGCTTTATCAGAAGAAGACCGGCTGACGATGTTGCGTTGGATTGACCTTGGCTGTCCGATCGATCTGGACTTCAACCCGGACCAGCCTGAAGCCCGCGGCTTCGGCTGGATGCTGGACGACGCCCGGCCGACCCTGGCCCTGACCTTGCCGTTGCCGGGCTCCAATGCGCCCGTCAACGAGATCCTGATTGGCATGCACGACTTCTATTCCGGGATCGAACCGGGAACCTTCCGCGTGGTCGCGGACTTCGAACTCGAGGGCCACAAGGCCGGCGAGAATCTCGCCGAACAGTTCCGCGAGAAATCCCCCGGAGTATGGTCGTTGACCCTACGCAGCCCACTCAGCAAACTGCCCGCCGGACAATTAACCGTGTCAGTCAAGGATCGACAGGGCAACGAGACTCGAATCGTCAGAAAGTTTTCGGTTTTCGAGAGTCGTCGATAGACTCGGGTCGCTCCTGGTGAACCCATCGAAAACAACAGGGTGGCAGAGAGCATGCTCCGGCACCCTGCTGGATTGCCTTCGATCGGCGGTTGCGGACTGCCGTCGACTGGTGGTTACGAGTTGGTCACGGTGCCCGTCACGTTCACTTGATCGTGACCGTTGGCGTTCCCTGCGCCTCCATTATCCATTACTGTTGCAGTTCACGCAGAACGGCATTAAGCGATTCGAGCTGCTGCTCGCACGCTGCAATGTCAACCGGCGTGAGGTGGCTTTTGAAATCTCTGTTCCATTTGCCGCAATACTGGTACGCGAGTCGTTGAATCGCCAAACCATTCTCCAGCGGCATCTTCTTTTCTGCCACCAGCTTGCCAGAAACGTCCAAAACTAACTCGGCGAGTTCGCGCATGTATTTTCCCAAGAGCCTCTGCGTAGCCCGCCGATTTGTCAGGTCCGCGTCCAACAGGTCATCGGCGATGGACCTTGCTTGCGGAATTTCATCGGCCTTGCGCGAATAGACAAACATGCCCGCCAATGCCCGCAATTCCACTCTCCCATAGGCCGCCTTCTCAATTGCTGAATACATTTCGGGCAGAATCCGAACAATCTCGTAACACGCCTGTTCGCGTACGGACATCTGCGGCAATCGTTTGGCGTAGGCTAGGTGATCGCCCGGAATCCAGTACGGCAGTACCAGGCTCTTCAAGGCGGGTGGAATCGTCCATTCCACCAGATGAGAGTCATTGATATCTGCTGAGTATCGGATCTGCAGATGCTCCACCGTAGGATGCGAAAACTTTGCAATGTCCCGGGCTTCCATGCTTCCGATCTTTAGTGATTTCAGCTTCTTGAAAGACTGCAGATGTTCGATTCCAACCGGAGTCAAGTCTACGGAAGCACTAAATGCCTCCAGGGCATCGAGATCGTGGAGCAACGAAAAGATCGCGTCAGGATCCTCTTTCGGCGGATTCGAAATCTCCAACTGCCGCAAGCCTTTCATCCGCGCCAGGGGCGCGAGGACACTCATTCCGGCTCGCTGAGAATCATTATTATCGAGCTGGATCGACAAGCCAGCGACGCGGTCGAGCTTACCGAGTTCCGCGACAATTGCCGGGCTCGCATCGGTGACATTCAGCGCACCGATGGTCGGACCTCCGGCGAGAGCCGAAATTCCGCGAGGGGCAGATCTACCGATGAAGGTTATTGAACCAATGTGGCGAAGTTTCCTGACTTGCTGCCAGGCTTCTTGAGGCATGGGCCGGCTGATTCGCATGGACCTCAGACGTTCCAGTTTCGGCAACCCAGACAAAATCGAATAGTCAGTCAGTTTCTTGATGATATGTCCACGGCCTTGCGGCGAATCGACATAGGCTTCGTCGGACCAGGAGAGAGCCACAGTTCCATCGGGCTGAATTCCACCGTATGTATCAATTAAATGTCCTTGCGATCGCAGTTCCGTAAGGGCGGCACGGATCGCCTGCCAATCTTTGATCCCTTGCTCGACCGCCTGGCGCCGTGCCGCATCTTTCTGCTCGGCTTCTTCCCGGCTGATACGTTGACCAAGGCCCAGATAGGCCTTTGTTTTCTGCTTATACTGACTCTTCTCAATCTCCCATTTGCCTTGAGAATACTTGCCTTCGCACGACAAATCGATGGCCTCGCGGGCGTCCTCGACGCGGTAATTGAAAACATCGAACGCCAGTCCGTTCGGCAGCACTCGTCCCTCCACCCGAGAGGGGACTTTGGGGATGTCGAGACCGGACACAATGGACCGATTCCCCATCAACCATTCCTTGTCCGCGAGACCATGAAATGTGGTTTGGTCAACTCGTGTGATGATGATTGTCCACGTGGTGGCACCGATTCCACCGTCGGTAATTTCCAGCACTTTGCCCGGGACTATCAGGGTTGCAGGTGCCCACTGGTCAGTCGACGAGTCAGCACGGGTAGCCGGAGTCAATTCATTTGCGACTACGACGCCACTTCCTGGCGAGACGACTCCCCGCAATAGACCAACGACCACGAGATAAATCGCAAATTGGCGGAAGTTTTGAAGCATGATGATTCCTGAATGTCAAACTGGGCTACCTGGAAGCGTCCAGATGCGCGTAAAACAACTTCCCAAGGTCGGTCAAGAAATAGTGCGGCGCACTGTGATCTTCGGAACGGTTTTCGATAATTTGGTGGCACACCAATTCCCGGTACCAATTCGGCTGATATTCGAGCGCGTACACGGCGCCATTCAATCCAAAGTCTCGGAGGAACTCCTTTTGGTATTTCGGAGGCAACAGATTGTCAAACCATTTTTTGCGCATCTCCGCGAGCTTCTGCCGGACAACCTCCTTTTGCAGTTCGACAGTACTCAATAAAACATTGAATCCCGCGGTGAAAGAAATCGAGAAGTCAGCGCACCTAAAATCGACCAAAAGCGGTGGCGGTGAAACCGTCTCAAGCAAGCACGGTAGGATGGTACAATCGGTGTTGAAGCGACGAAATGAATCCACCTTACGCGAAAGCCATGGCGAGTTAACAAATGCCTGCGACAGGCAGAGGCACAGAACGCGACACTCTAACAAGGCGTCCCCAAGTGAGCGGGGAAACGACAACCCGCCTGCTATTTCCGGTGCTTCATCGAGAAATGCTGTAACGCCCACCCGTTTTAGCGCTCGAGCCAATTTCAGCGCGAATGGCTTATCGACACTCGAATAGGAAATGACGACATTCACAATAACTCACTTCCTCTGATCGGATTATAAACCATCGACATCTCGCGACATATGTGTTCAAGTACGAAAATTCTGGTACGGGCGGCTTGAGTGCAGTAGACTGAAGATTGGCTGGCTTTTCGCTGATGTGCTTCGCGAGATCGCACTCCTGTAACGTCCGTCGAATCAAAGTCGGACGACCGCCACCCAATCCTGGTGCTGGCGCCCGCCGGTTGCCGAGGTCTGGAAAGAAGGCCAGACTCGGCACCGACGTCCCTGGTGAGTCGGATCACTTTTTCGATTCGATTCGTGCCATCTTGAATTTCATTCCTTCTGTCCAGTGCCCCAGGTTTGCGATGCTCTTAGACGAGTACCAGGTTTCAATTTCGCCTTGCTTTTTCGTGAGTTGTTCCAAAGGCAGGTGGATCGTCACCTCCGCATAACCATCCGCCACAAACAGGCATTTGAGCATCACTTCGGACTTATTCTTGACGAAAATCCCGGCAGCAGGGTGAATCTCCGTGCGTTTTGTGTTTAGGTCCGTGACGGTCACCATAAGAGATTCTTGCAACGGCTTTCCATCGATTGTTCTGGGCCCGTTCTTCATAGTTTCTCGAAGCCGGCGTTCACTTTTCGGATCCTTCGCCAACGGGAAATTGATTACAACCACGGTCTGAAGTTGAGGATCCAACACTGACCAACCATTCAACTTCAAATGGTCCAATGCTTCCTGGGGGATTACGCCGTCTTTTGCTGCGTCTTCATCCTTTCCATCCTCTTCATTCCTTTTGGTTTCGGCTTTTATCGTCCGGCGATCAAAAATGAGTACCCTATGATGGTCCCAGAAAGCTGGACAGTGAAATATGCTCTGTTTTGGGCACCGAGCTTCTGGAAGGACGTGGATGGGAAAGGCGAGAAAGTATCACAGTTCAGCGTTCAAGGCGAAGATTGCATTAGCCTCATTAAAGGAGAGCGAG